>CADEDE010000001.1 GCA_902825995.1 uncultured Burkholderiales bacterium
GCTTATGCCCCGAGGGGGCGCTCCGTCGGCTCGGGAGCGGCCCAGCGCCGACTGACTGTCGGGCGCGAAAAGAATCAGCGCCGCGCCGAGCCGGCCACCATGTCGAAGCGGAACAGCCGGCACTCGATCGGGCCGTTCCACATCGGCACGCGCTGGCTTTCCTTCAGGCGCATCAACGACGGCAGCTTCATTTCCGGGCTCAGCACCCAGGCCGTCCAACCGGCGTAGTGGCGCTTCCAGTGCGAGGCCAGGTCGGCAAAAAAGCTCGCCGGCGTGCCGCCGCCCTCGAAGTCTTCCCGCGCGCTCGCACCCGAGCCGCCGCCGTGCGCCGGCCGGGTGCCGCGGCCCTTGGCGCCGATGCGTTCGCCATAGGGCGGATTCAACACCAGCACGCCGCGCTCGGCCGGCGGCAGGCGCTGCAAAGCGTCGGCAGTCTTGAATTCGATGGCGCGCGCCACGCCCGCGCGTTCGGCATTGCGCGCGGCGAAGTCGGTCATGCGAAAGCTGACATCGCCGGCGAAGATCGGCACGGCGCTGGCGTGGATGCGCGCGCGCGCTGCCTCGCGTAGTTCGCGCCATGCGCCGAGTTGGTCGCGCCAAGGCGCCAGGCGCTCGAAGGCGAAGCGGCGTTCGAGCCCGGGGGCGATGGCGCAGGCCATTTGCGCGGCCTCGATGGCAATGGTGCCGGCGCCGCAACAGGGGTCGAGCAGCGCGCCGTCTTCGGCGCGGCCGTGCCAGCCGGCAGCGGCCAGCATCGCCGCGGCCAGGGTTTCCTTCAGCGGCGCTTCACCCGTCACGTCACGCCCGGCGGCACGGGCATCACGCCAGCCGCGCTTGAACAGCGGCTCGCCCGAGCTATCGACATACAGCGTGGCGTGGGTCGGTGTGAGGTGCAGGGCCAGCGGCAGATCGGGCGCGCGGGTATCGACGCTGGGCCGCTCGCCGCGGACCTCGCGGATCGCGTCGCAGACCGCGTCCTTGATGCGCAGGGTGGCGAAATTCAGGCTGCGCAGCGGCGAGCGCTGGGCGGTGGTCTCGACACGCAGGGTCTGCTGCGGCGTGATCCAGTCGGTCCAGCGCACGCTGCGCGCGATGTCGTACAGATCGTGCTCGTGGCGGTAGGCGCCCTGCGCCAGCGGCCACAGCACGCGCTGCGCCAGGCGGCTTTCGAGGTTCAGCGCCATCGCCGCGGGCTCGTCGCCTTCGACGGTGACGCCGCCGCGCGCCGTGAGCAGGCGCGTCTTGGCGCCGAGCACGCGCTTGCACTCGTCGGCGAGGAAGGTTTCGGCACCGGCCGCGCAGGGCAGGAAAAGATCGACAGCCATCACTCGACCCGCCGGGCCGCCCCAAGGGGAGAGTGCTCCCCAAGGGCCACGCAGCGGCCCCTGCGGGATTCCGGGGGGCGCGAAGCGGCGCAGCCGCAAGCTTGGGGGCTCACGTCACATTGCCTTGCGCACGTTGGCCGGCGCGATCTTCAGGCCTTCGCGGTATTTGGCCACCGTGCGCCGCGCCACCGTGATGCCCTGCTCGGCGAGCATCTCGGCGAGCTGGTTGTCCGACAGCGGTTTCTCGGCGGGCTCGGCCGCCACCAGTTGCTTGATCAGCGCGCGCACCGCGGTGCTCGAGGCATTGCCGCCGGCCTCGGTGGCCAGGCCGCTGCCGAAGAAATATTTCAGCTCATAGGTGCCCATCGGCGTGGCCATGTACTTGGCCGTGGTCACCCGCGAGATGGTGCTTTCGTGCAGGCCCAATTCATCGGCAATCTCGCGCAGCACCAGCGGTTTCATGGCGATCGCACCGTGGCTGAAGAAGGCTTTCTGGCGCTCGACGATGGCCTGCGAGACGCGGGCGATGGTATCGAAGCGCTGCTGGATATTCTTCATGAACCAGCGCGCTTCCTGCAGCCGCGCCGACATCGGCGCACCGGCGCCGTTGCGCTGGCCCTTGATGGCCTGCGCATACAGATCGTTGATGCGCAGCCTGGGCATCACATCGGGGTTGAGCACCACCTTCCAGCCGCGGCCGCTCTTTTGCACGATCACGTCGGGCACCACGATATGGGCTTCGGCATTCGTGAACGGCCGCCCCGGCTTGGGCTCGCAGGCCACGATCAGGGCCTGCGCTGCCTTGAGCAGCTCTTCGTCGGCGCCGGTCGCGGCTATCAGCTTTTTCAGGTCGCGCCGCGCCAGCAATTCGAGGTACTGCTTGCACACGATGATGGCCACGGCCTGGGCTTCGCAGCGCGGCTTGGCGCGCAGTTGCAGCACCAGGCACTCGGGCAGGTCGCGCGCACCGACGCCCGTTGGCTCCAGGCTTTGCAACCACTTCAGTGCGCATTGCAGGCGTTCCAGCAGGGCCGCGCGACTGTCGTCGTCGTCGGCCAGTTGCGCGGCAATATCGTCCAGGCGGTCGGCCAGGTAGCCGTCGACGTCGAGCGACTCGATCAGCACATTCAGCGCCGCAAAATCCTCCGCCGACAGGCGCATGCCGACGAGTTGCGCGCGCAGGTGGTCTTGCAGCGACGGGCTGCCGGTATTGCGCTCCTGGGGGTCAAAATCGTCGTCGCTGGCCGACGACGACGCACTCGAGGGGGTCTCGCGGATGCCGTCGAAATCTTCGCGCTCGGTGCCGTTCTCCCAGTCGTCGCGCTCGGTGGTGCCCATCTCGGTGCGGTCGATGCCCGCCGGCTCGTCGCTGCCGCCATCGTTGGCGCTGTCGCTGCGCGCTGCGGCGTCTTCGCGATCGGCGCTGGTCGAGGCTGCAGCCGTCGGCCGCTCCAGGGATTGTTCGTAGGCCGGCGCCGCCTCTTCCTCGGTTTCGAGGAAGGGGTTCTGTTCCAGCATCTGCTCGACTTCCTGGTGCAGCTCGAGCGTGGAGAGTTGCAGCAGCCGGATCGACTGCTGCAACTGCGGCGTCAGCGCCAGGTGCTGCGACAGCCGAACCTGAAGCGAGGGCTTCATGGTCACATCCGAAAGTGTTCGCCGAGATAAACCTTGCGCACGTCCGGGTTCTCGACGATTTCGTGCGGCGTGCCTTCGGCCAGCACACGGCCTTCGCTGATGATGTAGGCGCGGTCGCAGATGCCCAGGGTTTCGCGCACGTTGTGGTCGGTGATCAGCACCCCGATGCCGCGCGATTTGAGGAAGCCGATGATGCGCTGGATCTCGATCACGGCGATCGGATCGACGCCGGCGAAGGGTTCGTCGAGCAGGATGAAGCGCGGCTGCGTGGCCAGGGCACGGGCGATCTCGACGCGGCGCCGCTCGCCGCCCGACAGCGCCGGGGCCGGGCTGGCGCGCAGTTTTTCGATCGACAGATCGGCCAGCAGGCCGTCGAGCAGTTGTTCGATACGCGACTTGGGCAGCGGCTTGCCATCGGGCCCGATCTGCAACTCGAGCACGGCGCGGATATTTTCTTCGACGCTCAGCTTGCGAAAGATCGAGGCTTCCTGTGGCAGGTAGGACAAGCCCAGGCGCGAACGCTGGTGGATCGGCCGGTGTTCGACCGAGGCGCCGTCGATCGTGATCTCGCCGGCGTCGGCGCGCAGCAGGCCGACGACCATATAGAAGGTGGTCGTCTTGCCGGCGCCGTTGGGGCCGAGCAGGCCGACCACTTCACCGGCCGCCACGGCCAGATGCACGTCCTTGACCACCGTGCGCGCGCCGTAGCGCTTTTGCAGGCCGCGCGCTTCGAGGCGGCTGGCCAACGTGGTATTCGGCGGCAGCGACGACAGTGCGCTGGCGGTCAACGCTTGGGCTCCGCCGCCGGCAAGGGGGCAGGCTCGGGTCGGGGCGTGATGACCACGCGCACGCGGCCATTGCCAGCGGTCGATGCCGCGCCCGCGGCGGCGGCCGCGCCCTGCACGCTGAAAGTTTCGTTGCCGTTGTCGTAGGTGATCACGTTGCCGCTGATCTCGTCGGCCGGCGTCGTGCCGCGCAGGCGACGTACCTGGGCGTTGCCGCTGAAGCGCACCACGTCGCCGCGGCTGTCGTACTCGATGCGCTCGGCGCTGCCTTCGACGGTTTCATCGACGCCGTCGCGCTTTTGCCTGAACGCCGCCGGCTTGGCGGCAGTTCCCAGCGCGGTGGCGCTGCGGTGGCCATCGGACCGTTCGCGCACTTCAACGCGTTCGGCGCGAATGGCCATCGTGCCCTGGGCCACGACCACATTGCCGTTGAAGACCACGATCTGTTTCAACAGATCGACGCTGCCGGGCTGGTCGGCCTCGATCGTCAGCGGCTTGCCGCGGTCGGCCTTTTCGGCCTGCACCGGCGCCAGCGCGGCAGCGCAAAGCAGCAGGACGAGGGGTTGGTATAAGTTCATGGCGGCACAAAACTTGCAGGCCATTCTAGCCACAAGCCTGTGCCGCGACGGGCGGCCCGGGTGTGAAATCAGCTCGGTTTGCGGGCGCGCTGGATCAGGTGGTCGGCCACGACCAGGGCCTTGTCGTTGCCGTTGGCCAGCGAGCCCGAAGTGAACCAGCGGCCGTGGATGCCCAGCGCCGGCACACCGTCGATCTTGTAGGCGTCCACGGCCTGCTTGGCCTGGCGCAGCTTGGTGGCCACGCCGAAAGATTTGTAGGCCTCGACGGCCTTGGCGCCATCGCCGCCGTTGGCGCTGACAAAGGCGGCGATATCGGCTTCTTTGTCCAGACGCTGGCGTTGTACATGGATGGCGGCAAAAACGCGCTTGTGCAAGGCCTCGACCTGGCCGACGGCTTCGAGGGCGTAGTACAGCTTGGCATAGCCCTCGAAGGTCGCATTGAAGGCCGCCGGGATGCGACGAAAGGCCGCATCGGGCGGCAGCTTCCTGACCCATTGTTCGAGCATCGGTTCGAACGAATAGCAATGCGGGCAGCCGTAGGAAAAGAACTCGATGACATCGATCTTGCCGCCTGCGGGCACGGCCACCGGCGTATTCAGGCGCACATAGTCGCGGCCTTCGGTCGGTGCGGCCCCCTGCGCACGGGCGGCGCTGCCGAGGCCGAGGGCGGCGGTCGTGACAGTCAGGGAAAAATCTCGGCGCGTGATCATGGTCGTGGTGTCCTTCATGGTGGCTGATTCGGATTTCATGCGGTTCATCGTTCGACCCGAACCAGCGCCGCTTCGACGCCGTTGCCGGCCAGTCGCTGCTGTGCGGCATCGGCGTCGTCCTTGCGCTCGAAAGGCCCCAGCCGCACGCGATAAACCGTGCGGCCGGACTGCTCGCGCTCGCTGACCTTGGCGCTCATGCCCATCAGGCCGACGCGAGCGCGTTGCTGTTCGGCGTCTTCAGGCCGGGCATAGGCCCCGACCTGCACGAAATAGGTGAACGCATCGGTGCCGGGTTTGGTGGACTTGACCGTCACCGCGTTGGCCGCGGTGGTGGGCGGCGCCGCCGGCGCCGGCACACGGGCTGTCGTGGCCGGCGCTGCCGCACCCGGCTGCGAGGCCGCGGTGGGCGCGGCCGACTTGGCCACCGGCTTGTTGACCAGGGGCGCATTCGGATCCCAGTGCTTGTTGCGCTCGGCCTCGGCGGCGTCTTGCTCGGCGGTGCGCTGCGGCACCTTGTTGACGAAAGGCACCGGCACCTTGGTCACGTACAGCGCCACGCCGAGCGCCAGCGCCAGGCCGAGCAGCAGGCCGACGATCAATCCGAGGGCGAAGCCGCCGCGTTGCGAAGTCATGCCGTGGTTTCCAGTGCGAGAGTCGGATGGTCACGGTCCATGCGCTCGGGCGCCGAAACGCCGAGCACGGACAGTGCATTGCGCAGCACCTGCGCGGTGGCGGCCAAAAGAGCCAGGCGCGCACGCGCCAAGGCCACATCTTCAACCAGAAAGCGCTCGGCCGCGTAATAGCTGTGAAAGGCCGCCGCCAACCCGCGCAGATAAAAGGCTACGTCGTGCGGCGCCAAGCCGGCGGCGGCACGTTGCAGCGTGGTCGGGTAGGCCGCCAGTTCGAGCATCAACGCGGCTTCGGTCGGTGCACTCAGCAACGCCAGGTCGGCTCGTTCGAGCGCGCCGGCGGCGCCGCCCTTGTCACCCGTCCTGTCACGGTACTGCGCCAGCACCGAGCAGATGCGCGCGTGCGCGTACTGCACATAGAAAACCGGGTTGTCGTCGTTTTGCGCCAGCGCCAGATCGACATCGAAGCTGTATTCGGTATCGGCCTTGCGGCTGATGAGGAAGAAGCGCACGGCATCGCGGCTGGTCCAGTCGATCAGGTCGCGCAACGTGACGTAGCTGCCGGCGCGCTTGGACAGCTTCACTTCCTGGCCGCCGCGCATCACGCTGACCATCTTGTTCAGGACGTAGTCCGGAAAGCCCAGCGGCACGCCCATGCCCGCCGCCTGCAAGCCGGCGCGCACGCGGGCGATGGTGCCGTGATGATCGGTGCCCTGGCAGTTGATGCATTTGGCATAGCCGCGCGCCCACTTGTCGAGGTGGTAGGCCACGTCGGGCACGAAGTAGGTGTATTGCGTGCCGTCACCGGCCGTGGCGCCGGCCCCTGGCGGCACCGACTTGCGCATCACGCGGTCCTTGTCGTCACCGTAGTCGGTGGTGCGCAGCCAGAGGGCGCCGTCGCGCTCGAAAGTCTTGCCCGAGGCGACCAGGCGCGCGACCGTGGCCTCGACCTTGCCGCCGCTGTACAGGCTCGACTCGAGAAAGTAGTTGTCGAAGCGCAGGCCGAAGGCCTGCAGGTCGAGATCCTGTTCGTGGCGCAGGTAGGCCACGGCAAACTGGCGGATGCCGTCGAGATCGTTCTTGTCGCCCGACGCGGTGAATTCGCGGTCGTCGGCCTTGACCGTCTTGCGGGCTGCGAAACCGGCCGCAATGTCGGCGATGTAGTCGCCGTTGTAGGCCGCGGCGGGCCAATCGGCGTCGCCGGGTTTCAGGCCGTCGAGCCGGGCCTTGACCGATGCCGCCAGCGTGGCGATCTGCACCCCGGCATCGTTGTAATAGAACTCTCGCGTGACACTCCAGCCCTGGGTGGCGAACAGGCTGCACAGCGCATCGCCGAGCGCCGCCTGGCGCGCATGGCCCAGGTGCAAGGGGCCGGTCGGGTTGGCCGAGACAAATTCGACCAGCACGCGCTGGCCATGGGCCGGCTGCAAGCCGAAGCGCTCGCGCTCGCGCAGCACTTCGGCGACGACGGCCTGCCTGGCGGCCGGTACCAGGCGCAGGTTGATGAAACCGGGGCCGGCGATTTCGAGGCCACTCACCCAGCGCTGCACCGCCGGCTGGCGCTGCAAGGCGGCCACCAGTTGTTCGGCCAGCGCGCGCGGGTTGCTCTTCGTCGCCCGCGCCAGTTGCATTGCGGCGGTGATGGCCAGATCGCCGTGCGCGGCCTGCTTCGGCGATTCGAAAGCCAGGCTCAATACGTGCCCGGGCACCGTTTCGGCAGCGGCTTGGCGCAGGGCGTCGAGCAGCTCGTGCTGGGCTTGGATCATGGCGCCGATTCTACGTACCGGCTGCCGGCCGTCGGCCGATCCGACCGCCCCGGGATCGCTGCGCACGCGGTGCCGAAAAATGCGCCGCCGCAGAGCCCTTGTTTACCCGAGCAGCCTGGGCCGAATGTGCGGAACATCACAGGGCCGAACCCGCCCTCGTTGAACAATGGCCAGGATCCGCCTGCGCCTGCCCACCCCCACGCCATGCACAAGCTTGCCACGCGGCCGCCGAAGCTGCCCAGCCACATCGGCCAATACCGCGTGCTGGGCCACCTGGGCGAAGGCGCGACCAGCCAGGTCTTCCATGCCCGCGATGAATTTCATGGCCGCGACGTGGCCATCAAGTGCGTGCGCGCGCCGCTGGCTGCGAGTGCCGGCGGCAGCGGCGGCGCGCATTTTTACGAGCGCTTTTTCGCTGCCGAGGCCGCGCTGGTGGGCCGGTTGTCGCACCCGAATGTGGTGCAGATTTTCGACGCCGTGGCCGACCCGGTGCAGCCGCATCTGGTGATGGAGTACGTGCCGGGCACCACGCTGCGCAGCTTTTGCCGCCCCGACGCACTGCTCTCGCTCGAACAGATCGTCGAAATCGGCTTCAAGTGCGCGATGGCGCTGGGCTATGTCTATCGCCAAGGCTTGATCCACCGCGATGTGAAGCCGGCCAACCTGCTGGCGGTGATGGATGGCGACCAGGTCATCGATGTGAAAGTCACCGACTTCGGCAGCGTGTTCCAGCTCGACGCCGAGCGCACGCAGATCCACCGCGTCGGCTCGCTGGCCTACATGTCGCCCGAACAACTGGACGGCAGCGCGCTTACCTGCGGTGCCGACATCTACTCGCTGGCCGCAGTGATGTACCACCTGGTGGCCGGCCGCCCGCCCTTCGAGGGCCCGACCCAGCCGGCCCTGATGCATCAGGTGTTCAACGAAGACCCAGCCCCGCTGAGCGGCCTGCGCGACAGCGTGCCGGCCAGCCTGGACACGCTGATCCGCCGTGCGCTGGCCAAGCAGCCGGGCGAGCGCCCGGCGAGCTGGGACGAATTTGCACAAGGCCTGTCGGGCCTGGTGGCGCGGCGCGAAGTGCCGCGTGGGCGCATTCAAGGGGTGCTCGACTCCGAACGCTTCAACCTGCTGCGCGCGCTGGAGTTCTTTGCCGGCTTCGGCGATGTCGAGTTGTGGGAGGTGGTGCATCGCGCCAAGTGGCAGCGCTTTGCCTTCGGTCACCCGCTGTACAAGAAAGGCCAGGCCGGCGGCAGCTTTCACATCCTGGCGCAGGGCGAGGTCGAGGTCTTCCGCGACGGCCGCCGGGTGGCGCAATTGGGTCATGGCACGTCTGTCGGTGAAATGGCCTACCTTGCGCCCAGCCAAGACTTGCGCCTGCATCGGGCCGACGTGGTCGTCACGACGCCATGCACCACAGTGTCCTTCACGCCCGAAACGCTGGGCCAGCTGTCGCCCGGCACGCGGCACCGCTTCGACGATGCCTTCATCAAAGTGCTGGTGCGGCGCCTGCACGCCGCGCACGAAATGCTGGATCACCCGCGGCGCATCCTCTGACCAACTTCGGGCCGATCCTGTCAGCGCAATCGAGCGCGTTGCGTTGCAGCCCTTGCCGGTGAGGACAGGCTCTGCTTCAATCCGGCGCGGCAATCGTGCCCAAGGTCCGAGGATGAAGGAGAACCCATGAAACTGCTCATTTCCGCTATCGCCCTGGCGCTGGCCGCCCTGGCCGGTCCGTCATTTGCCGCCAGCCATGCCGGCGCGGCGCCGATGGCCGACAAGAAGCCCACCGCCCAGCAAGGCAAAATGGCCACCTGCAACAAGGATGCTGGCGAAAAGAAGGGCGACGAGCGCAAGGCCTTCATGAAGGAATGCCTGTCGGCCAAGGCCGACGGCCGCGCCGCCCAGCAGGAAAAGATGAAGATGTGCAACAAAGACGCCAGCGACAAGAAGGGCGATGCCCGCAAGGCCTTCATGAAGGAGTGCCTGAGCAAGAAGGCCTGAGCCACTTCAGTCCCCTCGAAACAAGCCCGGCGAGCCGGGCTTGTTTGTCTTTCAGGCCAGTGCTTTCCAATACGCCGGATCGCCCCAGCTGTGCTTGAGGAAATCGATCCACAGCCGCACCCGCAGCGGCAGGTGCTTGCGTTGCGGAAATACGGCGTAGATGCCGTTGGGCGGCGCGGCAAAGTCGTCAAGCAGGCTGACCAGGCGGCCGGCGGCGATATCGTCATCGACCTCCCAGGTGCTGCGCCAGGCGATGCCCAGGCCTTGCACGCACCAGTCGTGCAGCACCTGGCCGTCGCTGCAATCGAGCCGGCCGTTCGGGCGCAGGCGTGTGACCGCGCCATCGACGCTGAAGGCCCAGCCGCGGGTCTGGCTGGCATCGGAGCTGAGGGTCAGGCATTCGTGGCGTTGCAGCTCGGCCGGCGATTTGGGCGTGCCGGCCCGCTTGAGGTAGGCCGGCGCGGCCACGCACAGGCGCCGGTTATCGGCCAGGCGCACGCTGACCAGGCCCGAATCGGGCATATCACCCACGCGCACGGCGCAGTCGAAGCCTTCGTTGACGATATCCACCACGCGGTCCGACAGGTTCAGCGAAATATGCACCTCGGGGTGCTCGGCCAGGTATTTCGGCACCATCGGCGCCACATGCCGGCGCCCGAAGCCGGCCGGCGCGGTCACACGCAAGTAGCCACTAGCTTTCACACCCCCGGCGCTGACGCTGGCTTCGGCATTCGCCAGGTCAACCAGCAGGCGCTGGCAATCGTCGAGGAAAGCGCTGCCTTCGTGGGTCAGGGTGATGCGCCGCGTGGTGCGCACCAGGAGCTTCACGCCCAGGCGATTTTCGAGCCCGTCGATGCGTCGGCCGATCACCGCCGGCGCCACGCCTTCGGCATGGGCCGCAGCCGTCAGGCTGCCCTTGGCCGCAACCGAGACAAAGGACTCGATCTGCTTCAGCTTGTCCATGGCGCTGGATTTTGCATCGAAGTCATCAATCCCCGCCGTTTTGGGCGCTTAATGCCGTTCTGCGTAGAGAATAGATTGGGCAGATGCAAAACCAGGCTGGCGCTCCGCGTGCCGTTTTGTTCGACGCCTACGGCACGCTGTTCGACGTCTATAGCGTCGGCCTGCTCGCCGAGCAGCTCTTTCCCGGCCACGGCGAGCGTCTGGCCGCCATCTGGCGGGACAAGCAGATCGATTACACGCGCCTGCTGACTCTGAGCGGGCGCTACAAGCCGTTCTGGGAGGTCACGCGCGCGGGCCTGCGCTATGCCGCTGCGCGCTTGAACCTGGCACTCGACGCTGCCGGCGAAGAGCGCCTGATGAACCAGTACCGCCACCTCAGCGCCTACCCTGAAAGCCGCGAAGTCCTGGCCGAGTTGAAACGGCGAGGCATCACCGCCGGCATCCTTTCCAACGGCGATCCGGAGATGCTCGGCGCGGCGATCAAGAGCGCGGGCTTCAGCGGCTTGCTGGCGCATGTGCTCTCCGTCCACGGCGTGCAGCGCTTCAAGACCGATGCCGCGGCCTATGCGCTGGGGCCGCAGGCGCTGAAGCTGCCGGCCGAACAGATCCTCTTCGTCTCGAGCAACGCCTGGGATGCCATTGGCGCGACCTGGTACGGCTACACCACGCTGTGGGTGAACCGCGCCGGCCTGCCGCTCGAAGAGCTCGATACCGCGCCGACGCGCAGCGGCATCAGCCTGCGCGACGTGCTCGACTTTTTTCCTTTCTGACCGCAGCCCACGCCATGACCACCCGCACCACCGCCCACCGCCTGCAAGTCGCGACGCCGCTGCACCGCTTCATCGACGAGCAGGTGCTGCCCGGCACCGGCGTCGAGCCCGCCGCCTTCTGGCGCGGCTTCGACGCCCTGGTCCACGATCTGGCACCGAAAAACGCCGCGCTGCTCGCCGAGCGCGAGCGCTTGCAGGCTCAACTCGACGCCTGGCACCGCGCCAACCCCGGCCCGATCACCCAGCCGCACGCCTACCGCGCCTTCCTCGACAGCATCGGCTACCTGGTGCCGGTGCCGGCCAAGGTGCACGCGACGACGAAGAACGTCGATGCCGAACTCGCGCGCCAGGCCGGGCCGCAACTGGTGGTGCCGGTGACCAATGCGCGCTATGCGCTGAATGCCGCGAATGCGCGCTGGGGTTCGCTGTACGACGCGCTGTATGGCACCGATGCCCTGCCCGAGAGCGGCGGCGCGCACAAGGGCCGCGGCTACAACCCGCTGCGCGGCGCCAAGGTCATCGAATACGCGCGCTACGTGCTCGACCGCACGGCGCCGCTCCAGCACGGCTCGCACATCGATTCCACCGCCTACCGCGTCGAGGGCGGCGCCCTGCGGGTGAGGCTGAAAGACGGCAGCCTGAGTGCGCTGGCCAAACCCGCGCAGCTCGTCGGCTACCAGGGCGACGCCGCGGCGCCGTCGTCCGTGCTGCTGGCCCACAACGGCCTGCACCTGGATCTCCGCATCGACCGCGGCACACCGATCGGCGCCGCCGACCCGGCCGGCGTGGCCGATCTGGTACTCGAAGCCGCGCTCTCGACGATCCTCGACCTCGAGGATTCGGTCGCCGTGGTCGATGCCGACGACAAGGTCCAGGCCTATGCCAACTGGCTCGGCATCCTCAAAGGCACGCTGACCGAGCCGGTCACCAAGGACGGCAAGTCCTTCACCCGCGGCCTCAACCCGGATCGCCGCTATCGCGCGCCGGGCGGCCAGGGCGAAGTCGTGCTGCACGGCCGCTCGCTGCTCTTCGTGCGCAATGTCGGGCACCTGATGTGCAATCCGGCGATCCTGTGGGATGGCGGCCGCGAGATCCCTGAAGGCATCCTCGACGCGGTGGTGACGACCGCGATCGCCCTCCACGACCTGAAGCGCCCGAGCGCGCAGGGCGTCATCCGCAACTCTCGTACCGGCTCGGTCTATATCGTCAAGCCGAAGATGCACGGCCCGGCCGAGGTCGCATTCGCCAGCCAGCTGTTCGCCCGCGTCGAGGCCCTGCTGGGGTTGCCGAAGAACACCGTCAAGCTCGGCATCATGGACGAGGAGCGCCGCACCAGCGTCAACCTCAAGGCCTGCATCGCCGCCGCCGATGGCCGCGTGGCCTTCATCAATACCGGCTTCCTCGACCGCACTGGCGACGAGATGCACACCGCGATGCTTGCCGGGCCGATGCTGCGCAAGGGCGATATGAAGTCCAGCGCCTGGATCCAGGCCTACGAGCGCAGCAATGTGCTGGTCGGGCTGGAATGCGGCCTGCGCGGCAAGGCGCAGATCGGCAAGGGCATGTGGGCCATGCCCGATCTGATGGCCGCGATGCTGCAACAGAAGATCGCGCACCCGCTGGCCGGCGCCAATACCGCCTGGGTGCCATCGCCGACCGCGGCCACGCTGCATGCGCTGCACTACCACCAGGTCGATGTCTTCGCCGTGCAAAGGCGGATGGAGAAGATCGACGTCGATGCCGAACGCGAGGCCTTGCTCGCGGGCCTGCTGACCGTGCCGGTGGTGAAGACAGCGCAATGGTCGGCGGCCGAAATCCAGCAGGAACTCGACAACAACGCCCAGGGCATCCTGGGCTACGTGGTGCGCTGGATCGACCAGGGCGTGGGCTGCTCCAAGGTGCCCGATATCCACGACGTCGGCCTGATGGAAGACCGCGCCACGCTGCGCATTTCATCGCAGCACATCGCCAACTGGCTGCACCACGGCGTCACCACCGAAGCCCAGGTGCGCGCCACCTTCGAGCGCATGGCTGCGGTGGTCGATGGCCAGAATGCCGGCGACCCGCTGTACCAGCCGATGGCCGGGCGTTTCGCTGCGTCAGCCGCGTACCGGGCGGCCTGCGATCTGGTCTTCAAGGGCAAGGAACAGCCGAGCGGCTATACCGAGCCGCTGCTCCACGCCTGGCGCTTGAAGGTCAAATCGTCGAACGCGGCGTAAGTTCGCCGCTCTTGCGCTCGCGCGCCGCCTCGCAAGCGACGCAGCGCAGCGCCCAGGGCTCGAGCTTCAAGCGGTCGAAGGCGATCGCCTCGCCGCAGTCGATGCACAGGCCGAACTTCGCATCGTGCACGCGCGCCAGGGCGTCGCTCACGGCGCCCAGCTCTTCAAGATCGTGGTCGGCGCGCGCGAGGTCGATCTCGCGGTCCGCGTCGCGCTGCGGCGCATCGTCGCCGTCTTGCTGCAAGACTTCGCTCGCGCGCTCGCTGCGGCTGGCGCCGTGCAGGGCCACGCGGCGATCGAGTTCATGCTGGCGCATTTGCAGCAACTGTTGCAACAGCGCGCGCTGGCCGGGGCTGAGGAAATAGGACATGGCAAATCTCTGGCGGTCATTCGTAGGCCATCCTGGCCCACGAAACTCGCGCCAGGCTTGACCACGATCAAAGTTCTGACGGCTGCCAGCCTGCAACACATCCACCCGTGCCTGCCTAGAATGGCCGGTTCTCGACGCCGCTGCCGTGTCCCCGCCCTTGCCCCCCACCACTTGTGACGTGCTCGTTGTCGGCGCCGGCCCGGCCGGCAGCGCCTGCGCGCAGCAACTCGCGCGCGCGAGCTTCAAGGTGGTGCTGGCCGACCAGTCCGAATTCCCGCGCGACAAGGTCTGCGGCGATGGCCTGATCCCCGACGCGCACACCGCCTTCGGCCGCCTCGGGGTTTATCAGGAGGTCATGCGCGCCGCGCAGCATGCTTCGCATGTCGCCTGCATCGCGCCACGCGGCGGTCGCATCGATGTGCCGGGCCGCGTCGCGGTGCTGCCGCGCGCCGAACTGGACGACATCCTGCGCCGCTCGGCGCTGGCGGCCGGCGCCCAGTGGCTGGCCCCGGCGCGCTTCGAGGCGCCGCTCTTCGACGGCCAGCGCGTCTATGGCGCGCGCCTGAAATGCGGCGACGAATTGCGCGACGTGCATGCGAACTGGGTGGTGCTGGCCACCGGCGCGGTGCCGCAGGCGCTGATCGCGGCCGAGATGTGCGAGCGCCGCACCCCCAGCGGCGTGGCCTTGCGCGGCTATGTGCGCAATGCGGCCATGGTCGGACGCATCACCGCGCTCGAAGTCCTGTGGCACAAGCAATTGTCCAAGGGCTATGGCTGGATCTTTCCCTGCCCCAACGGCGTTTTCAATATCGGCGTCGGCCTGGCGCACAGCCACGCCGCGGGCAAGGATGGCCGCGAGGTGATGGCCGAAGCCAACCTGCGCCGGATGTTCGACAACTTCTGCGCGGTCTATGCGCCGGCATCCGAATTGATCCGCACCGGCGAGCGCATCGGCCCGCTCAAGGGCGCGCCGTTGCGCTGCTCGCTCGAAGGCGCGCGCTATTCGCGACCCGGCCTCTTGGTCACCGGCGAAGCCGCCGGGGCCACCTATGCCTTCACCGGCGAGGGCATCGGCAAGGCGCT
This sequence comes from uncultured Burkholderiales bacterium, assembly GCA_902825995.1. Classification (GTDB taxonomy): domain Bacteria; phylum Pseudomonadota; class Gammaproteobacteria; order Burkholderiales; family Burkholderiaceae_C; genus CADEEN01. Next base: position 14,835 of record CADEDE010000001.1, read on the forward strand.
GGAGACCGGCATCCTGGCCGCCGAAACCATCGCCGAGGGCCGCGATACCCTGCACACCGACGGCCAGGTCCGCGCGCGCTACGAGGCCGCGCTGCTGGCCCTGAAGCCGCGCTTCGATCTGTACGAGCGCGCCAACAGCGTCAACGACCACCCCTGGCTGGCCGACCTGCTGATCTGGCGCGCGCGCAAGAGCCCGCGCATCCTGCGCCGCATGAGCGCGGTGCTCGAAGAACAGGGCAACCCGGGCAACCTGGTCTCGCTGCGCGGCATCGTGCGCCTCTTCGTCCCCTTGCCGTAGCGGCGGTACAGGGCGATGTGCCAGCTCCTCGGCATGAATGCCAATACGCCGACTGACGTGTGCTTCAGCTTTGCCGGCCTGGCCCAGCGCGCCAGCGAACACAAGGACGGTTTCGGCATCGCCTTCTTCGAAGACCGCGGCCTGCGCTATTTCGTCGACCACCACAGCGCGCGCATCTCGCCGGTGGCCGAGCTGGTCAGGCGCTACCCGATCAAGAGCGACAACGTCATCGCCCATATCCGCAAGGCCACGCAAGGCCGGGTGGCGCTCGAGAATACCCACCCCTTCGTGCGCGAACTCTGGGGCCGCTACTGGGTCTTCGCCCACAACGGCGACCTGAAGCATTTCCAGCCGCGCCTGCACGCGGCCTTTCGCCCGGTCGGCGATACCGACAGCGAGCGCGCCTTCTGCTGGTTGATGCAGGAGATGGCCAAGGCCCACGCCAGCGTGCCGACGGTCGCCGAGCTGACCCACACCCTGCGCGAGCTGGTGCCCGCGATCGCCGCGCACGGCAACTTCAACCTGTTGCTGTCCAACGGCCAGGCGCTGTGGGCGCATTGCAGCACTGCGCTGGCCTGGGTCGAACGCGCGCACCCGTTCTGCGCCGCCACCCTGGCCGACGATGACATCAGCATCGATCTGGCCGCGGCCACCACGCCGCAAGACCGCGTGGCCGTCGTCGCCACCGAGCCGATGACGCGCGACGAGGCCTGGGCCCGCTTCGCGCCGGGTGAATTGCGCGTCTTCGTCGATGGGCGCGCAAGCGCCTGTTGACGACGAAAAGGGCACCGCAAACGCGCCAAGGCGCCGCCCCCCCGATTGCCCGGATAGCGCCCGCGCCGCACCTCGGCACAATCGGACACATGGCCGAACTCCGCGAACTGCCCGTCCCCCGTTTCGACACCTTCTACCGCCATGGCGAGCTGACGCGCCTGCTGTTCGATTACGCCGATGCGCTGCCCACGTTGATCAGCGTGCGCTCGCTGGGCAAGAGCTTCGAGGGCCGCGAAATCTGGGTGGTGGCCGTCACCAACAGCGCCACCGGCGCCGATACCGACAAGCCGGCCTTCTGGGTCGATGGCAATATCCACGCCGCCGAGCTCAGCGCCAGCACCGCCTGCCTGTACTACCTGCACCAATTGGCCAGCGGCTACGGCATCGATATGGAGATCACGCAGCTGCTCGATACGCGCTGCGTCTATCTGTGCTCGCGCCTGAACCCCGACGGCGCCGAGCTGGCCCTGGCCGATCGGCCGCGGCATATCCGCTCATCGACGCGCCGCTACCCGTTCGACGAAGAAGCCGTCGAGGGCCTGACGATCGAAGATATCGATGGCGACGGGCGCATGCTCTCAATGCGCATCCGCGACCCGCACGGCGGCTACAAAGTTCACCCCACCGAGCCGCGCCTGATGGTCGCGCGCGAGCCGGGCGAATTCGGCGGCAGCTATTACCGCCTGCTGCCCGAAGGCACGCTGACCAACTGGGATGGCCTCACCGTCAAGGTCAACAAGGACCGCGAGGGCCTGGATCTGAACCGCAATTTCCCGACCCATTGGCGGCAGGAGTTCGAGCAGGCCGGCGCCGGCCCCTACCCGACCAGCGAGCCCGAGGTGCGGGCGATGGTCGAGTTCGTCACCGGCCACCCGAATATCGGCGCTGCGGTGAGCTTCCATACCCACAGCGGCGTGATCCTGCGCCCGATGGGCACGCAGAGCGACGACGATATGGTCCCGGAGGATCTGTGGACCTTCAAGCGCTTCTCGGAGATCGGCGAAAAGTTGAGCGGCTACCCGGCCATCAGCATCTTTCACGAATTCAAATACCACCCCAAGGAAATCATCACCGGCACGCAGGACTGGATCTATGAGCACCTCGGCGCGCTGTTCTGGACCGTCGAGCTGTGGGCGCCGAACAAGGAAGCCGGGATCACCGATTACGACTGGATCCACTGGTACCGCGACCATCCGGTCGAAGACGACCTGAAGCTCCTGAAATGGAGCGACGAGCAATGCGCCGGCCAGGCCTATGTGGCCTGGCAGCCCTTCATGCACCCGCAGCTCGGCCCGGTGGAGATCGGCGGCTGGGACAAGATGAATTTCTGGCGCAACCCGCCACCGCATTTGCGCGAGCGCGAGGCCGCGCGCTTCCCGGCCTGGCTGACGCAGATCGCCCTCTCGCTGCCCAAGCTGGAGATGCTGCGCACCGAAGTCCGCGCGCTCGGCCCCGATACCTGGCGCATCCGCTTCGCGGTCGCCAACAGCGGCTGGCTGCCGGCCTATATCACCCAGCGCGCGCTCGATCGCAAGACCGTGCGCGGCGTGATGTTCGAAATCCACCTGCCCGAAAGCCCCGAGGTCTCACTGGTCAACGGCAAGCACCGCGTCGAAGGCCCGCAGCTCGAAGGCCACGCCCCCAAGACCAGCCAACTCGCCTTCCTGCCCAACCGCGATATCACCGCCGACCGCGCCTTCGCCGAGTGGGTCGTGCGCGCGCCCAAGGGCACGCGCGTGGGCCTGAGCGCACAGGCCGACCGGGCCGGCGCGGTGCATGGCGAAGTGACGCTGGATTGAGCACGCGTTGGACCGCTAAGGGACAGTGACTTGCAAGCGCTGCATGTCATCTCCTGCGCTCAGGGTCTGCAGGCGGACCAGGTCGGCGGGCCGGTCCACGTCCCAGAGGCGCTCCATTTCCCGCCAGCGCAAACCGGCTGCCCGCGCGCGAGCGCGCGTGACGGACATCACTTCGGGGGTGCTCCAGGGCATGGCGCTGAACAGCGCCGGTTGTGGCCGGCGCAGCCCCACCAGCACGTAGCCGCCATCGTCGGCTGGATAGAACACGGCGTCGTCCCCATCGACGAGCGCGCGGGCTGCGGCATGCAGGTGGGCCGGGCGCAGCGCCGGGCAATCGGTGCCGATGAGCAGCACGGGCCCGTCCAAGCAATGCAGGCGAAACGCGGTGTGCATGCGCTGGCCCAGATCGCCGCTGGATTGAACCAGGCAGCGCACACCGGTGGTCCGGCGCAGGGCTCTGAAGAAACCATGGTCGGCTCGCGGCGCGCACCACAGCGTGACCGGCCCGAGCTGCGCTTCCAGCGCGCAGCGCAGCGCGCCGCGCGTCAGCGCGCGCTGCAGGCGCGCCGCGCCGCGCGCGCCGAGCGCCGGGATCAGGCGCGTCTTGACCAGGCCGGCGATCGGGGCCTTGGCCAGTACCGCGATCTGCACGCCGCGCAGCGCGTTGTCAGGGTTGTCTGGGGCGGTAGCCATAGCGAAGGGCCAGTTGCGCCGGATTGGCGCCGAAGAAGTAGGCGGCACGCAGGCGCCACATCAGCAGGATCGTGCGCCACACCCCGTGCCGCTGCCAGCGGCGCGCGGAGGTCGTGACGCGCGCGCGCAGGCAGGCCGGCGGGCCGAGCGCTTTCAGTCGGCGCGACAGCGCGATGTCCTCCATCAGGGGGATGTCGGGGAAGCCGCCGACCTGGGTGAACCGGTCCTGGCGCACGAATATCGCCTGGTCGCCGGTGGCGATCCCGGTCCATCGCGAGCGCCGGTTCATCATCGCGCCGACGCATCGCAGCAGGGGCCGATCGCTGGCGAAGCGCAAGTCGAAGCGCCCCCAGGCCGCAGGCCCCAGGGTGGCGCGACGCACCAGCGCGTCGGCGTTTTCGGGCAGGCGCGTATCGGCGTGCAGGAACAGCAACACCTCGGCCGGGCAGGCCGCCGCGCCCGCATTCATTTGCGCCGCCCGCCCGCGCGGCGCGAGCAGGGCCAGATCGGCGTGCCCGCGGGCGATCGCCAGCGTGTCGTCCACGCTGCCGCCATCGACCACGACCACGCGCGCGCCGCGCCGCCGAAAGGGCTGGAGGTTTTGCAGGCACTCGACCAGGGTCTGGGCTTCATCGAGCACCGGGACGACGATGCACAGGGCCGGTTTCATCAGAGTACCTTCGTGCTGCGCACTCCGGAATTCGCCCTTGGGGCGGCCCGGCGGTTTCATGCCCGGACCCGAAGGCGGTTGTGGTTCATGGTGGCTGTGTACCGCATGCGGGCGTGAGTGGCAATTTGCCATCCATGTTGCAATAGACGCAGGCAGGGCCCGTTTCTTACAAAATCGTGGCCGGCCCTCGAGGCTGTAAGGAACGCCCGGCCGGTCCGTCCCGGTACGGCTTGACGAATCGGAGCAAGGCATGCAAGCCATTCGCATCGGCATCATCGGCGGCAGCGGCCTGTACCGCATGGAGGGCCTGACCGAGGTGCGCGAACAGGCGATCCAGACGCCGTTCGGCGCCCCGTCGGATGCCTTGTTGCTGGGCCGGCTGAACGGCATCGACGTGGCCTTCCTGGCCCGCCACGGCCGCAGCCACGCGCTGATCCCGGGCCAGATTCCGTTTCGGGCCAATATTTACGCCATGAAGGCCCTGGGCGTGCAGTACCTGCTGTCGGTGTCGGCGGTGGGTTCGATGCGCGAGGACATTGCGCCGCTGGACATGGTGCTGCCGGACCAGTTCATCGATTTCACGCACCAGCGCGAGGGCAGCTTCTTCGGCGACGGCGCGGTGGCGCATGTTTCGCTGGCCGACCCGGTGTGCGGCGTGCTGCGCGGCGTGCTGGCCGAGTCCTTTGCCGACGCGGGCTTCGCCGACATTCGGCTGCATCGGCAAGGCAGCTATGTCTGTATCGAGGGTCCGGCGTTCTCCACCCGCGCCGAATCGCACTGGTACCGCAGCCTCGGCGCAGCGGTCATCGGCATGACGAATATGCCCGAGGCCCGGCTGGCGCGCGAAGCCGAAATCGCCTATGCCACCCTGGCCCTGGCCACCGACTGGGACTGCTGGCACCCGCAGCAGGCCTGTGTCACCGCCGCGATGGCCATGGCCAACCTGCAAGGCAACGCGCAGCGGGCCCAGACCCTGCTGGCGTATGCGGTGCGTCGCATTGCGTCGCGCTGGCCGGTGTCTGCGGCACACGGCGCCTTGGCGGCCGCGCTGGTCACGCCGCCGGCTGCGATGACCGAGGCGGTGCGGGTTCGCCTGGCTGCGCTGATCGCCCGGTTCCTGTAACACAGTGGCCGCCAGCAGGCCCGCCGGTCCACTGTAAGGACTGCACCCGCTGGCGCGTCTAAGCTGCAAGCTGCACGGCTGCCCGGAATTTTCTGGTAAGTCGTGCGCTCAACCCCCTTGCGGCCCAGGCCGCCCGCTTATCCCAAGCTTTGTCACTTCATGGAGATTTGCATGACTCAAACCATCACCAACCTGCCTGCTGCCGCTCTTGCGCTCGCGCTCGGCGCCGCCTTTGCCGCCATGCCCGCGGCCGCCCAGCCGGCCGACAAGGAAAAATGCTTCGGCGTGGCCCTCAAGGGCAAGAACGACTGTGCCGCCGGCGCCGGAACCACTTGCGCCGGAACCTCCAAGGTCGATTACCAGGGCAACTCGTGGTCGTTCGTGGCCAAGGGCACCTGCGAGAAGACCGCTTCCAAGACCTCGCCCACCGGCTTCGGCCAGGCCAAGGAATTCAAGGAAAAGAAGGCCTGATCGAGCCGCTCGCGAAAATCCCGACGCCGACCCGCCATGCCAGCGCCGCGTGTGAGCGACAGCCGCGCCAGGCCCGCCGCGCTGCTTGGCGGGCCGTCGTCCGGCCTGGCGGGCGGCTTGCCGGCCCGGGCCGGCGTGGGCCTCAAGCCCCGGCATTTCCGCGACGTGCTCGACACGCGCCCGGACATCGGCTTCTTCGAGGTGCATGCCGAGAACTACATGGTCGATGGCGGGCCCTTCCACCACTTTCTCGGGCGCATTGGCGATCTGTACCCGCTGTCGCTGCACGGTGTGGGGTTGTCGATCGGCGCCGAGGGTGCCCTCGACGAAGCCCATCTGGCGCGGCTGGCCGGGCTGATCGAGCGTTACCAGCCGGCCGCGTTTTCGGAGCATCTGGCGTGGTCCGGTCACGGCGGCGTTTTCTTCAACGACCTGCTGCCGCTGCCCTATGACCGGGCCACGCTGGCGCGCGTGTGCGAGCACGTCGAGCGCGTGCAGCAGCGGCTCAAGCGCCGCATGCTGCTCGAAAACCCGGCCACCTACGTCGAGTTCGCGGCCTCGACGATGAGCGAGACGCAGTTCCTGAGCAAGGTGTTGCAGCGCACCGGCTGCGGGCTGCTGCTGGACGTCAACAACGTCCATGTGTCCTGCACCAACCACCAGCGCGACGCGCCGGCCTACATCGATGCGCTGCCGCTGGACGCCGTGGGTCAGATCCACCTGGCCGGGTTCGCAAGCGACACCGACGCGGCCGGCGCACCCTTGCTGATCGACAGCCATGGGGCGCCCGTGGACGAAGCCGTGTGGCGCCTGTATGCCGCAGTAGTCGCGCAGCTCGGCGCGGTGCCGACCCTGCTCGAACGCGACAACGACGTGCCGTCGCTCGACACGCTGGTGGCCGAGGCGCGGCGCGCCGAAGACATCATGGCCGCGACGGTGCAGCCGAGGCGCTGCGATAACGACTGGGTCAACTCGTGACGGCGGCGGGAGCCTGCAGTCGGGCCGCCTTCGCGGCCGCCTTGCTCGACCCGGCGCTGCCTTGCCCGACCGGTCTGGTGGCCTGGAACCGATCGGACCCGTCAGCGCGCCTGGCGGTCTATCGCAACAACGTCGTCAGTTCGCTGATCGATGCGCTGGCCGAGACCTTTCCGGTTGTGCAGGCCTTGGTGGGTGTCGAGTTTTTTCGCGCCATGGCCGCGGTATTCGTGCGTCGGCAACCGCCGCGCTCGCCTGTGCTGGCCAGTTACGGCGAAGGTTTTCCGGCCTTCATCGAGGCCTTCGCGCCGGCCGCGTCGCTGCCCTACCTGGCCGACGTGGCCAGGCTGGAGGCCGCACGCGTGCGGGCTTACCACGCGGCCGATGCCGAACCGGTGGCCAGCGCGGTCGTCGCCACGGCCCTGGCCAGCGGCGAGCGCATCGGCGAGTTGCGCCTCGCACTGCACCCGTCGGCCTCGGTGCTCGATTCGCCGCACCCCGTGGTGACGATCTGGGCGATGCACCAGGGCGACGGCGAGATCGGCGCCATCGAAGCCCATGAACCCGAGGCCGCGCTGGTGCTGCGGGCTGAGCTCGATGTGCTCGTGCTCAGGCTGCCTGCGGGCGGCGCCGCATTCGTTGCCGCGATCCGGCGCGGCGTTGCGCTCGGCGGTGCGGCGTCGAGCGCGAGCCTCGCATCCGATGCGTTCGATCTGTCGTCCACGCTCACGCTGCTGCTCGGCCATGGCGCGCTGACATCGATTCACCTGCCCCGGAGACTGGCCTCATGATCACGACCGCGTCGATCGCGCGACTGCTGCGCCGGGCTATCGGCCTGTTCGAGCGCATCCCCCATTCGCCGGTCGCGCTGCTGGCCCGCTTCTCGATCGCGGCGGTATTCTGGAACTCCGGGCAGACCAAGATCGAAGGTCTGGCGATCAACTTCGTCACCGGCGAATTCAAGCTCGGTTGGCCGCGCCTGTCGGAGTCGGCGCTGGCGTTGTTCCAGGACGAATACAAACTGCCCTTCATCGCGCCCGCGCTCGCCGCGCCGATGGCGGCCCTGGCCGAGCATGTGCTGCCGCTGCTGATCCTGCTGGGCCTGGCGACGCGCTTCTCGGCGCTGGCACTGCTGGGTATGACGGCGGTGATCCAGCTGCTCGTTTACCCGGGCGCCTACGCCACCCACGGCACCTGGGCTGCGCTGCTGCTGTACCTGATGGCCCGCGGCCCCGGCGTGCCGTCGATCGACCACTGGCTGGCCGGCCGCTCCGCTTCGGACCGGTAGCGTGCGTCAAGTCCTCGCAGGTTTTCGCGCGCTGCCATCGATATGCAACGCCCACCCCAATGCAAAGGATCGCGCCAGCGCGATCCGAGCATGCCCGCCCCGGTGCCGATGGCTCGGTGGCGTATCTCAACCCACTGACCTTGGTGTTTCCAGGAGACTTTGATGAACCAGCTTGCTTCGACCCTTTCCCAGACCCTGGCCTCGGCGATCGTGACCGCCGCGGCCCTGAGCGGCAACGTCATGGCCGCCTGCGCGCCCAGCAAATGCGGCCCCAAGCAGACCGCAGCCAAATGCGGTGCCTGCAAGGCCAAGCCCGCGGCCTGCGCGGCCAGTGGCGCCAAAGCCAAGTGCGGTGCCAAGTGCGCGCCGAAATGTGCCGCCAAGAGCGGTGGCTGCGCGGCAAAGAAGTAGTTGCTTCTCGACACGGCGTGTGCAGAGTCGCTGTGCACGCCGTGTCGAAATCCCCGGCGTGAGCTCGTCCCCATCACTGCGGCGCCAATGGCGCCATGCTCCAGATGCACGTCTCGCCGCGGCCTTGCGGGCCGCGCGCGACAGCGTGTCGGCGTTCGCCGATGCCACGGCGGCATCGGGATCCTTGCTGCAGAGCTGGATCGAAGGCCGCGAGGTGCTCGAGTTCGATCACTACCCGCCGGATGAAGTGATCGACCGGCGGCGCGGTTCGCAGTTCTACTACCACGCGCATCGCGATGGCGCCCGCGAACATGGCCATCTGCACCTGTTCTGGCACGCCAGCGCATCAGGCCGGCGCCGCTATCTGAGAGAGGGCCGCGCGCGCTGGACGCGCACCGCACCGACGCACCTGTTCGCGATCTCGCTCGATGCGCGCGGCCTGCCGGTGGCGTTGTTTACCGTCAACCGGTGGGTTACCGATGGCCACTGGTTCGACGCCGCGACCACGCTGTCCTTCGTCGAACGCTTCGAGCTGATCGGCGTTGAAGGCCATGCGCATTCGTGCCGCTGGCTGAGCGGCTTCGTGCGGCTTTACCAGCCATTGATCGCCGACCTGCTGGTGCGGCGAGACCGGCGCCTGGCCCGCCGCGCCGATCTGACGCAGGCGCTCGGCGACCACCGCCTCGAGCTGTTGAGCCAGGCGCGGATCGACTGGGCCGCCGACCTGGACGCCCTGGAGTCCGAAGCGCGCCGGCGCGGCGTGTAACCAACGGCCGACTCCGCCCGACATTGCATCAGCGGCCTTTGCGGCCACCCGAGGAAATCCCATGACCCCCCTGACCCGATCGATCGTCGCTGCCGTTTTCATTGCCAGCGGCACCCTGGCCCACGCGCTCGAGATCAAGCCCTATTCGGCGCAGGCCCTGGCGCAAGCGCAAAAGGCCAACCAGCCCGTTGCCTTGCACTTCCACGCCGACTGGTGCCCGACCTGCCGCGCCCAGGAGAAGGTGCTGCAGACCCTGAAAGCAGAGCCGGGCCTGGACCTGACCGTGCTGGTGGCCAACTACGACACCGAGAAGGCACTGAAACGCCAGTTCAAGGTCAACGCCCAATCCACCCTGATCGTGTTGCGCGGCCAGAAGGAGGCGGCGCGCCTGGTCGGCGATACCAGCGACACGGGTATTCGCGCTGCGCTGAAGTCGGCGATCTGAGCCAGCAGTTCGCGATGACCTTGGCCCTGTCTTTGCCGCAACTCGGGCTCAGCCTCGCCGCGGGGAGCCTGACCACGCTATCGCCTTGCGTCTTGCCGCTGCTGCCGCTGGTGGTGGGCGGCGCGATGCAGCGCAGCCGCCTCGCGCCGCTGGCGATGGGCTTGGGCATGACGACTTCGTTCGCTGCCATCGGCATGCTGCTGGGCGCACTCGGCCCCGCGTTGGGCATCGACGGCGACAGCGTGCGCACGGCCGGCGCGGCCATGCTGATTGCGTTCGCGCTGGTGATGCTGGTGCCTGCGCTGGGCGCGCGCTTCAGTGCCTGGATGCTGCCGATCGCCAATACCGCGAACACCGCTTCGACCCGCCTCAACGGCGGCTCGATGTTCAGTGCGCTGCTGCTGGGCGGCGTGCTGGGCCTGGTCTGGAGCCCGTGTTCGGGCCCCTTGCTCGGCTCGGCGCTGACCCTGGTGGCCAGCGAAGGCGGGGTCGCCCGCGGCGGCGTCGTGCTCGGTGCCGCGATCCCGCTGGTGGCCGTGGCCTACGCATCGCGCAGCGGCTTCGTGCGCGCGCGCGATTGGGTGATGGCCCGCATCGAGCATGTGCGCCACGCCTTCGCCTTGCTGCTTGCCGCGATGGGCGTTGCCATCCTCACCGGCGCCGACAAATGGGTCGAGGCGCGCGTGCTCGAGTGGCTGCCCGATGCCTGGGTCAATCTCAGCGTCGGCCTCTGATCCATTTTTTCTTCATCCGCCTGGCGTCAACGAGACCGTGGCGCTGCTTCAACCGCAAAGGAAACCTCCTCCATGTCCACCAGAACCGCACTCGTTCTTGCCGCCGTCGCCGCAACGCTGGCGGCCTGCGCCACCGCGCCTGCGCCAACGCCGTGCCCCTTGATGACGGCGCCGGCGCCGATCAGCTTCGACGGGCATGTGGCGGCGCAGGCCACCGACTATGTCTTCGTGCTGGTGCCCGAGGCGAATCCGGCCACGCCCGGCCTCGCGTTGCGCGCCGGTGAGTCACTGCGCCTGGCCATGCCCGTGGCCTTCAAGCGCAATGCCGCGGTGGCGATCAGTGCCGATACCGATGCGAACCTGGTCCTGACCAAGGGCTGGCCGCAGGGCAGCGTGCGCCTGGCCGGGCAGTACCGCATCGGCTACGACGCGAAGGACAACGCCATCACGGTGAGCGCAACGCAAGACGTCGGCACCGATGGCGCCAACGCACCCGGTATTAAGGTGATCCACCTGCGCGGGCGCAGCTTCCTGAACCCGATGCCCGGCGACTACCCGGTGTCGGTGATGCAGACGGCGGCCGACGGCAAGGCCCTGGCCCGTTGGCAGGGGCAACTCAAGGTGCTCGACGATGCGCCATCGGCACGGCTGGCGCCGACCAATTTCCACCTGCCTCCAGGCACCAATGGCGACTTCCAGAAAACCGCTGCGGGGAAGGTAGCGCCGCACGCACTGGGCCTGCTGCTGTGGGGCGCGCAGGGGGCGGCGCTCAACGGCGTGGGGATTGCGCCGCGCGACCTGGCGCGTTTCCCGAAATACACCGGCGGCTTGCTGGTGCAGGACAGCAATGGCGACAAGCTGCTCGATCCCAGCGTCGACAAGGTGGTGGGCGGCATCGTCGGCGCCGCGCCGCAGGGCGCCATCGGCCAGGCCGCCACCAGCCCGCTCGGCGCCGACGGCAAGCCGGTGCTGTCAGGCGAGATCTTGCGCCACGCCGCGTTCCCGCCCGCGGCCGGCGGCGGCAAGCCCAACCCCGGCCTGCTGGCGATCCAGTTCAAGGCCGGCAGCCTGCCGGGCTTGTACCGGCCGACGGTGGAACTGATCGGCGGCAACGGCTATCAGTTCACGGTCGAAGTGCCGGCCCGTTGAATGCGTGGCCGTCGAGGCGCGCGCTCGACTCTCGATCCGCTGGATACAAAGGAGTTCTGTCATGCCCTGTCATGCTGCCCTCGGTCTGAAACGACGTGCCCTGTTCGCGCTGGCCGCCGCGGGCCTGTTGTTCGCCTGTGTGAGCGCGCTGGCCGCGCCGCCGATCAACACGCTCAAGACGGGTGTCTTCGGTGGTCGCAGCGACAGCGCCATCCTGGGCTACGACCCGGTGGCCTATTTCACCGCGGGCAAGCCGGTCAAGGGGCAGGACCGCTTCGCCACCGACTGGAAGGGTGCGAAGTGGAAGTTCTCGTCGCAGGGTAACCTCGATTTGTTCAAGTCGAACCCTGAAAAGTACGCGCCGCAATACGGTGGCTACTGCGCCTACGGCGTGGCACAGGACAACCTGGTCAGCATCGAGCCCGACAAGTTCACCGTGCGCGACGGCAAGCTCTACCTGAACTACAACGCCGACGTGCAGGCCACCTGGCTGAAGGATCCCGCCGGGTACATCCAGCAGGCGGATGCCAAGTTCAAGGCGCTGCTGACCCAGTAGGCCGGGCCTTTCCGGCACGCCCGGTTACGCGCCCGCAGCGGGTTGTCAGGCGCCGGGGAGATTCACCATGTCATGCGGTCGCTTTGCGTTGCTCAGGCGGCTGGTGTCGGTGGGCGCTTTGCTATCGGCTGCAGCGGTCTTTGCCGAAGACATCCCGGCGCCCGGCACTGTCACGCTGCGCAGTCGCCATGCCTTCGATACCCTTGTCTCGCTCGTCGAAGCGGTGGTTGAGAAGAACAAGATGGGCCTGGTTGCTCAGGCCAGCGCCAGTCGGGGCGCAAGATTGCCGGCAATGCCGTGCTTGTTGACGCCGGCCACGGTGCGCGCTGGGCTGGATTGGACCCTGGCCGCGAGCGGCCCTTGAGACGCCGCGCGCCGCCCCCATTTGTTGCTCGCAGACCGCATTCCAACCGCCCTTTTCAAACCCGACCATGAGCCAAAAACAGACCCTTGCCTTCCAGGCCGAAGTGCAGCAGATCCTGCACCTGGTGACCCATTCGCTGTACTCGAACAAGGAAATCTTCCTGCGCGAACTGGTGTCCAACGCGTCGGACGCCTGCGACAAGCTGCGTTTCGAGGCCCTTGACAACGCCGCGCTGTACGAAAACACGCCGGAGTTGAAAGTGCATGTCAGCTTCGACGCCACGGCCAAGACCGTGACCATCCGCGACAACGGCATCGGCATGAGCGCCGAAGAGGCGGTGGCGCACCTGGGCACGATCGCCAAAAGCGGCACGCGCGAATTCATGGCCCAGCTCGAGGGCGAGCAGAAAAAGGATGCCAACCTGATCGGCCAGTTCGGTGTCGGCTTCTATTCGGGCTTCATCGTCGCTGACCGCATCACCGTCGAGTCGCGCCGGGCCGGGCAGAAACCTGAAGAGGCCGTGCGCTGGACGAGCGACGGTTCGGGCCAGTTCGAGGTCGAAACGATCACCCGCGCCGAGCGCGGCACCGACGTCACACTGCACTTGCGCGAGGGGGAAGAGGATTTTCTGAAGACCTGGAAACTCAAGTCCATCATCAGCAAATACTCGGACCACATCTCGCTGCCGATTCTGATGAAGAAGGAAGAGTGGATCGCCGAGAAAGCCGAGACGGTGTTGAAAGACGAATGGGAAACCGTCAACAAGGCCGCGGCGCTGTGGACGCGCGCCAAGAGCGACATTACCGACGCGCAGTACCAGGAGTTCTACAAGCAAATCTCCTTCGATAGCGATGCGCCGCTGGCCTACACCCACAACCGGGTCGAGGGCCGCAGCGAGTACACGCAGCTGCTCTACATCCCCGCGAAAGCGCCCTTCGATCTATGGAACCGCGACAAGCGCAGCGGCGTGAAGCTGTACGTCAAGCGCGTCTTCATCATGGATGACGCCGAGGCGCTGATGCCGGTCTATCTGCGTTTCGTCAAGGGTGTGATCGACAGTGCCGACCTGCCGCTCAACGTCAGCCGCGAGTTGCTGCAGGAAAGTCGCGATGTGAAGGGCATCCGCGAGGGTTCGACCAAGCGTGTGCTGTCGATGTTGGAAGACCTCGCAGAGAACCAGAAGGACAAGTACGCCGCATTCTGGAAAGACTTTGGCCCGGTGCTCAAGGAAGGCTTCGGCGAGGATCACGCCAACCAGGAGCGCCTGGCCAAGCTGCTGCGATTCGCTTCGACCCAGGCCGACGAAGGCGTGTCGCTGGCCGACTATGTGGCGCGCCTGAAAGAGGGCCAGGATTCGATCTACTACATCACCGCCGATACGTTGACGGCGGCCAAGGCCAGCCCGCAGCTCGAGATCTTCCGCAAGAAGGACATCGAGGTGCTGTTGCTCACCGACCGTGTGGATGAGTGGATGCTGTCGCACCTGTACGAGTTCGAAGGCCACTCGCTGCAAAGCGTGGCCAAGGGCAGCGTCGATCTGGGCCAGCTGCAGGACGAGGCCGAGAAGAAAGAAGCCGAGGCCGCCGCAACGGCCTTCGCGCCGGTGCAGGAAAAGTTGAAGGCCGCCCTGAAGGAGCGTGCCAAGGACGTGCGCGTGACGACGCGGCTGGTCGATTCATCAGCCTGCATCGTCGTCGAAGAAGGCGACATGAGCGCGCACCTGGCGCGGCTGTTGAAGCAGGCCGGGCAGCAGGCGCCGAAGGCGCTGCCGATCCTGGAGGTCAATGCCGAGCATGCATTGGTCAAGCGGCTCGAGCGCGACGAGGCGCATTTCGAGGATCTTGCGCACCTGCTGTTCGACCAGGCTTGGTTGGTCGAAGGCGGCCAGCTCGACAACCCGGCCGAGCATGTGCAGCGGGTGACGCGCCTGCTGACGGCTTGACCCTAGCTGAGAAGAGGCGGCTCGTCCATTGCCTGGACCTGCTCGCGCAACTGCGTGGCCTGCTGCGACCAGTAGGCCGCGCTGCCGAACCAGGGGAAGGCGGCCGGGAAGGCTGGGTCGGTCCAGCGCTCGGCGATCCAGGCGCTGTGGTGGATCATGCGCAACGTGCGTAGCGGCTCGATCAGCGCCAGTTCGCGCTCGTCGAAAGGGCGGAATACGCGGTAGCCAGCGAGGATCTGCGCCAGCTGAGCGCGCATCGCCACGGCATCGCCCGACAGCAGCATCCACAAATCCTGCACCGCCGGGCCGCTGCAGGCGTCGTCGAGATCGACCACATGCGGGCCAGCATCGCGCCACATGATGTTACCGGGGTGGAAGTCGCCGTGCAGGCGCAAGCGAGGCACGTCGATGTGCGAGGAAAACGCCCGGTCAACACGGTCGAGCGCCGCATCACACCAGCCGCTCCACACGGTGCACTCGCTGTCGGGAACGAAACCGCCGTCGAGCAGGCGTTGCCGCGCAGCATGGCCGAAGGTGGCTGCATCGATCGAGCGCCGCTGCGCGAAGGGTCGCCGTGCGCCGACGATGTGCAAGCGGCCGAGGAATCGCCCAAGCCATTGCAGCACTGCCGGATCCTCGAGCTCGGGTGCGCGTCCGGCGTGGCGGTCGCTGACGGCGACGCGGTGATTGCCGGCGCCGTCGTGCCAGCGGGCCAGCGTCGGGGGAGTGCCGAGCAGTTCGATACCTGGCGCTGCCGGCAGAATACGGGGCGCCACCACCGGCACGTCCTCGGCCGCCAACTCGCACGCGAAGGCATGCTCCTCGAGGATTTGCGCATCGCTCCAGCGCGACGGCCGGTAAAACTTGGCCACCACAACGCCGCCGTCTTCCAGGAAGACCTGGAAGACGCGGTTCTCGTAGGAGTTGAGCTGCAGCAGCCGGCCGTCACCGCGCAGGCCCAGTGCGTCGAGGGTGCGCAGCACGCAGTCGGGGTCGAGGCCGGCATAACCCGGCAGCGGGCTGTGCGAACTTGCTGCGGCAGTCATGCGCGCATCCTAAGCGCGCAGGCCGCGGGCCGCATTCAGTGATGCGTACCGGTGCTGGGGTAGCGTGGCTCCGATTCGACCACCACACCCGACAGGTCGTCGGGTGCGTTGTCGCCGTAGGTCGAGGCTTGCGCGGGCGCGCCGCCATCCTGGCGCGAGACCGGGAACTCGCCGGTCAGGCTGGCGTCGAGGCGGTTGTCGGGGGCGAAGAACGAGTCCTGGAAGAAGCTCGAGTCCTGCCACAGCGCATTGCGTTCGCGCCGGCGCGACGAGCCTTCGCGCGCAGCATCGTCGCGTGAGCGCGGCCGGCTCGGCGCGGGCTGCGGCCCGCGCGACGACGCCGCGCTTTGCGGCACCAGCAATTGCAGCTCGGCCACCGAGGGCAGGTGATCGACCGGACAACGCAGGTAGCGTACGCGGCAGGCACCAAGCACCGATTGCTTAATTTGCAGCACACGGCGCGAATTGCCGCGGTCGGTATCGAGGTCGATCGCTGCCAGCACGCGGCCGTTGGCGCTGCAGATCGCAAAGGTCACGTGGATCGAGCCGAGCAGTTCATACCAGAAGCGCACATCCTGCGGGTCGTTGGGCTGGCAAAAACGAACCAGCGGCAGCTTGGACAGCACGATGTGGTGCGGCAGCGCTTCGCGCAATTGGCGATAGACCCGGCGCTCGTCGGTCGAGAATACCGGTCGCGGTGCCAGTGACCATTCGGTCGGCAAGGGCTTGACCTGCGGTTTGCGCTCGCGGGTGAGGCGCCAAGCCACGGCGCCGACCAGCGCTACCAGCAGCAAGACCAGCGCAACGATCCACGGCAGCAGAGGTTCCATGACAGGGCCAGATTGAATACCACCCTGGCACAGTTGCTGAGGGCGACATTTGGTTGCAATTGGTCGGATGTTAACCGTTGCCGCGGCCTGCCCGATCCCCGAAGCCGGGGCCCGGCACATGACGTATTACTCGCTGGCCGTGCTGCCGGCGCACGCGGCGGTGCCGCAGTCGGCGCGTCTGCAGTGTTCGGCTATACTTACAAGCTTTCCCGTCAGCGGCGGGGGAGCCGTGGCGATTTGCCTGAGAGGCCGCAGTTTTATACAAGCGGTACCGAAGGTGCCCACCCGGCTGAACAGCCGCGATCAGGCGCGTGCTCGGCCAATCATGCCGAGCACGGCCAAAACCGAAAGACCCTCATGAAGACCTTCAGCGCCAAGCCGGCCGAGGTGAAGCATGAATGGTTTGTGATTGACGCCACCGACAAGGTGCTCGGACGTGTTGCCAGCGAAGTGGCACTCCGTTTGCGCGGCAAGCACAAGGCCATCTACACGCCTCACGTCGATACTGGCGATTTCATCGTCGTGGTGAATGCGGAAAAGCTCCGCGTCACCGGCAACAAGGCCAACGACAAGGTGTACTACCGCCACTCGGGTTACCCGGGCGGCATCCATGCCACCAAGTTCAAGGATATGCAGGCCAAGCATCCGGGGCGCGCTCTGGAAAAGGCGGTCAAGGGCATGCTGCCTAAAGGCCCCCTCGGCTACGCGATGGTGAAGAAGCTGAAGGTGTACGCCGGTGCCACGCATCCGCACACCGCCCAGCAGCCCAAGGCGCTGGAAATCTAAGGAGCGGAAATGATCGGTATTTGGAACTATGGAACCGGCCGCCGCAAATCGTCGGTGGCCCGCGTCTTCATGAAAAAGGGCACGGGCCAGATCGTGGTCAACGGCAAGACGGTCGATGAATATTTCGGTCGCCAGACCTCAATCATGATCGTCAAGCAGCCGCTGATGCTGACCAATAACGGCGCGGCCTTCGATATCAAGGTCAACGTCGAAGGCGGCGGAGAATCGGGCCAGGCCGGTGCGGTGCGCCACGGCATCACCCGCGCGCTGATCGACTACGACGCGGCGCTCAAACCGAGCCTGTCGCAGGCCGGCTTCGTGACCCGCGACGCCCGCGAGGTCGAGCGCAAGAAGGTCGGCCTGCACGGCGCGCGCCGTCGCAAGCAGTTCAGCAAGCGCTGAACATTTCGCAACACGCAAGAATCGTCCGGGGCCGCAATACTGCGGCCTCGTTTGTTTGCGGACCCCGCAATGCGTTGGAAACTGTTTCGCCGCCGAATGTCGATCAGCGCCCCGCGCATGATCGTGCGCAGCCATCTGCCCTGGCCGGTGCGCTGGGCGGTGCTGGCGCTGGCCTTCGGCTTCTCGGCCGCGCTGGCGCTGTGGGCCTTCGAGTTCGGCAAGGACATTGCTGGCCTCGAGCGTGGCGCCAAGGACGAGTTGGCGCAGCTGCGGACCGAAGTTCAGCGCCTGCGCGACGAGCGCGAACGCGCGCAGTCGATTGCCAATACCGCCGACAGCCTGCTCAAGACAGAACGCACGACACAGGACAAGCTGACGCAGCAGTTGCGGCAGGCCGAGGCCGAGGTACTGGCCCTCAAGGGCGACCTCGGCTTCTTTGAGCGCCTGCTGCCGGCAGCAGGCGAAGGACTGGCCGTGCGCGCCTTGCAAGCCGAACTGATGCAGCCCGGTCAATTGCGCTATCAGATGCTGCTGATGCAAAGCGGCAAGGCGCCGGCCGAATTCAAGGGCCGCTACGAGCTGCAGGCGGCTGGCACGCTCGACGGCAAGCCCTGGACGCTCGCATTGCCGGCCGGACCGCAACCTATTTCACTGCGTCAATATGCGCGTGTGGAGGGCCGCCTCGACCACCCCGCAGCGGCCGTGGTAAAAACCGTGCAGGTGAGGGTGATCGACAGCAAGGGCGGCGTGCGTGCCACGCAGACCGTCAAACTCTGACAAGGAAGCGCAGCATGAAAGCCTTTTTCAAGAAGCAGCCGCCGATCCGCAGCCTGATCGGCGAGGGCACCGTGCTGCACGGTGAAGTTCGCTTCAGCGACGGCCTGCGCGTCGATGGCGAAGTCCATGGCGATATCGTGGCGGTTGGGGATGAGCACAACATCCTGGTCATCAGCGAGAAAGCCCGGGTTCACGGCAAGGTCAACGCCGGTCATGTGATCATCAACGGGTGTGTTGTCGGCCCGGTGCAGTCCGACGAGCTTCTGGAATTGCAGCCCAAGGCCCGTATCACCGGTGACGTGCGCTACGAAACACTCGAGATGCACCAGGGCGCGACGATCGACGGCGAGTTGCGCGCCCTAAAAACCGCCGACGAGCGACCGACACTGAAACTCGCGGCGTCGAGCCGACTCTGATTCAAGATCGAAGGAGTACCCACCATGAACGCGATCGCTCAAGCCCTGGCTTCCGACATTGGAACGATGCCGGTACCGCTGGTCTTTACCGACAGCGCGGCCGACAAGGTCAAACAGCTGGTCGAGGAAGAAGGCAACCCCGAGCTCAAGTTGCGTGTCTTCGTTCAGGGTGGCGGCTGCTCGGGTTTCCAGTACGGTTTTACGTTCGACGAAGTGGTCAACGAAGACGACACGCCGATGACCAAGAACGGTGTCACGCTGCTGATCGACGCGATGAGCCTGCAATACCTGATGGGTGCCGAGATCGATTACAAGGAAGACCTGCAAGGCGCCCAGTTCGTGATCAAGAACCCGAACGCGACATCCACCTGCGGCTGCGGGTCGAGCTTCACGGCCACCTGAACGGCATCGTTTCTTACGCTGGATAAAGCGCGCCGAGCACGCGCCCACCGCTGGCACCTGTGACGGTCGTGATATTGCCCGGCAGCCGCTCGACAAAGCACTGTGCGAGCCACGCAAAGGCTGCGCCTTCGACTTGATCGACCGGCAAGCCGAACGCTGCGGTGGTGCTCACGCGCAGCCCCGGCAATGCAGTGGCCAGTCCCCGCATCAGCTGCGCGTTGCGTGCGCCGCCGCCGCAGACCAGCAACAACGCCGCATCGCCGGCATGGCGCCGCACATCGCTGGCGACGCTGCGCACAGTCAACGCCGCCAGCGTGGCCTGAACATCGACCGGCGCGGCACCCGGCCCGTGACGCGCAAGATGGCGGTCCAGCCAAACCAGATGAAACAGATCGCGGCCGGTGCTCTTGGGCGGTGGCATGTCGAAGTAAGGCTCGGCCAGCAGCGCGGCCAGCAAGGGTTCGATGATCTGCCCGCTCGCGGCCCAGCGGCCGCCCTCGTCGAAGGCTTGGCCGCGATGGCGCTGACACCAGCCGTCGAGCAGCGCATTGGCCGGGCCGCAGTCGAAGCCGAGCATGCCGCCGCTGGCGCCGAGCAGGGTCAGGTTGGCGATGCCGCCGAGGTTGAGCACAGCCCGCGCTTGGCCGGGCACGGCAAACAGCGCCGCGTGCAGGCCGGACGCCAGCGGTGCGCCCTGGCCGCCAGCCGCGACATCGCGCCGACGCAGGTCGCACACCACGTCGATGCCGGACAACTCGGCCAGCAGCGCGCCATTGAGCAACTGCGTCGTGAAGCCAGTGCCGTCGAATTCGCCCGGCCGGTGACGCACGGTCTGGCCATGCGCGCCGATGGCTCGAACCTTACGCGCGGGCACCGCGCTGCTTTGCAGCAGTTCCTGCACGACCTCGGCGTAGGCCCAGGCCACGGCATTGGCGGCGAGTTCGCTGCGTTGCAATTCGTTGTCGCCCGGCGCATTCAGCGCCAGCAGGTCAGCGCGCAGCGCCGCGGTAAACGGCCGATGCCGGTGCTCGCGCAGCGTGATCGGCGGCCCCTGCGTCGAGCCGAAATCGATCAATACGCCGTCGATACCGTCGAGCGAGGTGCCCGACATCAGGCCCATGTACAGCGTCATCCGACGCCCGCGCTTATTCGCCGCGACCGCGCGCTCCGACCAGCGTCTCGGCCACGTCGAGGTTGACTTGAAGTGTCTGTGCCAGCGCGGCGAACTCGGCCTTCGCCGTGGGGGCGATAGCGACAGCCTCGCTGGCCTTGGCGATGCGCAACGGATCCTGGTGCTGGCCGTTGACGCGGAACTCGAAATGCAGGTGCGGGCCGGTGGACCAGCCGGTCGAGCCCACCGCGCCGACGCGCTGGCCCTGTTCGGTGCGCTGCCCCTTTTTCACGTCGATGCGCGACAGGTGGGCATACAGCGTCGAGCGTTCGTTGCTGTGCTTGATCTGCACCACATTGCCATAGCCGTTTTGCCAGCCGGCGAATTCGACCACGCCGTCGCCGACGGTGCGCACCGTCGTGCCGGTCGGCGCTGCGTAATCGACACCGAGGTGGGCGCGCCACTTCTGCAGCAAGGGGTGGAAGCGCATTGCAAAACCCGAGCTCATGCGCGAAAACTCCATCGGGCTGGCCAGGAATGTGCGCTTCTTGCTTTGGCCCGTGAGATCGAAATAGCTGCCGCGGCCGTTGGCGTCGCGGTACCAGACCGCCTGATGGCTCTTGCCGCCATTGACGAACTCGGCGGCCAGCACCCGACCCGTGCCCTGGCTCCAGGGGATCGGTTCGCCGTCGGCCGTCAGCGCCTCATAAACGACGCTGAAGGTATCGCCGCGGCGCAGTTCGCGGTGCATGTCGATGTCGGCGGCGAAGATTTCGGCCATCTGCACCGCGATCGCATCCGGGATGCGCGCCTCGTCGCTGGCCGCGAACAATGAGCTTCGGATCGTGCCGCCGGCCAGGCGTGTCTGCGATTGCAGCGGCAGTGTTTCCTCGACCGCCTGCCAGGCCTCCTGGGCGTTGCGGGCGACCGTCAGGCGCGTGAAATGGGTCGAGACTTGTTCGCTGCGCAACGCGGGCGAGCGCGCGACCAGGCTCTTCAGCCGGCCGTCTTCACCGGTCCGAACTTGCACCAAACGCCCTCCGCGACCTTCGAACAGGCGGCGGGCATTGGCCTCGCTGCGCAGAAAAGTCACGGCCGACGCATCGGCGACGCCCAGGCGCTCGAGCAAGGTACCGGGAGTGTCGCCGGTGCGCGTGAGGTCGGCGCGGCTGAGGTCAAATTTATGTGCCGCCAAGGCTTCGAGTTGCGGCGCAAAGGTCTGCGGCCGCACGGCTTCGACGACGAGGCGCTGCGGCAGCGCAGCGGCATCGGGGGCCAACGGCGCGATCGCGAACGCCGCTGCGGCGCAGCCGGCAAGCAGCGCCACGCTGGTCACGACGATGCCACGACGGTGTGCAGCAACAAAGGTGCTTGCTTGATCGGTGGCTTGCGCCAGGGATGCCTTGGGTGTCACGGGCTTGGATGGGGCTGTGCCCTTTTGGCTGGCCAGCGCGGCTGCGAAAGCGTGCAGCAGGGCCAAGTCTGTCGGGTGCCCGTCCGACTTAAGATCGGCGGCTTGCGGGCGCGGATTGCAATATCTGTTGCAGCGGCCGACAGGCGACCGCGGCGCAGTATAAGCACCAAGTCCATCATTGCTGCTGTGAAAAACCCCCAGCCTTCCTTGGACACTATGTCAGAAATCGTGACAAGCGCAGCGACCCCGGGCGCGCGCCCCATCACCGACGCCGTGCGCGCTGCCCTGGCCGTGAGTCTGCGCGGCTGCGACGAGTTGCTGCCGCAGGCCGAGTGGCTGGCCAAGCTGGCGCGCTCGGCGGCGACCGGCGAGCCGCTGCGCATCAAGCTCGGTCTGGACCCGACCGCACCCGACCTGCACATTGGCCACACCGTGGTGCTGAACAAGATGCGCCAGCTGCAGGATCTTGGGCACCAGGTCACCTTCCTGATCGGTGATTTCACCTCGATGATCGGCGACCCCTCAGGCCGCAATGCCACCCGGCCGCCGTTGACGCGCGAGCAGATCGAGGCCAACGCGCAGACCTATTTCAAGCAGGCTAGCCTGGTCCTCGACCCCGAGCGTACGGTGATTCGCTACAACTCCGAATGGAGCGACCCGCTCGGTGCCCGCGGCATGATCCAGCTCGCCGCCAAATATACGGTTGCGCGGATGATGGAGCGCGACGATTTTTCCAAGCGCTTCGCCGCCGGCACGCCGATCAGCGTGCACGAGTTCCTCTACCCGTTGATGCAGGGCTACGACTCGGTGGCCTTGAAGAGCGACCTCGAACTCGGCGGCACCGACCAGAAGTTCAACCTGCTGATGGGTCGGCACCTGCAGAGCGAAGCGGGCCAGGAGCCGCAGTGCATTCTGACCATGCCATTGCTCGAGGGGCTGGACGGCGTCGAGAAGATGTCGAAATCGAAGAACAACTATGTCGCCATCACCGAGCCGGCCAACAGCATGTTCGCCAAGCTGCTGTCGATCGGCGACGATCTGATGTGGAAGTATTTCACGCTGCTGTCGTTCCGGCCCGAGACTGAGCTGGCGGCTTTGAAGCGCGAGGTCGAAGGCGGGCGCAATCCAAAGGACGCCAAGGTCATGTTGGCCAAGGAGATCACGGCGCGCTTCCACAGCGTTGCCGCAGCCGATGCAGCCGAACTGGATTTCATGAACCGCGCAAGAGGCGGCGTGCCCGATCGGATCGACGAGGTGTCCCTTGGCGGTGCGCCGTTGTCGATCGGCGCGCTGCTCAAGCAGGCGGGCCTGGCGCCTTCAACCAGCGAAGCACTGCGCCTCGTTGCGCAGGGCGGCGTGCGCATTGACGGCGTGGCCATCAGCGACAAGGGCTTGAAGCTTGGTGCCGGACGCTTCGTCGTGCAGGTCGGCAAGCGCAAATTCGCTCGCGTGACACTCAACTGACCGCGTGCAAGTCAGCGCCTACCTGAAGCTGTCGATCGCGGTGGCGCTGGCCACCATCGCGTTGAAGACCGGCGCCTGGTGGTTGACCGATTCGGTCAGCCTGCTGTCCGACGCGATGGAGTCGGTGGTCAATCTGGCTGGCGCGATGTTCGCCTTGGCGATGGTCACGATTGCCGCCCGGCCACCCGATGAAGACCATCCCCTGGGTCATCACAAGGCCGAATATTTCTCCAGCGGCTTCGAAGGTGTGCTGATCTTCGCTGCGGCGCTGGCCATCGTCTGGGCGGCGGTGCAGCGTCTTTGGGCGCCGCAGCCGATCGGCAGCCTGGGCCTGGGCCTGGCGCTGTCGGTGCTGAGTTCGGCGATGAACGGTGCGCTGGCCTGGAGCATGTTGAAGAAGGCCCGCGAGCACCGCTCGATAGCGCTCGAGGCCGACGCGCGGCACCTGTTTACCGACGTCTGGACTTCGGCAGGCGTTGTACTGGGCTTGCTCGCCGTGGCCGCCACCGGCTGGCTCTGGCTCGACCCGGTGCTGGCCATTGCCGTTGCCGGCAACGTCGCGCGCGAAGGTTTCTCGCTGGTGCGCCGCTCGGCCGACGGCTTGATGGACCGCGCCGTCGAACCCGAAGTGCAGACGCAAATCGATGCCGTGCTGGCCGGCTTTGCGCATCCGCGGACTTTGCGCTTCGACCATCTCACGACGCGCCGCGCCGGCCAGCGCCGCTTTGTCAATCTGCACATGCACATGCCGCCGGGCTGGACGCTGCAGCGCGCGGCCGCCGTGCGCTGCAGCGTCGAGCAGGCCCTGATGAGCGAGGTGCCGGGCCTGCGGGCGACGATCCAGTTGCTGCCGATGGATGTCGAGGCGCATTTCGACGATCCGAAGGATCTGATTTGATCGCGCTTGTGCAGCGCGTGAGCGGCGCGCAGGTCTCGGTTGCAGGTCAGGTCATCGGCGCGATCGGTCGAGGCCTGCTGGTCTTCGTCTGCGCCGAGCCCCACGACGACGAGTCGAGCGCCGCCAGGCTGGTGGCCAAGCTGCTCAAGCTGCGCATCTTTGCCGACGACGTCGGCTTGATGAACCACAGCGTCCAGGATGTGGCCGGCGGTTTGCTGATCGTCTCGCAGTTCACGCTGGCGGCGGACACCAGCCGCGGCAATCGCCCAGGCTTCACAGGCGCCGCGCCACCGGCGCTCGGCCGTGCGCTGTACGAAACTGTCCTGAAGCTGGCACGCGAGTCGCACCCCGCCATCGCAGCGGGCGAATTTGGCGCCGACATGCAGGTGCAGCTGGTCAACGACGGGCCGGTGACGATTCCGCTGCGGGTGTAGCCAAGCCGTCAACGCCTTCCTCGGCAGCCGGCCGGTGCCGCTGGCTGGGGCGCAAAATCGACATGGTATTATTGACCATCAACATGGAGCAGATCGGCGACATCATCGGGCGCGTGCTGCAGCGCATTGAAGCCAGCGCGCCGCGCCTGGATCTGTTGTGTCGGCGCAAGTGAACGAGCGACGACCGGGATGTATCTGACCTGGCCTGTGGTGCTGGTGGTGCTGGGCGGGGCGGTGCTGCACGCGGGCTGGAGCGTGCTGGTCAAGTCCAGCGGCGACAAGGAACTCGACACCGCACTGGTGCATTTCCTCGGTGGCGTCGTCGCCCTGCCGCTGCTGATGGTCGTGGGCATGCCGCCGACGGTGGCCCTGCCCTTCATCGCGGCGTCGCTGTTGGTCCACATCGGCTACTTCGTCACGCTGGCCGGCGCCTACCACCACGGTGAATTCGGCCTGACCTATCCGATCATGCGCGGCTTCGCGCCGCTGCTGGTGGCGCTGGCCAGCAGCGCGGTGCTGGCCGAAGCGCCGAGTGCGTTCGCCTGGGTCGGCATTGTCGGCATCACGCTGGGCGTGGCGCTGGTCGGGCTGGCGCATCCGGGGCAGACGCTGCACCACCGCAAGGCCTTGGTCTATGCGTTTGCCAATGCGTTGATCATCGCTGTTTACACCATCGTTGACGGCAAGGGGGTGCGCGCCACCGTGGCTGCCGGCCACACGTCGGCGGCCTACGTGCTGCTGCTGTTCGTGGTCAACGGCCTGCCGTACCCGGCACTGGTATTCGTCCGGCGCGATGCGGCCGGACGGCGGACCCTGCTCGACTATGCGCGGCGGCGCTGGCCGCTGGCCGCGCTGGGCGGGGCGGCATCGATCGGCTCCTACCTCACCTCGACTTGGGCCATGACGCGCGCACCCATGGCCAGCGTGGCCGCCCTGCGCGAAACCTCGGTGCTGTTCGCCGTGCTGCTCGGAACCTGGCTGTTGAAGGAAGGCTTCGGCGCGCAGCGCGCGATCGGTACGCTGGTGATCGTTGGCGGGGTGATGGCTTTGCGACTGGGCTGAAACGACGATCCCAGGCACACGTCGCGCGGTTTGCCGTGCGCTCGCCGCAGTACGCCCCGCCGGCCGCTGTTTTTCATCCCAGCGCGGCCTTCAGATAATGTGCGCCCGGGATCGGGTTGAAGTAGTACGGCGCAATGTCCTCGAAGCCCAGGCTCGCGTACAGGCCACGCGCGGCCTCCATGTCGTCCAGCGTGTCGAGCAGCATCGCCGAGTAGCCGGCCTGCAGGCCGCGGTCGAGCAAGGCCTGCGCAAGCAGGCGGCCGAGGCCGAACTTGCGGTATGCCGGACGCACATACAGGCGTTTCATTTCGCAGGCGTTGGCATAGTCGGATTCGGGCAGCGGCCGCAGCGCACCGCAACCGGCCACTTCGCCATCGACCAGGGCCAGCAGCACGGCCCCCTGCGGCGACGCATATTCGCCCGGCAGCGCGGCCAACTCGGCTTCAAAATTCTGGAAGCACAGATCGATCCCCAGGCTCGCGCCGTATTCGCGGAAAATCGCCTGGGTTGCCGCCAGCAGCTCCGGCGTGGCCGGCGTCAACAGTTCGACCTTGGCCTTCGTCATGCCGTGGCCAGACTGCCGATCCACCAAGCCAGGGCCGCCGCCGCCGCTGCGATGAGCAGCGCGGCCAGACGCTGGAGCGTGCCGTCGGCCGAGACCACCGCGCCTCTCGGCAAGGGCATATCGCCGTGAATCATCGGCGCGATCAGGTTGCGTTGCTTGCGCCAGAGGTAGTACAGCACCGCGGCCACATGCGCGATCGCCAGCACGATTAGCACGCGCTTGCCAACCTGCGCATGCCAGGTGCTGGCCAGATTGGCGATGCGGTTGGAGACAAAGCGGTTCAACGGCCCGGTGGTGGCGATCTCGTCATCGGCGATCAAGCCGGTCGCGACCTGTAGCGCCAGAAATCCAAGCAGCCCCCAGACCGAGAGCGCGCCTACGGGGCTGTGGCCGATATAGAAGCGCCCGTCCGGGCCGCTCTCGCCGCGCAAATAAGCCGCCACGCTGCGCGGGCCGTAGAGGAAGGCCGCGAAGCGCGACCAGTACCCGCCCGCGAAGCCCCACACCAGGCGAAAGGCCAGCAACGCCAAGACCACCAGCCCCAGGCGGATGTGCCAGACCATCGCATTACCGCCGATCTGCCCACTCACCACCGAGCCAATCACCGTCAGCGCCAGCAGCCAGTGAAACAGGCGCGTGGGCAAATCCCAAATGCGAACGGGCTTGCAGGCAGGCTCTGGACTCATGGAGACGGTGGGAGTCGTGCGGATCGCAACGATAACGCGCCGTTGCAACTGCCGACAACTCCGATACCCGGGCTTACCCCAGGCGTGCAAGCCGCGTTCCGCGTGCTGCGTACACTGAAAACGCCCGTGCAGGCAGCTCTGTCCGCGCGGTTCTCGTGATTGGCCCCGTCTTGGAGAAAACCGCATGCCTTCGATGAAGTTCCGCGCCCCTCTGGCCACCGCCGCGATCGCGATCGCCAGCGCATTCACCGCCATGCCCGCGGCCGCGCAATTCCAGAAGCCTGAGCAGGCGATCAAATTTCGGCAGAGCGCCATGTCGCTTCAAGGCACGCATGTGGGCCGTGTTTTCGCAATGGCCAACGGCCGAGTCCCATTCGACGCCAAGGTCGCCGCGGAGAATATCGAGATCGTGGCCATGCTCAATCGCCTGCAGTTCTCGGCCTTCATCGAAGGCACGGACAAGGGCAATACCAACGCCAAGCCGCAACTCTGGGCCGAGAAGGACAAATTCGCCGCCGCCGTGGCGAAAAGCCAGGAGGATGTGGCCAAACTTTCTGCCGCCGGCAAGACCGGCAATATCGACCAGATCAAGGCGGCCGTCGGCGCGGTCGGCGAGAGTTGCAAGGCCTGCCACGACGCGTACAAGAAGGAATAGGCGCCCCCGATCGACGCTCGGTGGCCCGCCTCGGCGGGCCATTTGCGTTGAAACTGCGTGGCGCTGCGCTACGCCGTGAAGCCGAGCACGACCCTGCGGGTCATGGCTGACTTCTTTCGATCTTGGTGACGGTCACCGCACCGATCTCGGCCGTATCGGCCACATGCGCACCAGGCCCGGGTTGGCATCGAGCTCGGCTTCGCCAATCCAGCACTGATCGAGCAGCTACCGACGATCGCGAGGCAACGCCCATCGGCCAGCCGCAGCGATCCCGCATCGCCAGCCTGGCGTTGTCGCGGAAAAGTTCTTCGGGGTCACCGCCATGCCTGGCCATCGCTGCCGGCGAGCACGCGCGCAAACAGCTCGCGATCGACATTGCCGCCGCACAGCGTGACGCCGACCGCCTGCCCGCGCCAGCGCTCGCGTTGCTGCATCGCCGCGGCCAGCGATGCCGCGCCGGCGCCTTCGGCGGCATTGTGGGTCGCGGAAAACATCGCCCGCATCGCGGCAGCGACTTCGTCGTCGCTCACGGCCACGATGTCATCGACGTCGCGGCGCATCAGCGCCAGCGGTTCCGCATCGGGCACTCGGCAGGCCATGCCGTCGGCGAGCAGCGTGCTCACCGGCGCTTCGATGCAGCGCCCGGCGCGAAACGAATCGAGGTAGGCCGTGGCATGGGCCGAGACCACGCCGACGATGCGGGTAGTGACGCCGGTGTACGCCCGCGCGGCGATGCAGGCGCAGATGCCCGAGCCCTGGCCCACCGGCACGAAGACCACCGCCGGCTGCACGGCCTTGAAAAATTCAATCCAGTAGGTGGCTACGCCGAGCACCAGATCGCGGTGGTAGGAGGGCACGAAATGCAACGCGCGCTCCTCGGCCAGCCGCGCCGCGTGCTCGCGGGCCTGCTGAAAATCGCTGCCGAATTCGATCAACTCGGCGCCGTGTGCGCACATCGCCGCATTCTTCTCCAGCGAATTGCCGTGCGGTACGACAACCGTGGCGCTCAGGCCGTTGCGGCGCGCGGCAAAGGCGATCGATTGACCGTGGTTGCCTCGCGTGGCGCTGACGACGCCGCGGCAACCCGGCTCGCGCCGTGCCAGCGCGGGCAGATAGACCAGGCCGCCGCGCACCTTGAAGGCGCCCAGCGGCGTGTGGTTCTCATGCTTGACCCAGACCTCGCAGCCCAGGCGCTCGCGAAGCAGCGGCCAATTGAACTGCGGCGTGGGCGGCATCGCGGCATACACGCTGCGTTGCGCCGCCTCGATCTCTTGGGTGCTGAAGGCGGGCATAAGCGGTTCAGTGTGAGTGCAGTGTGACGCGACCGCGCGGCGTGTCCAGCGTGGCCGTGAGCGCGGGGCCGGCGTCGGCGGCGAACTCGATGCCCGGACAACGCAGCGCCTGTGCGGCAGCCAGCGGCACGCCGCGCAGCTTGAGCGAATGCAGGCTCAGGCCCGAGGCCGGCAGCGCATCGCTCGGGTGCAAGGCGCCCCATTCGATCAAGCTCGGCAAGGCGCCGCCGCATGCCAGGTGGCCGTCGTCACGCACGCCGATGCGCCACTCGAGCCGGCCCCGCGGCGTATCGCGCGCGATGGCAATCGCGGTGCCGGCATCGAAGCCGGCCGCGCGCAAGGCCGCGAGCTGTTCGTCCAGCGCGGCGCAGCGCGCCACCCAATGCAGCAGGCGCGGGCCGGCGGCGAGATCGATTGCGTCGAGGCCGAACCAGCGCCTGCGCTGCGGCGGCGCGGCATCGGCATCGATGGCGATGATCTCGAAATAGGCCTGCGGGAAAGCCGCGTCGGCGATGCGCAGGAGCCGGTTGTGCGTGCCCATGAGTGTGTGCTTGCCGCCCGGACCCGGCGTTACGCCGAGCGTGGCCTCACACCAGCGCGCACCTTCATCGAGGTTGGCTGCGGCCACGACCAGATGATCCAGGGCGATGCTCACAGCGCCACCGTGCCCTGCACGACGATGACGCTGCCGCCGCCGATCCAGACATCGCTGCCATCGTGCTCGACGAAGACGCGGCCGGCGCGGCCCAGCGCCGTGCCCTGCGCGGCGATATAGCGCCTGGGCGCACGGCCGCTCTCGATCAGCCACTGCGCGAGCGCGGCATTCAGGCTGCCGGTCACCGGATCTTCGGCCAGTGCGCCATGCGCGGGGAAGAAGGCGCGGACTTCGAAGTCCACGCCGCTGTTGTCGGCGTGCGAGCCGACGACGCCCACCTTGCCCGGCATCGCACAAGGCGCCACGACGCCGATCTCCAGTTGCTGCTCGCTGCCCAGGCGCGGCTGGAGTGCCAGCACCTGCTCGGCGGATTTCAACATCACGGCCTTCCAGCCTGGCCCGTTGTCGCAATGCTGATGGGCCACGATATCGCCGCGCGCGATGCCCAGAAAGCGCGCGATGCGCTCGACCATCGGCTCGTCCAGCGGCCCGCTCTTGCGCCGGGGCGGCGCCGCGAAGGCCAGCCGCTGGCCCTCGCGGCGCACGCGCACCAGGCCGACGCCGCATTGCTGCACGACTTCGCCGGCCTGGCGCGGCACGCCGCCCGCGGCCAGCCAGGCATGGCAGGAGCCCAGCGTCGGGTGCCCGGCAAAGGGCAGCTCGACGGTGGGCGTGAAGATGCGCACCCGGTAGTCGGCGGCGGGGTCGGTCGGCGGCAGCAGAAAAGTCGTCTCCGACAGATTCGTCCAGCGCGCGAAGGCGGCCATGCGCTCGTTGCTCAAGCCCTCGCCGTCGAGCACCACGGCCAGCGCATTGCCCAGCAGCGCGCGGTCGGTGAAAACATCGACCTGTTGAAAGCGGCGCGACATCAACCAGCCTCCTTCAAGACCTTGGCCAAGGCCGCCACGCCGGTTTCGATCTGCGCCGCCGCGACGGTGACGAAGCTCAAGCGCAGCGTATTGCGCAGCGGTGCCTCGGCGAAGAAAGGCTCGCCGGGCACGAAGGCCATGCCGGCCGCCACGGCCTTGGGCAGCAGCGCCATCGCATCGATGCCGGCGGGCAATTCGAGCCAGAAAAACATGCCGCCGACCGGCCGCTGCCACTGCACCACTCCCGACAAGTGCTTTTCCAGCGCCGCCTGCATCGCATCGCGCTGCACCTTGTAGCGCGCACGGATGGTCGGCACGTGGGTGTCGAGCAGGCCATTGCGCACCACCTCATAGACGATGCGCTGATTGAAGATCGAGGTGTGCAAATCCGCGGCCTGCTTGGCCTGCAAGAGTTTGGGATAGAGCGCGTGCGGCGCCACCACATAGCCCAGGCGCAAACCCGGCGACAGCACCTTCGAGAACGAGCCGAGGTAGAGCACGCCCTCGGGCCAGCGCGTGGCCAGCGGTGGCGGCGGGGCCTGGTCGTACCAGAGGTCGCCGTAGGGGTTGTCTTCGATCAGCGGCAGTCCGGCGGTGCGTGCCGCGTTCACCAGCGCGGCACGGCGGGCTTCGGTATAGACATGGCCGGTCGGGTTCTGGAAATTCGGCAGCAGGTAGGCAAAGCGCGCACGTTCGCCGGCCACGTCGGCGGCGGCTGACAATGCGCTCGGCAGCGGCCCCTCGTGGTCGGAGGCCATCGCCACCACCCGCGGCTCGTAGGGCGCGAAGGCCTGCAATGCGCCGAGGTAGGTCGGCGTTTCGACGAGCACGCGCGAGCCGGCGTCGATGAGCACCTTGGCCGCGATATCCAGGCCCTGCTGCGAGCCGGTGGTGATGAGCACCTGGCCGGCGTGCACGCGCATGTCGTGCTGCGTTGCCAGGTGCGCCGCGACCCATTCGCGCAGCGGCGCGAAGCCTTCGCTGGCGGCGTATTGAAGGGCTTCGCGCGGATGCTCGCGCAGCACCTTCTCGGTGGCCTCGCGCACCGCCTGCACCGGGAACGTATCGGCCGAGGGCAGGCCGCCGGCCAGCGAAACGATGCCCGGCTGCTCGGTGACCTTGAGGATCTCTCGAATGATCGAGGGGTTCATCAGCGCCGCGCGGCGCGCGAGCGTGAACGGCGAGGGCATCGAGTTCATGGCGAGAGACCTCCTGCGGCAGCCCGGGCGGCTGGATCGATTTTCACGCGCGCGATCGGCATTCGCTTGCCGATCAGCACCACGGCCATCACGGCCAGCGCGAACAACACGGTTGTGGCATCGAGCCGCTCGCCGAGCACCGGCACCGCGAACAAAAGCGCCAGAAAGGGTTGCAGCAATTGCACCTGGCTGACGCGCATCACCCCGCCCAGCGCCAGGCCGCGGTACCAGGCGAAGAAGCCCAGCCACATCGAAAACAGCGTCACATAGGCCAGGCCGCCCCACGATGCCCAACGCACCGCGCCGGCATCGGCCGGCCAGGCGAGCAGCATCGCCGGCAGGGTCAGCGGCAGCGAGAGCGCCAGCACCCAGCAGATCACCTGTTCGGCCGGCAGCCGCAGCGAAACCCGCGCGCCGCCGACATAGCCGATCGCCGCGCTGGCCACGGCCAGCAGCAGCAGGCCGTCGGCGGCGCTCAAGCGGCCCTGGCCTTGCAGCGCGGCGTAGGCCAACACCAGCGCGCAGCCGCCCAGCGCGCAGAGCCAGAAGCCGAGCGAGGCGCGCTGGCGCAACCACGCTGCTGCGGCCACCGCCGTGCCCAGCGGCAAGACCCCGGTGACCACCGCGGCGTGCATCGCCTCGACATCGCGCAGCGCCAGCGCGAGGAAGAGCGGAAACCCCAGCACCGTGCCCGCCGCGCAGATCGCCAGATCGCGCCAATGCTCGCGCGCCGGCCGCGCGCCGCCGATCCAGCGCAGGTAGGCCAGGCTGAGCAGGCCGGCGAGTGCCGCACGCGCCGCGGTCACGAAAGCCGGGGTCAATTGCGGCGCGCCCGCGTTGCCCACGGCCAGGCGCGTCATCGGCAGCGTCATCGCGAAGATGAGCACGCCCAGGGCGCCAAGGGCAAAGCCGCGCGAGCTGTCGGGGGCCGGGTGCATGGCCGCAGTCTAGGCTTGCGCAACGGCACAGCGACAGTACACTTGGCCGCGAATTGCCATCCTCTGTATGGCTTCGCATACCGGTACAGATGAGCCCACCCTCCGCGCCCTCCACTGGCGCTGCCAGCGCCGCCCTCGAGCCGCGCTTCGAGCGCGGCGCCCTGGCCACCCTGGCCGAGCAACTCGCCGCCTTCCACGCCGAGCGCATTCGCGCCGGCTCGCTCGCCGGCGGTGCGCGCCTGCCCTCGGTGCGCGAAGCCGCGCAGCGCCATGCGCTGGCGCCGAGCACGGTGGTCGCCGCCTACGATCTCTTGCAGGCCCAGGGCCTGGTCGAGGCGCGCCGCCAGCGCGGCTTTTTCGTGCGTGCCGGCTTGCCCGCGCCAGCGCACACGCCGCGACGCGAGGCGCCTGCGCGCGGCGCACCGCCGCACGATGTGGCCACCCTCATGCGCGGCATGTTCGAGCACCAGAGCGGCAAGTCGCTCTCGCCGGGCACCGGTACCTTGCCGCCCGAGTGGCTCGATCTGCCGCTGCTGCACGGCGCGCTGCGCCGCGCGATGGCCGAAGACGCGCAGGATCCGGCCAGCCTGCGCTACGGCGAGCCGGGCGGCGACCCGCGCCTGCGTGCCGCGCTGTCGACGCGCCTGGCCGGGCTGGGCATCGCCGCTGCGCCGCGGCAGATCGTCACCACCTCGGGCGCCACGCACGCCCTCGATCTGGTCTCGCGCCTGCTGCTCGCGCCGGGCGATACGGTGCTGGTCGATGAGCCGGGCTGGGCAGTCGAATTCGCGCGCCTGCGCCAAATGGGCGTCAAGCTGGCGCCGGTGCCGCGCGGCTCGGCCGGGCCGGATCTGGCCGTGATGCGCCGGCACCTGGAGAGCGGCGCCAGGCCGCGCCTGTACATCACCGTCTCGGTTCTGCACAACCCGACCGGCGCGACGCTCTCGCTGGCCTGCGCGCACGAGCTGCTCAAGCTGGCCGAGGCCTTCGGCATGACGATCGTCGAAGACGACAGCTATGCCTGGATGGCGCCGGCGCAGGCGCCGCGCCTGGCCGCGCTGGACCAGTTGCAGCGCACGGTCTATGTCTCGGGTTTCTCGAAGATCCTCACGCCGAGTTGGCGAGTCGGTTTCGTCGCCGCCGCGCCGGCCCTGGTCGAGCGCATCATCGACCGCAAGTTGCTCACCGCGCTCTCCACCCCGCCGCTGCCCGAACGTGCGCTGGCGATCACGCTCGAGCAGGGCACCCTGCGCCGCCATGCCGAGCGCGTGGTGACGCGCCTGGCGGGGGCGCGCCAGCGTTGCACGCGCCTGGCCGAGGAGGCGGGCTTCACATTCGCCGCGCCGCCGGCCGGGCTCTTCGGCTGGGTCGAAACCGGCGTCGATGTCGATCGCCTCGCGGCGCGCCTGCATGCCCAGGGCTGGCTGCTCGCGCCAGGCAGCCTGTTCCACGCCCAGCCTCGGCCGAGCACGCTGATGCGCGTCAATTTCGCCACCGCGCAGGAGGCGCGCTTGTGGCGCGCGCTGGGCGAGGCGCGTGAGGGTTTGCGCGGCACCGACATTCAGGGGGCTGCCCCCCGGGCACGGGCCGCGTAACATTGGGTCACAAGCTATGGTGCGCCGTTACCGGAATAGCCCGACGTGAATTTCGAATCGACCCTGCCGCTGGGAGAGCCCGAGTTGATGCGCGTGAGCGCCTTTCAGCGCTACCTCGACGAACTCAAGCGCGAAGGCGCCGATGAATCGTTGACGCGGCTGTCGTCGCTGAACCCCTCGCTGCTGCAGGATCTGCTGCGCTTCGAGCAGGACGGCCGTCACACCGAGTTGCTCGAAGTCCTGGCCGCCTGCGTGCGCCACGCGCGCTCGCTGGCGGTGTATATGCAATGCGGCGACCGCGTGGTGCCGCTCACGGTCTTCCCCAACGAGCGTCTGGCGCATTGCCCGCTGCCGATGCATGAATTCTTGTCCCAGCGCCTGTCGGATCTGCAGGTTCTGCGTGTCGAGCCCGCGGTGCTGCGCCCGCCCGGCGACCCCGAGGCCGCCCTGGTCGGCGAGCCGCACCTGTACCAGCCGCTCGGGCCGGTGACCTGGGAGCTGGCGATGCGCGGCTCGCGCGAACAACTGCTGCCCGAAATCGCCGGCCCCGCCGCCTACCGCGTGGCCCTAGGCATGAATCTGCGCGAGGTGGTGCTGACCGGCGTGGTGCAGGCCGCGGTCAACCGCCTGCACCGCGAAAGCGCCAACCTGCGCGAGATGTCCGAATGGCCCGGCCTGAACCGCAGCCGCGCGATGCGCCTGTTGAATGCGCTGTATCTCCAGGGCGGCCTGATCGTCAGCCGCACCCACCCGGTGGCGACCAACGACTCCTGGTTCGGCAGCTCGAGAAATTGAATTCGCGCGCGGCTCAGCGCGACGACAAAGCTTCCCAGCGCTCCATCGCCGCCAGCAATTGCTCGTCGAGCCGCGCGAAGTGGGCGTGCAATTCGGTCGCGCGCTGCGCATCCTTGGCGTAGAGCGCCGGGTCGGCCAGGGCTTCGGTGAGGGTCTTCTGCTCGGCCTCGATCGCGGCGATTTGCGCCGGCAGCGCATCGAGTTCGCGCTGCTCCCTGTAGCTGAGCTTGCTGCGCGGTGCCGGCGCTGCGGCGGGAGGCGGTGGCGGTGGCGGTGGCGGCGCCACCGATGCGGGCACACTGACCCGGCCCCGCTCGCGCTGCTGCTGCCAATCGCTAATGCCGCCCTCGTATTCGCGCCACAGCCCCGGCTTGCCGCCGAAAGCGGGGTCGCCCTCCCAGGCCACCGTGCTGGTCACCACCGCATCGACGAAGCGCCGATCGTGGCTGACGATGAAGGCGGTGCCGCTGTAGCCGAGCAGCAGTTCTTCGAGCAACTCCAGCGTATCGATATCGAGGTCATTGGTCGGCTCGTCGAGCACGATCACATTCGCCGGCAGGGCAAACAGGCGCGCCAGCAGCAGGCGGTTGCGTTCGCCGCCCGAGAGCGTGCGCACCGGCGAATTCGCGCGCTCGGGCGAGAA
The DNA here is from genome assembly GCA_902825995.1 of uncultured Burkholderiales bacterium. GTDB lineage: Bacteria > Pseudomonadota > Gammaproteobacteria > Burkholderiales > Burkholderiaceae_C > CADEEN01. Next base: position 50,227 of record CADEDE010000001.1, read on the forward strand.
CAGGAAGTCGTTCAGGTAGCTCATCACATGCTTGCGCTGGCCGTTGAACTCGATCCACTCGCTGCCCGGGCTGATGGTGTCGGCCAGCGTGGCGTCGAGGTTCAGCGCATCGCGCATCTGGTCGAAATAGGCCACCTGCATCTTGCTGCCGCTGCGCACCGTGCCGCGCGTGGGCGCGAGTTGGCCGAGGATGAGTTTCAACAGCGTGGTCTTGCCCACGCCGTTGGGGCCGACCAGGCCGACCTTGTCGCCGCGCAGGAAGGTGGCGGCGAAGCGCTCGATCAGCCACGGGCCTTCTTCGCCATAGCGAAACGACACATCGTCGAGCACCGCCACCAGCTTGCCGCTGGGCACGCCCGAGTCGATCTCCAGCCGCACTTGGCCCAGCGATTCGCGCCGCGCCGCACGCTGCGCGCGCAGGCGCTCCAGGCGCACCACACGGCCCACGGCGCGCGTGCGCCGCGCCTCCACGCCTTTGCGCACCCAGACCTCTTCCTGCGCCAGCAATTTGTCGGCGCGCGCGCTGGCCAGGGCTTCGGATTCCAGTTCGCGCGCCTTGGTCAGCTCATAGGCCGCGTAATTGCCGGGGTAAGAGCGCAGCACGCCGCGATCGAGCTCGATGATGCGCGTGGCCACGGCGTCGATGAAGGCGCGGTCGTGCGAAACGAACAGCAGCGCGCCGCTCCATGATGCGAGCAGCCCTTGCAGCCACTCGATCGCATCCAGGTCGAGGTGGTTTGTCGGCTCATCCAGCAGCAGCACATCCGGGTGCGCCACCAGAGCCTGCGCCAGCGCGACGCGCTTCTTGGTGCCGCCCGACAGCGCGGCGACACGCGCATCGCCGTCCAGATGCAGGCGTTGCAGGGTCACCGTGACACGCTGCTCCCACATCCAGCCGTCGAGGTGCTCGATGCGCGTTTGCAGCGCATCCAGATCGTCGCCGGGCGCGTGCTGCTCGTAGCGCTGGCGCAATTCACGCGCCTCGGCCGCGCCCTCGCTGGCGGCTTCGAATACCGTGGCGTCGGCCTCGAAGCGCGGCTCCTGCGGCACGTAATAGCGGCGCAGGCCCTGCTGGACTTGCAGCACGCCATCGTCGGCCCGCTCCAGCCCGGCCAGGATTTTCAGCAGCGAGGATTTGCCGGTGCCGTTGCGCCCGATCAGCGCCACGCGCTCGCCGACATCGAGCGAAAAACCGGTGCCATCGAGCAGGGCCACATGGCCGAAAGCGAGGTGGGCGTTGGAAAGGGTGATCAGGGCCATGCCGCGATTGTCCGCGACGCATGTGCAACAGATCTCGAAATGCGCCCACCGCTAGCCCATTTCATGGCGCATGCTCTGCATATGACGACGCCCCAATCCTTCAAGCACAAAGACTACGAGTTGCACTGCAGCGCCAAGGCTCTGGACAGCGGCAAATTCGCGCCGGTTCTGGTCGTCGCCAAGCAGGCCTGGCCGAGCCGGCCGCGGACCATCGCCACGCGCGGCGACGATTGCCCGACCGAAGACAGCGCCATCGATGCGGCGCATGTCCAGGGCGTCGAGTGGGTCCAGAACTACGGCTGATGCCGGGCCGCGCGCCAGGCGCGGCGGCGCGCGCAATACGACCCCGGGCGGCGCAGGTTTGCGGCGTTGATTTCGCGCCGGCCTATATCGATCACGCCAGGCGCAGCCAGCCCGACCCGCGCATCGCCTTCGAGGTCGGGGACGCCAGCGCGCTGGCCTATGTCGATGGCGAGCCGCACGGCCCACGCTCCTTTGCCGCCCTGGCCTGGGCGGCAAAGGGCATCGTGCCCGCTTAGCCCGGCGAGTTCGCGACTGCGGCGTCGGCACGGCACTGCCGCTGCAACGCTGCCCAGCCCACGGCGCCCAGTGCCTGCATCGTCGCGATATTGGTCTCGAAGATCGTGTCGGTGTCCGCGAAGGCGGCCACCGCGCGCGCGATGCTCGCCTCGCGGATCAGGTGCAGCAGCGGGTAGGGCGAGCGGTTCGTCGCATTGGTGATGTCGTCGGGCGCGCTGCCGGCAAAGCGGTATTGCGGGTGGAAGCTAGCCACCTGGATCACGCCGCGCAGGCGCAGCTCGGCCACCGCGCCGTCGGCGTCAGTGAGGAAGGCGTTGTAGTCGTCGAAGTCGTGCAGCATGTGCGGCGCGATCAGCAGCGTGGTTTCGACTTGATTGACCGGCGCTTCGGCCAGTGCGCGCAACTCGCCGAGCAAGTCGCGGCGCAAGGCTTGAGTGTCGGTAGCCTCGCTCACCACGTAACGCACGCGGCCCTTGGCCTGCGGCGCCTTGGCGAACGGGCACAGGTTGAGGCCGATGACCACGCGCTCGACCCAGGCGCGGGTTTCGGCAATGACCGCGTCGCTATCGACGGTTTGGGCACTCACGGCTGGCGCTCGGCGCCCCCCTCGCCGCCCTCCATCAGCCGCACCTTCACGCTGCGTCCCTTGACCTTGCCGCCCGCCAGTTTGCGCAGCACCTCGGCCGCAATGCCGCGCTCCACCGCCACATAGGTCGAGAATTCGTTGACGTTGATCTTGCCGATCTGCGCGCCGGCAAAACCCAGGTCCTTGGTCAGCGCACCCAGCACATCGCCCGCGCGGATTTTTTCCTTGCGGCCGCCGAGGATCTGGATCGTCTGCATCGGCGGGCGCAAGGGCTCCTTGCTCGTAGATGTGAGCTCCGAGAGCTTCTTCCACGCCGACGAGAAACCGCCCGCCTGCTCGATCTTGCCCACGCTGCCCATCTCGTCCATGCTGACCAAGCTCCACGCCCAGCCTTCTTCATCAACACGCCCGGTGCGGCCGATGCGGTGCGTGTGCGTGGCGGCATCCGGCGTGATATCGACATTGATCACCGCTTCGAGCTGCGCAATGTCCAGGCCGCGCGCGGCAATGTCGGTGGCCACCAGCACGCTGCAACTGCGGTTGGCGAACTGCACCATCACCTGGTCGCGCTCGCGCTGCTCCAGTTCGCCGTGCAATTCGAGTGCCGCAAAGCCCTGCGCGCGCAGCACCTGCACCAGGTCTCGGCACTGCTGCTTGGTGTTGCAGAAGGCCAGCGTGCTGACCGGGCGGTAGTGGTTCAGGAGCAGCGACACCGCGTGCAGGCGCTCGCTTTCGCTCACCTCGAAGAAGAGCTGGCGGATCTTGCTCGGCGCATGCGCCGCGAGCAGCTTCACTTCTTTCGGCTCGCGCATGAAGGCGGCGCTGATCTTGGCGATGCCTTCCGGGTACGTCGCCGAGAACAACAGGGTCTGGCGCTGCTTCGGGCATTGCTTGGCGATCGTCGCGATATCGTCGAAGAAGCCCATGTCGAGCATGCGGTCGGCCTCGTCGAGAACCAGCGTGTTCAGCGCTTCCAAATTCAAACTGCCGCGCTCCAGGTGGTCCATCAACCGGCCGGGCGTGCCCACCACGATGTGCGCGCCGTGCTCCAGGCTGGCGAGTTGCGGGCGCATCGTGCTGCCGCCGCAGAGCGTGAGCACCTTGATGTGGTCTTCGGCGGCGGCCAGACGCCGCACCTCCTGCGTCACCTGCTCGGCCAGCTCGCGCGTGGGACAGAGCACCAGGGCCTGCACGGCGAAGCGGCGGACATTCAGGTTGGCCAGCAGGGCCAGCGCGAAGGCCGCCGTCTTGCCGCTGCCGGTCTTGGCCTGCGCGATCAGGTCGTGCCCGGCCAGCGCCAGCGGCAGGCTGGCGGCCTGGATCGGCGTCATGCTGGTGTAGCCCAGGCGCTGCAAGTTTTCCAGCGCGTGAGGGGGCAGGGGCAGTCGGCTGAATTCGCTTGAGGTCGCAGCTGCTGGCTGGGTCGTCGTGTTCATGGAAGATTGTCGCACAGTACCTAAAAATGGTACCATTGACCATGAAGCGCAGGCACCAGCGCACTCATCGACTTGATCTTCGCTCGGCCGACCAGCGGCAACGTGCAGTGGCGCGACATTCAAGCGCTGTTCGTTGAAATGGGCGCTGAGGTCAGCGAGCGAGAAGGAAGCCGCGTCGCTGTGGTCCTGTTTGATGAGGTGCGGGTGTTTCACCGGCCGCATCCTTCGCCGAATACCGATAAGGGTGCCGTGGCGAGCATCCGCAAGTGGTTGGAACAACACGGAGTCGAGCCATGAATCTGATGACGGTTGACGGGTACAACGCCAAGATCGAATACGACGAAGAGCTCGACCTCTTTCGCGGTGAGATTCTTGGCCTGAGTGGCGGCGCCGACTTCTACGGCAAGAACCCCAAGGAACTTCGCGCCGAGTTCAAGAAGTCGCTGCAAGTCTTTCTCGACGTGTGCAAGGAGAAGGGCATCGAGCCGCGCCGCCAGTTTTCGGGCAAGTTCAACTTGCGCATTCCACCCGAGCTGCACGAAAGGCTGGCTATCGAAGCGCAGGCACAGGGCAAGAGCATCAACAGCTTGGCCCAAGAGGCATTGCAGGAACGGGTCGCTTCTTGACCGCGCTCGGACGTTCGCTAGGGATGGCCTGAGCCATGCCCCAGAGCCTCCTCCCCACCCCCCGCCACGCCGACCGCCTGCCGCCGCACATCGGCAAGGAGGCGCTCGCGCGCGTGCGCCACGGCGTGCACCACCTGCCGCAGGTGGTGAAGCCGGCCGATTACCTGGCCGAGTCGAATGCTGACTTCGAGACCCACCTCGACAAGCTTGGCCTGATCCTCTTGCAAAAGCCCGTGGCCGGGCAACGGCCGAGCCGGTGGATCGACCCGGCACTGATCGACGCCGCGCTGGCGCACCTCGACGCCGTCGGCAGTGGCCCGAAGGCGCGGCCGCTGATGTTGGAGCGCACGACAGCGCTCGAACAGATGGCGGTATCCCGCCGCGCCGGCGTGTGGACGCGCCTGATCCGCCATACGCTGAAGCTCTCGCAAGCCGACTGGACGGTGCCGGTGCTGTTCCGCATCCCGGTCGACGCCAATGAGGTGTGGGCCTTCTACCGCAGCGCCGACAAGGCCGCGCTGCTGGCCGCGCTGGGCCCGCCGCCGCAGCACCCGCAGGCGCCCGAGCTGACGGCGCACCTGGAAGCGCTGATCGCACGCAGCCGGGCCTTCAAAGCGCGCGAGCTCGAATCGCTGTTGCCGCGCCTGCAATCCGAAGGCGGCATCGCGCAGCCGCTCGAAGAAATGAAAGCCGCCTTCACCCGCGCGCAGGAGCGCTGGGAATGCCGCGTCGCCGAGATCGACACGCTCGAAGGCCTGAACACCGAACTCGCGTTCCAGGGCTACCCCGACACCTTCAACAAGGCGCGGCAACTCCAACGCAAGGTCACGCTCTACGTCGGCCCGCCCAACAGCGGCAAGACCCACGCCGCGTTCGAGTGCCTGGCGCAGGCCCTGGACGGCGCCTACCTGGCCCCGCTGCGCCTGTTGGCCCTGGAAGGCCGTGACCGACTCGTCGCGCGCGGTGTGCCCTGCTCCCTGCTCACCGGCGAAGAGAACGTACCCGCCGTGGGCGCGCGCGTGGTCAGCAGCACGATCGAGATGGTGGGCACTAACACGCCGATCGACGTGGCCGTGATCGACGAAGCGCAGATGATCTTCGACAACTCGCGCGGCTGGGCCTGGACGCAGGCCATCGTGGCCGTGCCGGCCAACGAGGTGATCATCATCTGCTCGGCCTACGCGGTGCCGGCCATCGAAAACCTGCTCGGCCTGTGCGGCGAGCGCTGCACGGTGCGCCACTTCGAGCGCAAGCAGCATGTGCAGCTCTTGCCCAACCCGGTGCCGGTGCACACGCTGATGCTCGGCGACGCGGTAGTGGCCTTCAGCCGCCGCGATGTGCTGATTCTGCGCGACCAGATCGCCGCGGCCGGCCACCCGGTGAGCGTGATCTACGGCGCGCTGCCGCCCGAGGTGCGGCGCCGGGAAGCAGAGCGCTTCGCCGAAGGCGCCAGCCACATCCTCGTCGCCACCGACGCCATCGGCATGGGCCTGAACCTGCCGATCCGCCGCGTGCTGTTCAGCACCATGACCAAGTTCGACGGCGTCAACGACCGGCCGCTCGGCGAGAGCGAGGTGCACCAGATCGCAGGGCGCGCCGGCCGCTTCGGCATCCACGAAGAAGGATTCGTCGGCGTGCTGAAGGAGGCCGAGCCCGGCGCGCTGAAACTGCTGACCGACCTGCTGCCGAAAACGCCGCGCGCGCCGCGCGACTTCAAGGCCCCGGTGGCACCGAACAACTGGCATGTGCAGACCATCGCGTCGCGCCTGCAACTGACGAAGTTGCGCGAGGTGCTCGGCGTATTCGTCGAACAGTTGAAGCTCGATGACGCGCACTTCGCCGTCGCCGAACTGGAGCAGATGCTCGACCTGGCCGAGAAGCTCGACGCCAGCGCCGCGAAGCTCACGCTGAAAGAGCGCTTCATCTACGCCCAGGCCCCCGTCGATACGCGCACCGAGAACCAGTTGCAGGCCTTCCTCGACTGGACCAGCGCCCACGCCGCCACCGGCCAGGCGGGGTCACCGTGGTTCCTGGACCAGGTGGACGGCCACAGCCGCCTCGAAGCCATGGAGCAGGCGCTGCGCGCGTGCACGCTGTGGCTGTGGCTCGACCTGCGCTTCCCCGGCGCCTACGGCCACGTCGAAAACGTGCTGGCGCTGCGCAGCCAGCTCAACGACGGCATCGAGCGGCAGTTGAAGGGCAAGCGGCCGCTAGCGCAGATGAGGAATCGGCAGCGGAAAGGGCGTTGAGGGCGCTCTGACGCCCTTTCCATCAGGCTCTCGCGATGCTAGTATTACCATGTAATACAGGAGATGCCATGGAAGCAACATCCGTCACCAGCAAGGGCCAGGTCACGATCCCGCAGAGAGTCCGGCAGCAACTCGGCATTCGCCAAGGCAGCCGGATCGAGTTTCTGATGGTCGGCGACCATGTCGAAATGCGCGTGGCCAGTTCGCCCACCGGCTTGCCCGACAGCGGCTTCGGCATGCTCAAGAGCCGGCGTGCCGCGCTGCCCGCGGGCCTGGATCCGGCCACGCTGCTCAAACGATGATCGGCCTGGACACCAACGTCGTCGCCCGCTACTACGTCGAGGACAAGGCCGACACGCAGGCTGTGCGCCAACGCGCCGCTGCCCGGCGCCTGATCGAATCGGGCCAGCCACTGATGGTTTGCAAGACCGTGCTGCTGGAATTTGAGTGGGTCATGCGCGGCTACTACGGCTTCTCGTCGGCCGAGGCGGTGTCGGTACTGCGGCACCTGCTGGCTCTGGCCCACGTCAACATCGAAGACCGCACCACCGTCGAGCACGCGCTGTCGCATTGCGAAGCAGGCATCGACCTGGCCGACGCGATGCACCACGCCAGCTACCGCGCCTGCGCGAGCATGGCCTCGTTCGACGATCAGAAGTTTGCGCGCCGCGCGAAAAAGCTGGGCCTAGCGCCGGTGGTGGTGATTCCGACGTAGGCCTTGAAGAACGCCCTCGGCGCCGACCACGTCGATCAGCCTTTCCACAACTATTCCCACGACTCAACGCCCAGCGCGAAAGCCACCGCCGCCCGCCACCAGCCTGCATCGACCCGGTCAGTCCAATCGTTGTGATCGGCGGCCTCGATCACCACCAGGCGCTTCGGGCCAGCCAGCCCGGCGTGCAGCGCGCGGCCGAAGCGTGCCGGCACGATGCTGTCGCGCTCGGCGACGGCCACCAGCACCGGGCGGTCGAAGCCCGCCAGGCGGGCCTGCGTGTCGTACTCGTCGCGCAGCATCCACTTCACCGGCAGCCACGGGTAGTGGTGCGCGCCGACATGCGCGAGCCGGTCCCACGGCGTGATGAGCAGCAGCCCCGCGGTGAGCTCGCGGCGCTGAGGGTTGGCTACAGCGGCCGCAGCGGCCACCGCCGCGCCGAGCGATTCGCCCACCAGCAGCAGCGGCCCGCCGTACTGGCGGTGCGCGAGCGCGACCGTCTGTTCGGCATCGGCCACGCAGCTCGCTTCGCCGAGCGCCCCCGCGCGGGGGCCGTAGCCGGGGTACTCGGCGAGGATCACGCGCAAGCCCAGCGGCGCGAGTGCGTGGGCGTAGAACGCGCGATCGCCGACATGCCCGGCGTTGCCGTGAAAGACGATCGCGGTGCCGCGCACGGCGCCCGCCGGTTCGGCGACCAGGCCGCGAAAGTCCTGCGCCGACGGCCAGGCCCGCAACTCGGCGGTGGCGACGTTCGCCACCGTGGCCGGGGCGGGGAAGTAGAGCAGCCGGTCCTGGCGCACATAGATCGCCGCCAGGACCATCAGGCCCACGACAAGGATTGCCAGCACGGTGGCCATGGCCTGCAGCGCTTTCTGGGTCAACCCGGGCACGACGCCGATCGAGGAAAGGTGAACTCGCTATCGTGCACTACCCGAGGCCCGCGCGTTGATCGCGCGCGCTCGCCTGTGTATGCTGCCTTGCGCCTGCCCGGCGAGATCGACAAGGAGTGGCCATGTCGCGCAACACCGATGCCGTCAAAGCGATCTACGAATCCTTCGGCAAGGGCGATGTCCCAGCGATCCTCGCTCGCCTGGCTGCCGATGTGGCGTGGGAGCACGACTGGGGCGGTGAAAGCCTCAAGTGGTTCGAACCGCGGTGGGGTCGGGCCGCGGTGCCGGGCTTCTTTGCGAGCCTGGCGGACTTCGAATTCATCCGCTTCGAGCCCTTCGCGTTCCTCGAAGACGACGACAGGGTCGCCGTGCCGGTGCGCCTGGAACTCGTCGTCAAGGCCAACGGCAAGCGCATCCGAGACCTCGAAATGCACCTGTGGACGTTTGGGCCGGAAGGCCTGGTTCCGGGTTTCCGGCACTTCGTCGATACGCAGCAGTGGGCGCAGTCCAGCCGGGCATAGAAACTGCGCTCGGTTGCGCCGGCAGTGGCACCGGTGCTGCTGCCGTGCATGCTGTGGCTGGAGCTCGAGCTGCGCTTCCCCGGCGCCTACCGCCACGTCGAGTACGTGCTGGCGCTGCGCAGCCAGCTCAGCGACGGCATAGAGCGGCAGCTGGCGCAGATGAGGAATCGGCAGCGGCGCGCGCGATAGATTGCCGCCGCGACGCTGCCTTACGCCGGCCTACGAATACTTGCAGCCAGCTTGTCCATGCGGGAGGTAAGGTCCGCGGACCGACCGGTTTCACATTCCAAAACCGTGAACACGCGCCAGCCCTGCGCCTTGAGCGCTGCGACCTTGCGCTGGTCGCGCTCTCGGCTGCTGGCAATCTTTGGCACCCAGTAAGTCACATTCAACGTCGGAAGCCGCCCCTTGGGGCAGCTATGTCCATGCCAGAAGCAGCGGCAGCACACCTATGTGCGCTACGACTAGCGCGGCTGCGGCTTGTCGGACCACGAAGGATCCTATTTTCGCTCCACGCCTGGGTGGGCGACCTCGAGGCCGTGGTGGCCAGCCTGGGGCTGCGCCGCTTTGCGCTGATCGGCATGTCGCAGGGCGGCGCGGTGGCCATTGCCTACGCCGTGCGCCACCCCGAGAAGGTGTCGCAGCTGGTGCTCGCGGGTGCCTATGCGCGCGGCGCATTTCGCCGCGCGACGACCGACGCCGAGCGGCTGGAGTCGCAGACCCTGATCAACCTGGCGCGCGTGGGCTGGGGGCGCGACAACCCGGGGTTTCGCCAGGGGTTCACCAACCTGTTCATCCCCGACGGCACGCGCGAGCAGCACCCAGTGGTGGAACGAGCTGGAGCGCCTGACGGTGAGCCCCGAGAACGCGGCGCGCACGCTCGAAGCCTTCTACAACGTGGACGTGAGCGCGCTCGCCATGCAGGTGCGTGTGCCCATGCTGGTGATGCATTCGCGCGGCGATGCCCGCGTGCCTTTCGACGAAGGCGGCAAGCTGGCTGCGATGATCCCGGGCGCGCGCTTCGTGCCGCTGGAAAGCCGCAACCACGTGCTGCTCGAGAACGAAGCCGCGTGGCAGCCCTTCATGGCCGAGGTGCGCGACTTCCTCGGCCCCGCGTCGGCCCCTGCAGCGCACGGGGTGCATGGCGCAACGGGAGAGGCGGCGCTGACAGGGGCCGAACGCGACGTGCTGCGACTCGTGGCCCAGGGCCTGGACAACGACGCCATCGCCAGGCAGTTGAAGAAGCGCGAGAAGACGCTGTGCAACCAGGTGTCGAGGATCTTCAACAAGCTGGGCGTGCGCACGCGCGCCGAGGCGATCGTGCATGTGCGCGACCGCGGATCTCGGACTTGACGAAGCGCGGCATTGACGGTTCGAGCCCGCGCGCATCCCACACGCGCCACCCATTCACGAACCAGGGGCAATTGAGCGGGACACCGGCCCCATTTGTTGCCCTGGCAATGTCACAACATTCCTGACGTTGACGAACCGTATTGCGCTGCCGCGCTCATGCCGACAAGAAATCGGCATTCATGAAGATCATGGGCGTTTTACAGGCCGACTAAGTAATTTCCACCGTTCGCGGGACGGGCCACGGACCTAGCATGGCTGCCTGTCGCACTCTTATAACCCAGGAGATTCACGATGAAACGCACGCTGTTGGCTATCGCCACATTGCTCGCCACCGCCGCCGCCTTTGCCGACTACCCCGAGAAGCCGATCACCATCGTGGTGCCATTCAGTGCTGGCGGTCCGACCGACAAGGTCGCGCGTGACTTCGCCGAGGCACTGCGCAAGCCGCTGAAAAACGCCACCATCGTGGTCGAGAACGCGGCTGGTGCCGGTGGCACGCTGGGCGCAACCAAGGTGGCCAAGGCGGCACCCGATGGCCATACGCTACTGCTGTTTCACATCGGCATGGCGACCACGCCGACCATGTACCGCAAGCTCAACTACAACGTGCTCAACGACTTCGAGTACGCCGGCATGATCAACGACGTGCCGATGACGCTGCTGGGCCGCAAGACGCTGCCGGCCAACACCTACCCCGAGCTGGTGAAGTGGTTGCAGGAAAACAAGGGCAAGATCAACCTCGCCAACGCCGGCCAGGGCTCGGCCTCGCACCTGTGCGGGCTGATGTTCCAGAGCGCGGTTCAGATCGACATGACCACCGTGCCGTACAAGGGCACGGCCCCGGCTATGAACGACCTGCTCGGCGGCCAGGTCGACGTCATGTGCGACCAGACCACCAATACCACCAGCCAGATCGCCGCCGGCTCGGTGAAGGCCTATGCCGTGAGCACCGCCAAGCGCGTCAATACGCCGGTGCTCGCCAAGCTGCCGACGCTGGACGAATCGGGCCTGAAGGGCTTCAACGTCAGCATCTTCCACGGCCTGTACGCGCCCAAGGGCACGCCGGCCGATGTGATGGCCAAACTCAACACGGCGCTCAAGGAGGCGCTGAAGGATCCCGAGTTCATAAAGCGGCAGGAAGGCCTGGGCGCGGTGGTCGTGACCGACGGGCGCCTCAACCCGGCCGAGCACAAGCGGTTCGTCGCCGCCGAGATCGACAAGTGGGGCGCCGTGATCAAGGCCGCGGGGCAGTACGCGGACTGAGCAAGCGCAACTCGATCCGGTGACTCGAGCGTATTTTGCCGGGAGGCCGAATTAGCTTCGGCCGCGATGATGGCTATGCGCTCGGCTGGTGATTCGAGCCAAGCGCCGCAGCGCCGACCGCCTCGGCGCTGCGCTGTGTCGTTGCGATCTCATTGACGATCCACGTGCAGAACGCAGCGATCACGGGGTGGTCACGGTGGCCGGGCGGGAAAAGCAGGTAGTAGGCAACATTAGAAGCACAGCGAATATCGAACAACCGGACCAGTCGCCCCGAGTGAAGCTCGTCCACCACGTGGGCCGTGCGGGCAAGCGCGATCCCCAGGCCTTCCTGCGCTGCCTCAAGTGCCATGTTGGTGTCCGGAAAGCGCGACCCCTCAATGAGGTTTACACCGGGAATACCCGCGGCCGCAAACCAATCTTCCCAGTTGGTATGGTAGAGCTCCCCGAGGCGAAGCAAGAGGGGATACTTAAGCAGGGCTTGCGGCGATGAGGGCCTACCGGCCCGTGCCAGGAATTCCGGGGTGCATACCGGAAAGACCTCTTCGCGCAGCAACAGTACCGACTCGATTCCTGGGAAATGGCCATCGCCGAGACGGATAGCGATGTCCACATCGCTATCGGTAAAGCCCACGAACTGGTCGTGCGTCGAAATCCAGACGTTGATATCGGGATGCAAGGCGTGAAAACGCGCAAGGCGCGGAACGAGCCATTTCACGGCGAACGACTGGAGAGTGTCGATGCGCAATTCTTCGCGCGATGAAACCACGTGCAGCGCGTCAAGCGCCTGGGCCGTGCGATCAAAGAACTCGCGCGTGATATTGGCCAACTCAAGTCCGGCCCGAGTCAGGCTCAAGCGCTGTGCTTTGCGTTCGAAAAGCTTCAACCCCCAAATATCCTCCAGCAGCTTGATCTGGTGACTTATCGCACTCTGGGTGACGTGCAGTTTTTCCGCCGCTTTTGTAAAACTCAGGCTTCGGGCGGCGGCTTCAAGGGCGCGCAGGCTGGATATAGGTGGTAGTCGTCGGGACACGGAGACTTCTGGTGCATTACCAAAACCTCATATCCTACACGAAAATGGCTCATGCAGCCTGTCGAGAGTGCCTGCCAGGGCGCAATATTTTTCAATACGGTTGGCCAGTGGCAAGCCCGCGAGATGATCAAAGATCAAGCACGAGTTGAGCACTCTTGGCGCGCGAGACGCATGTGATTACGTACTCCGACTTCTCCGCCTCACTCAATACCAAATCGCGGTGATCAACTTCACCCGAAAGATATTTTACCTTACACGTTGCGCACAGACCCGCCTTGCACGAAGTTTCGAGCGCGACGCCGTGTTCGATGAGGACATCCGCAATGCTCTTGTCGTTCGGTACGATGTAGGTGGCACCCGTACTGGCAACCTTGACCTGGAATCCCAGGCCGAGCGCATTTTCGCCCGCATCGGCGAGTTCTGTGCCGGACATCGCCGATTTCGGTGCCGCGGTAGCTGCAAAATATTCAAAATGCACCGATCCGACTGGCCAATGTTCCGTGGCCCGCTTGCAGGCTCCCATGAAGCCAGGCGGGCCGCAGAAATAGACATGCGTGCCGTCTTCGTGCTCCTTTAGCAGACCGGCGATATTGAGGCCGTTGCCGGGAACGCCTCCATCATGGTGAAATACAACCCGGCCCTTGGCTACGAGTGCATCGAATTCATCGCGAAACGCCGTGTTTGTAGTGTCCTTGCTACAGTAATGAAGGGTGTAGTTGGCCCCCTTGGCTTCGAGCTCGTGCGCCATTGCCTTGAGCGGTGTTACGCCTATGCCTCCCGCGATCAGGATGTAGCGCTTGGCGTCAGGCACCAAGGCAAAATTGTTGCGCGGACGGCCTACCGATACCGTTCGCTGCACATGCAAGCGGTCATGCAGCGCCTGTGAACCGCCTCGCCCAGCGGCTTCGCGCAGCACCGCGATCACATAGCGATGCCGCTCGCGCGAGTCGTTGCACAGCGAGTACTGGCGCACGCTGCCGTCGCGGAAATTGAAGTCAATGTGCGCACCCGCCGTGAAGGGCGGAAGATCCGCCCCTTCTGGGTCGACCAACTCGTAGGAGTTGATGTTGTTGGCCTGGAAAGTGATCTGCCGAATCTGCAGAATCATCCCTGTCTTGGGATACTTGCCTTTATCGTCGAGTCGTTCCATGAATGATGTCCAAATTTTGTCGCGGGGAGGGCGTTAGACTGCTTCGCCCCGAAAAGGCGCGACGCTGTGGCGAACGATCGCATAGGCGACACGGCTGGTCAAATTGTTTTGTCGTATGCGTATCATTCCAATTCGCGATGCTGGCATGTTGCCGGTGGAGTGCGCTATCGATGCCTTGGACCGGCGGCTGACGATGTCTGTCTTGAACTTCCGGTGGGTGCCGTCCGACTTCACGTTGTTCTTTGAAGCGCTGATCCTGAATGCTGCCGTCGCCCGCATGCGCCGCGCGCGCCCAGGCCTACGAGGAGAAGCTGCTGCGCAGGCCGACCCACTTGCAAGGCGGTCATCTTCCGGATCAGCGATAAGCTGAACTTCCAAGCCATCAACCCTCTACGGGGCAATCTACTTGAATTTCAACAGTACCCTGAAGATCAACTTTCACCAGCTGCGCTGCTTCCATTCCGTCGCGCAACACGGGAGCTTCACCGGCGCAGCCCGTGCGCTCTTCATCGGGCAGCCAAATGTCACCACGCACGTACGAACGCTCGAGCAGAGGTTCGGAGTCGAGCTTTTCTGTCGCCGTGGCCACAATGTCGAGCTAACCGATACGGGGCGTCGGCTGCAAACGATCACGCAGCGCATATTCAGCTTGGAAACCGAAGCTGCGGAAACCCTGGGTGCGGCAGGAGGACTGCTTGCGGGACAGCTCCGCGTCGGGGCCATAGGACCGGCTCAGGTAACCCCGATGGTGCTGGCTTTCGGCCAGCGCTACTCCGAAGTAGACCTCTCCGTATCGCTGGGCAATACCAAGGAGGTGCTGGAAGGCCTGCTGGCGTTCCGTTCTGACCTTGCCGTTCTTCCGCGCCTTACGGATCAGCGGTTCCATGCCGTTCCCTACAGTCGCACGCAGGCCATCCTGTTGGTGACGAGCGATCATCGCTGGGCACGAAGGAAGTCGGTGCGTATCGAGGAACTTCAAGGCCAGCGTATGGTGTTGCGGGAGGTCGGCTCGGCGACCCGCAGAGTCTTTGAAGATACGCTCGAACAGTTCGGTGTGCAGATCCGTCGTGTTCTGGAGATCGAGAGTCAGGAGGCCGTCCGAGAGTCGGTTGCGGCGGGAATGGGTATCGGCATCGCGCTTGACGGCGAGACTCACCCGGATCGCCGTCTGCGCACGTTGGAGATTTCCGATGCGCCCATGGTCCTTGATCTGGAGGTGGCTTGCCTCGCGGAGCGCAAGGCGTCACCGCTCATCAAGGCCTTTTTCGATCTACTGCAGGAAATGCTAGCGTCACGATCAGGCACGCCATAGGGCACGTTCCGCGGCGCTCGCACTACATGACCCGATGAAGCCTTGTGCCCAGGTGCTCAAGGCTTGGTTCGACCAAGCACCTCAAGCGCCGGTGCCCATGGCCATGACATTAGCGACGAGTCATGCGGCTTATGAAGAGGATTCGTTTGACCCCTACAGATGCTGAGCGCTACTCTTTCCCCAAGCCGCTCAACAATTCGGCCATGTGTTTATCAACCGTCCAGTCCAAGTGAGGATCATTGTCCCATGAGTGCATTGCGAGTTTCGTTTGTTACCAACGCCAAGGAAGACACCAAGGTTTATACCGACAAGGTTTTTCCAAAGGGCATGGAAGTGCTGCTGCAGACGGAAGAGGAGATGCTCAAGGACATTGCGAACATTGATGTGCTGATTCCGGGCCACATCAACGTGGGTGCGGACCTGATCGGCCAGGGCAAGCGGCTGAAGCTGATCCACTGCGGCACCGGCTACAACAACGTGGACATGGACGCGGCCAACAAGCGAGGCATCTACGTTGCGGTGACGCCCAATGTTGCGGCGCAGTCGGTGGCCGAATTGGTATTTGCCTCGTTCCTGACGCTGGCGAAGAAGATTCACATGTTCGATGCGACCATGAAGAAGGGGGGCTGGAAGAGCACCGACTTCATTGACGCGCCCGAACTGAAGGGCAAAAACCTCGGCGTGGTCGGCTACGGCAATATTGGCAAGGCGGCGGCGCGCATTGGTCGCGGCTTCGGGATGAGCATCATTGCCCATGACCCGGGCATTCAGATCACGGATTCGGACGTGAAGTCGGCGAGTCTTGACGAATTGCTGAAGGAATCGGATTTCATTACGCTGCACGTGCTGCTGACCCCGCAGACCAAGGGGCTGATTGGCAAGCCGCAGCTCGACATGATGAAGAAGACGGCGATTCTGGCGAATGCCTGCCGGGGGCCGGTGGTGCAAGAAGCGGCGCTGGTCGAAGCGCTCAAGGCGCGCCAGATTCGCGGTGCGTGCATTGATGTGTTCGAGAAGGAGCCTCTGGCCAAGGAAAGTGGTTTGCGTGGTCTGGACAACATCATCCTGACACCGCACATCGGTTACTGCTCGAACGAGGCGCTGGCGGGGCGGTATCAGTTCTTTGCCGAGAATTGCCAGATCCTGGCCGCTGGGCAGACCCCCAAAATGGCGGTGAACGCCGACAAGGTTACCAAGTAACGCGCTGAAGGCTTCCCCGGCGCCGCCACGGATATCCCGGCGGAACCGGGGAACGATGCGATAGTTTCAATCTTCAATCGAATAGGAGTCGGCAAATGGCAAAAAAAACTGTGCAGGAACTGAAAACAATTATTGGCGATTTTAAGGCTCTGGCAATGTCCATGAGTTCCGGGGTCGGCGGCGGGCACGTCGGTGGTGCCATGTCTTCGGCTGAATACCTGATTGCCGGCTGGTTTTCAAAGCTGAACATTCCGGATGTAATCGACGGCCCGGATTGGGAAAATCGCGACCGCTTTTTCGTCGGCCAAGGGCACATTACTCCCGGTGTTTACTCGCTGTTGGTGCAGAAGGGCTACTACAAGTGGCAGGACACGGCGGGTTATCGCAAGTACGCGAGTCCCTTTCAGGGGCATCCGGACCGTAATCTGCTGAAGGGGTGGGAGATGTCTTCCGGTTCCCTCGGCCAGGCCTTGGGTGTCGCCGTAGGATGTGCTCTTGCCGCCAAGCTTTCCGGCAAGACCTATCGGGTCGCGACGCTGAACAGCGACGGCGAGTTGCAAGAGGGAAGCATGTGGGAGGCCATCATGCTTGCCGGCGCCCGCAAGCTCGACAACCTGATCACATTCATCGACTACAACAGAATTCAAAACTACAACCGGATCGAACAAACGGCGGATATTCATCCGCTGACCGATAAGTTCCGCGCCTTCAACTGGGATGTCATCGAGATCAACGGCAACGATCTCGAGCAAGTACTCGATGCCTATGACAAGGCTCTGGTTCCCGGCAAGGGCAAGCCTACGGTCATTATTGGTCACACCAAGATCGGCAATGGCGTCTCCTTCATGTACGACAAGGTGGACTACCATTCGAAGGCGCCGCCGCGGGAAGATTTGCCAAAAGGCATTCAGGAGCTCGGCAGCAATTTCCCGCACCAAGAGTATCTCAAGCTGGCGGACGAGTACGGCAAGAAAGTAGCCGGGGAATTGAACGCCAAGATGCCGAAGTTCAGTCGTGACTACGGTTGGAACAAAGAAGGCGATACGATGAAGATCGCCTTGGTATGGACTGGCGAGGGTATTTCTGCGGCCATGCGGACCTGCATGGACAAGAATCCCAAAGTCATGGTCTGCACGGACGACTCGCACAAGCTGATTGGCCTTAACGATAAGGACATGGCGAAATATACGGCCAGCAATCAGTATATTGACGTCGGTTGTGCCGAGCAGAATATGGCGGTGGTGTCGGCGGGGTTGGCCAAAGAAGGCTTCATCCCAATGGGTAACGGCTATACCGGATTTTGCATTGGCCGTGCCTACGACCACATCCGCACCAGCATTCTGACCACCAACTTCAACGTCAAGTACTTCCCCACCGAGGGGCTGCTCGGCGGAGACGGCCTTTTGCACGAAGGTCTGGAAGGCATTGCGCTGACCTACTATCTACCCAACTGGCACGTCTCCTTCCCCTGCGACAACATCGAAGCTCGCAAGGCGTCGATCACCGCCATCTCTGAAATCAATGGGCCGGTGGTCACTTTTCAGGAGCGCGCCCCCAAGCCGGCCGTAACAAAGGAAGAGACGCCCTACAAATTCGGCATCGCCAACATCATCCGCTACCGCGGACGTCAGGCCCAGTTTGCGGATGCCTTCGAAACCAAGCTCTCCACCGAGTGGAAGTCTGAGAAAGCCGATTTGGCTATTATCGCGTGCAGTTCCATGGTGGCCGAGGCTATGCGGGCGGCCTATATCCTGAAGGAAGAAAAAGGGATCGACACCATCGTCGTGAACCTGCACACCATCAAGCCGCTCGATAAGGCTGGTATTCTCAAGGCGGTTCAGGGGGTGAAGGCCGTCATTACCCATGAGCAGCACGCCAAGGGCGGACTGGGTAATATTATCGCCGGTGTGATCATGGAAGGCGGGCTTGCCAATGCCCCCAAGTTCAAGATGATGGGCGTCGAAAATGCCTTCGGTCAGACCGCCAAGCCCTGGGAGTTGATCCAGCACTATGGCCTTACCGCAGAGCATCTTGCCACGACGGCATTGAATGTTTTGGGTGTTTCCGCGTAAGACAACAACCTGTAGGAGAGAAACAATGGCTAGCAAAAGTCTGGTAGATCTGGTTGTCTTCGATCTCGGCGGAACGATTTGCGATGGCGTGGACAAAGCAACCGGCCTGGGAAATATCGGGCCGATCAACGCTATCGTTCGGAGTCTGAAGAAGATATGGGACGTCGATGTCAGCTACGACATCGTGTTGCAATGGATGGCGACGGCGAAACACGAGCACCTCAACCGTTGTCTGCAGTGGCCGTCCGTGAAAGCCCAGTTTGTGGCAAAGCACGGCCGGGAGCCGACCCGCGACGATGCCATGTTCTGCTTCGAGAATGGATTCAAGCCCATTCTCGAGCAGGAGGAAATGCCGGGCCGCTCGGCCCCCTTCGAGGGGGTCATCGACATGTTCAAGGCCCTCAGGGCCAAGGACATCAAGATCGGCGTTGATACGGGCTTTTACGCCAAGGCAGTCCGGATCATCCTGGCGAACTTCGGCCATAACGATCTGATTGACGTGGATGTCGGGGCCGACGAGGTGGTCAAGGCGCGCCCTGCCCCGTACATGATCTTCAAGATGATGGCGGAGCTTGGTTTGATGGACGTTCGTCGCATCATGAAGGTCGGTGACGTTTATCCGATGGATGTCCTGGAGGGCTATAACCTCGGGGGTATTTCGGTCGGACTCTATGAGACCGGAAATACCCGGCCCGCCAGTGCCTGGAAGGCTTTCAATGTCGAAGGGCGGCAGGTTGTGCCGGTGGACTGGTTCACCAGCAGCTTGGCAGACAAGGAAAAGTTGTTCAAGGGATGGCTCAGAGATGCGGCAGAACGCGGAACCAGAGTGCCATACCCGATGATTCTCATACCGCATGCCAAGCAGTTGACCGAGGTGATCAATGACCTGGAGAAGATTGAGCCGTTGTTTACTTCCTTGCTTTAACAATAGCTGATTTAATTTAGTTCCAGTCCGCCAGTTTTCCTTCTTTGGTGAGGGAAAATTGGCGGCTTTTTCTTTGGACGCCATTAGATTTTTATCGCGCGCCTGATTTAAACGGAAACTACCAAGCGTTTTTGCACCAGAGATGCACATCGATCAAGGCATTGTGGTGCGACTACAGCGAAGCCAGGCGCCACAGCAGCAAAGCAATGAACAGGCTGCTGGAATACGGCAAGCGCGCCGCCTGGAGCTTTCTCACAAACAAGAACTTCATTACCATCGCCTGGTTGCGGCGAGTCCATGCTCGGGCATATGCCAGCTTATCTGCTTATTCCCCCAGCACCAAAGTCACGCTCGTCGCAACGACCAGCATCTGGAGTTGATTGATATTTTGGCACTGGCAAACGCATGGATTTTCGGACTCAAGTCTCATATTTAAATCCGAGCGATTGATTTTAATTCTCTGAATACGATATATTTTACTCCGAGGAGACCACATCATGAGCTTTGAAATCGGTTTTTCAAAAATGAAACTGTTTGGTCGAACCAATGCTGTTGAAGGCCAGATCGACGAATTCTTCGACAAGATAGGAGAAATAGGCATAGTTTTTCACAAGGCGATGCGCTCATATCTTGAGGATGGGTATCGTGAAGAGTTCGAGGTGTTCCTGAAGCAGGGTACGACTATCGAAAACCGTGCCGATGACCTGCGGCGTGATATTGAAAAACAGCTATATCTACAAACTCTCATTCCAGATCTTCGAGGTGACGTTCTTCGTCTTCTGGAGGACATGGATAATCTGACAAATATCTACGAAGCAGATCTTTACCGCTTTGCCATTCAGCGCCCAGAAATTCCTTCTGAATACAAGAGGGATTTCATGGAGCTCACTGAGATGGCGATCAAATGCGTGGAAACTACAATAATCTGCGCTCGTGCTTTTTTCAGAGATATTGAAGCAGTACGCGATCATCATGCTAGGGTGATCTTTCACGAATCGGAGGCCGATCAAATAAGTTCGCGTATGCAACGCGCTATATTTGGATCAGCACTTTCCCTGGACCGCAAGATGCATCTAAGATATTTTATCGAGCGGATTGATGAGCTTGCAAATAAGGCGGAAGATGTTTCAGACACTCTGGCAATCTACGCGTTAAAGCGTCGCATCTGACGATGCAGGCTGTAAGACTTTTGTGGAACAAGCGATAGGTTTGATGGTTTTCCTGGGCGTAGCCCATTCTTTTAGAAGCGCGATCATCAGGGTAAAGGATAAGCAAGAATGGAACTGACCACCATTATCTTTCTTACAAGCGGGCTTTTCCTCGGTTGGTCGCTCGGAGCCAACGACGCTGCCAATGTATTCGGTACGGCGGTGGGTACCCGCATGATCAGGTTTGGCACCGCGGCGGCTATTTGCAGCGTGTTTGTGATCCTCGGCGCGGTCATCAGCGGTGCCGGCGCGGCACATACGCTCAGCACATTGGGTTCGGTAAACGAGCTTGCCGGTGCGTTCATGGTGGCGCTGGCTGCGGCCTATACGGTCTATCAGATGACCAGGCTGGGCCTACCTGTTTCGACCACGCAGGCAATCGTTGGCGCTATCGTCGGCTGGAATCTGTTCAGTGAGTCGATTACGGATACGGCTGCCTTGACCAAGATTCTCATGACCTGGGTGGCGTGTCCGGTGCTTTCCGCCCTCATCGCCATGCCGACATTCAAACTGACAGAATTCTTTGTCTATAGGCTTAATGTTCATTTGGTGCGTCAGGATGCCTATACGCGAATTGCGCTGATCGTGGCCGGTATTCTTGGGGCATATAGTCTCGGCGCCAACAACATTGCCAACGTTGTCGGTGTATTCATTCCTGTTTCTCCGTTTACTGATTTCAGTGTTGCAGGGCTATTTGCATTGAGCTCCGCGCATCAACTTTTTCTTATAGGTGGCATTGCTATTGCGGTAGGTGTGATAACCTATTCCAAGAAAGTGATGCTCACCGTGGGGCAGGATCTTTTCGCGCTTTCGCCGACGGCGGCTTTTGTGGCGGTTATGGCCCATTCGGTCGTTCTGTTTCTATTTGCCTCCGAAGGACTTGAGCACCTGCTTGCCAGTGCCGGTCTGCCCACGATACCACTGGTGCCGGTTTCCAGTTCACAGGCGATTGTCGGTGCCGTGATCGGAATCGGTCTTCTCAAGGGTGTTCATACCATTCGTTGGCGAGTCGTTGGAAATATTAGCGTTGCCTGGGCAGCTACCCCGCTTATTTCTGCAATGATTTGCCTCATATCATTGTACATACTACAGAATGTATTCAATCAGCAAGTTTATAAATCGGTCGAGTACTCACTCTCTGTCGAGGCGATAGAAAAACTCGGCGAGAAAGTTATTCCCGCAGGATCGCTGGCAGAAATGAATGGAGAGATTTTCAAAAGTGGAACGCGCTTCCTGCGTGCTGTGAACAAGCATGTCAAACTGGACCAGAAGCAGGAGCGCCAAGTGCTTTGGTACGCAGAGGTTGGGCGTTACAAGATCGACCCGGCAAAAATTGAAAAATTTGATGACGGCTGGCTGACGCCCGGGCAGATCGCAGCGCTACGCCAGTTGTCGGGAATGGCGTTTACCGAGAAATGGCGCATTGCCGAAGCGCTTGCTGTGCGTAGCGATGAATGGAAGTCACTTCCAGACGCGACGATCAACAAGCTCCACAACAAGGGTATCAAAGATAAAATTGGCGTTATTCTAAAAACTTTTTCAGAATAATAACCATAGAAAATAGCTGGAAATAACTAAGCAAGAGGAAGTTGTTCTGGTAATCGGAGTAGGACCAGCTATAAACTGGTTCTACAAAGCGGGCAAGTTGCCCATGTTCAATTTATTTAAACAAGGATGACCACCATGAGTGCATTGCGAGTTTCGTTTGTTACCAACGCCAAGGAAGACACCAAGGTTTATACCGACAAGGTTTTTCCAAAGGGCATGGAAGTGCTGCTGCAGACGGAAGAGGAGATGCTCAAGGACATTGCGAACATTGATGTGCTGATTCCGGGCCACATCAACGTGGGTGCGGACCTGATCGGCCAGGGCAAGCGGCTGAAGCTGATCCACTGCGGCACCGGCTACAACAACGTGGACATGGACGCGGCCAACAAGCGAGGCATCTACGTTGCGGTGACGCCCAATGTTGCGGCGCAGTCGGTGGCCGAATTGGTATTTGCCT
Organism: uncultured Burkholderiales bacterium; assembly: GCA_902825995.1. Taxonomy (GTDB): domain Bacteria; phylum Pseudomonadota; class Gammaproteobacteria; order Burkholderiales; family Burkholderiaceae_C; genus CADEEN01. Next base: position 72,565 of record CADEDE010000001.1, read on the forward strand.
CGTTCCTGACGCTGGCGAAGAAGATTCACATGTTCGATGCGACCATGAAGAAGGGGGGCTGGAAGAGCACCGACTTCATTGACGCGCCCGAACTGAAGGGCAAAAACCTCGGCGTGGTCGGCTACGGCAATATTGGCAAGGCGGCGGCGCGCATTGGTCGCGGCTTCGGGATGAGCATCATTGCCCATGACCCGGGCATTCAGATCACGGATTCGGACGTGAAGTCGGCGAGTCTTGACGAATTGCTGAAGGAATCGGATTTCATTACGCTGCACGTGCTGCTGACCCCGCAGACCAAGGGGCTGATTGGCAAGCCGCAGCTCGACATGATGAAGAAGACGGCGATTCTGGCGAATGCCTGCCGGGGGCCGGTGGTGCAAGAAGCGGCGCTGGTCGAAGCGCTCAAGGCGCGCCAGATTCGCGGTGCGTGCATTGATGTGTTCGAGAAGGAGCCTCTGGCCAAGGAAAGTGGTTTGCGTGGTCTGGACAACATCATCCTGACACCGCACATCGGTTACTGCTCGAACGAGGCGCTGGCGGGGCGGTATCAGTTCTTTGCCGAGAATTGCCAGATCCTGGCCGCTGGGCAGACCCCCAAAATGGCGGTGAACGCCGACAAGGTTACCAAGTAACGCGCTGAAGGCTTCCCCGGCGCCGCCACGGATATCAGGCTGCGCTGGGGAACGATGACAATATATTGGAGTCCGAAGAAAAATTCGGAACGATGGGATGAATGCCTTGGTGAAACCTGCGGTGGAGTACATGAAGTGCTTCGTTGCGGGGGAATGGCTCGACTCCACTGATCGAATAGAGGTTTACAACCCCTATACCGGTGATCTGGTCGGTACCGCGCCCAAGCTGAGCGCCGAACAAGTTGCCCAGGCGGTGGATGCACTGGCGGCCTACAAGCCCAAGATTTCCGCTCATCAACGCGGTGAAATCCTGTTCAAGGCCGCGCAGGGTGTGAAAGCGCGCAAGGACGAACTCGCCCTCGGGATCACGTCGGAATCCGGCATGTCGCTGAAGAACAGCCGGGTCGAGGTGGACCGCACCGTCGGTCTGCTGCTCACGGCCTCCGAGGAGGCCAAGCGCATCATGGGCGAACAGATTCCGAGCGATACCGACTCGGCGGGCCAGAACAAGATCATTCTCGCAACGCGCTTCCCGGTCGGTGTCGTCACGGCCATCGTGCCCTTCAACCGCCCCCTGAACCAGGTTGCAATGAAGATCGCGCCGTCGTTTGCCGCGGGCAACAAGACAATCATCAAGCCGTCCCAGTCTGTCCCGCTGTCGGCCTTCCGCCTGCTCCACATCCTTCTCGAGGCTGGCATGCCTGCGGAGATGATCAGCGTCGTAACCGGCAGCTCGAGCGAGATCGGCGAGGTGCTGGTCGCCAACAAGAAGGTTGACATGGTGACCTTCACCGGCAGCACCGCGGTCGGCCGGCGCCTGGTGCAGATGGCCGGCATCAAGCGGGTCACGATCGAAGCCGGGGGCAACGATCCGCTCATCCTTTGCGAAGATGCGAATATCGACAAATCGGTAGAAATCGCGGTCGTCGGCGCCTATCGCAACGCGGGACAGTCCTGCCGCGGCATCAAGCGCATCATTGCCCACGCATCGATTGCCGACGCGTTCGCCCAGAAGTTCACCGAGAAGTCCAGAGCGCTCAAATGCGGCAACCCCTTCGATCCCGAGACCGATATCGGCACCTTGATCGATGAGAAGGCGGCCAAGGGCGTGGAGCAGGCGGTCAACGAGGCGGTCAAGGACGGCGCCAAGGTTCTGTGCGGGCATGAGCGCAAGGGTGCGCTGTATTTGCCGACGGTCGTCGACCATGTCCGCCGCGACTCGAACATGGTGGTCGAGGAGTGCTTCGGCCCGACCGCGCCGATCATCCGCTGCAAGAGCCTGGAAGAAGCGGTCGAGATCGCGAACTCGACCGAGTACGGCCTGCAATCCGGCGTCATGACCAACAATTTCGAGTCGATCCGCTACTGCATCAACAACCTCAACGTGGGTGCCGTCAATATCAACGAGGGTCCGCAGTTCGACATGCCGAATATTCCCTTCGGAGGCGTGAAGCAAAGCGGCATCGGCCGCGAAGGCATTCGCTATGCGATACAGGAGATGACCTACGTGAAGACGGTGGTGATGTAGCGCGATGTCCAGCCGAGCGGCGGCAACAGCGCGTGAGGCAGGATCGCGGTTCGTGATCGGCGATGAGTGCCGGGCCGCATGGCCCGGTTTTTACTTTTGGGGGCAGGAATGGGCAAAGCAATGAACAACAAGCGCAAGATTCTGATCGTCATGATGGACGGCTTCGACCCGGCCTACCTTCAGGCCAGCGACATGCCGAATACCAAACGCATGATCGCCGACGGCTTCTACAAGACGGTGAAAGGCATGATGCCCAGCGTCACCAACGTCAACAACACGGGCATCTGCTGCGGCGGGCCGCCTTCCTTGCACGGGATCACGGCCAACTCCTACTTCGATCTGCAAACGAGGAAAGAGGAGTACATGGACAAGGCCTCGATGGTGCTCGCGCCCACGGTGTTCGAACGCGCGGCAAAGCACGGTCTCAAATCGGCGTTGCTGACCGCGAAGAAGAAAACCCAGTCGCTGCTGCGGACCGGGGCCACGATCCGGCTGGCGGCGGAGGCGCCGCAGGATGCCGAGGGCAGCGATATCGACTGGACCGGCCGGCTCGGCCCGGCGCCCGAAATCTATTCGCCCGAAATCAACCACTGGCTGTTCCGCGCGGCCCAGATCGTGCTCAACGAGACCGATGTGGATCTCTTGTATTTCCATACCACCGACTACCCGATGCACATGGAGCCGCCATGGGGCGAGATGTCGCGCTTTCACCTGGGTGAATGGGACCGGCTGCTCGGCGAAACGCTGGATGCGCACCCGCAGATGGAGGTCTATATGTCCGCCGATCACGGCATGAACTTCAAGTCGCGCTGCTACGACCTCAACAAGGTGGTGCCCGCGAAGGGTGCGGAGATCTTTTTCGCCATGTCGGCCGAACGCGATCCCTACGTCAAACACCATCGCACATTTGGCGGCACCGCCTTCGTCTGGCTCAAGCGGCCAGGCGACTTCGAGCGCGTCGCCGACGTTTGCCGCCGGCTGCAAGGCGTCGAAGCCGTCTATGACCGCTATACCGCGGCATCCCGGTTCGAGCTGCATCCCGACCGCATCGGCGACATGCTGGTCATCGGCGATATCGACACCGTATTCGGCCCGCTGGACGGCAAGGAAGGCGTCGAGGAGTTGCCGCAGGGCTTTCGCACCCACGGCGGCAGCGACGAGACCAATACGCCGTTGATCATCTACAACCGCGAGGTCGATCCCCGCGACTGGCATCGCTACCGGTGCAACTACGACCTGATCCGGCCGATCGGGTTCTAGGCGGCTGAATGCATTCATCGAACCGCGATCCGATTTCGGTCTCGGTCATCACCGGTTTCCTCGGCAGCGGCAAGACGACCCTGCTGAACCGCCTGCTGGCGAGCCCAGGGATGGACCGCACGGCGGTCATCGTCAACGAATTCGGCGAAGTCGGGATCGACCATCTGATCGTGCGCGAGATCGACGAGGCCACGGTGCTGCTGAAATCGGGCTGCATCTGTTGCACCGTGCAGGGTGAGCTGGTCGACGGCCTCAAGGAGTTGTACATGAAGGGCCTGGCGGGCACGCTGCCGCCCTTCACCCGGGTCGTGATCGAGACCACGGGGCTCGCGGATCCGCTGCCCATAGTGACCTGCCTCGTGCGCGACCCCCTGTTCAAGCATGTTTACCGTCTGGACGCCCTGATAGCGACGGTGGACGCGGTTCATGGTGACGCGCAGCTCGACCGCTATACCGAGGCGGTGCGCCAGGCCGCGGTGGCCGATCGGCTGGTGATCACGAAGTCCGACCTGGCCGAGGCAAACGTGCCGCGATTGCGCTCTCGGCTCGAGACTCTGAATCCCGGCGCCGCGATCATCGTGGCGGTGCAGGGCCAGGTGGCGCCGAGCCGGCTGTTCGACGCCGGCCCCTTCGATCCGCAGACGAAATCGGCCGACGTTCAGCGCTGGCTGAACGACGAGGCCTATTTGCATGCGGGGCGCCACGCGCACGCACATTCTCACTCGCATGCCCATGACGAAGCAGCACCGGACGTCGTGGACGTGAATCGCCACGACGAGCGAATCACCTCGTTTTGCCTCACCCTGGACGAGCCCGTGGCGTGGGCGGCGGTCAAGGGCTGGTTCGAAGAGTTGACCGAGAAACACGGCGATCGCATCCTGCGAGCGAAAGGCATCGTTAACGTACTCGGCGAGTCCGAACCGTTCATCGTCCAGTGTGTGCAATCGACGCTGTATCCATCTAGTCAGCTCGCGGCGTGGCCGAGCCAGGACCGGCGCTCCCGCATCGTCTTCATCACGGAAGACCTGCCGCGCTGCGACATCGAAAGCAGCTTGGGCGAGCACGTGGCCCGTGCAGCGCAGACTGGCGCGAATGCAAATCGGGCGCCGAAGCCGCCGGCCCCCGACGCTGGTGCGGGCCACAGTGGACGTTGGCTCAATGAGGCCGAACTGAGCCGGATTTTTCAGGCTTTCACATTCAGTCCGGATCGCACTGCGGCCGACCTGCTCAGACTGATGCTGCTTACCGGCGTTCCGGCCGCGGATATACGCCAAGCGAGTTGGGCAGACATCGATCTGGACCGTCGGGTCTGGATGCTGCCTCGGCCGCAGTCGGCGGCAAGTTCGATCAGGTCGCGGCCTCGGCGCGTCGCGCTTGGCGACGCCGCCGCAATGCTCCTTACCGACTTACGCGGGCGCGCGAGCCGCCAGCAACTTTTTTCAAGCCTGCACGGCGCTGGCGGCATGCTCCGCGTCCAAACGGCATGGCAGGCCGCCAGTGAATCTGCTAACATTACCGACCTGCCTCTGGAGTCGGTGCGGCCTGTGCTCGCGACGAATCTGTTTCGCGGCATCCCACTCACGCTTGCCCGCAAGTTGCTCGGGCTTATCCATGAGGACCACTGAATGAACATGACCATCCTTGCGCTGGCGCTGGCGATCATCGTCATCGTGCTGATTTTCGACTTTACCAACGGCTTCAACGACTCGGCGCCGGTCGTGGCGGCGGTCATTTCATCCGGAGCGATGACGCCGCGGAACGCACTTCTGGCGGCCGCCACGTTTGAGTTCATCGGCGCCTACTTTCTCGGCACGGCTGTTGCCAAGATGATCGGTACCGGCATCATCGATCCGCAGGCCGTTTCGGCGCACGTGATTCTTGTTGCGGTGGTTTCGGCAATCGTGTGGAACCTTCTGGCTTGGTACCGGGGCGTTCCGACAAGCTCTTCGCATGCGCTGATCGGCGGCTTGATCGGCTCGGCCGTGGTCGCCGGCGGATGGGGACTGGTCAAGTGGTCCAATGTGCTGAAAATCTACCAGGTGCTGATCATGTCTCCGGTGCTTGGACTCGCTATCGGATACCTGCTAACGCGCACGGCTTTCGTCGTCTTGCGGCAGTCGCGCCCGACACCCACGAACAAGGCCTTGTTGCGCATGCAGCCCTGGGCAGCATTCGCTCTGGCGCTGAGCCACGGCTCGAACGACGCGCAAAAGGGCATGGGCCTCATCACGATGGCGCTTCTTATGCTGTACCCGCTCGCGCCCGAGACGATCGCCGTGTTCTATACGCCCGGCACCGCAGGACAGTTCATTGTTCCGCAATGGGTCATCATTGCCGCTTCCCTCGCGATCGCCCTCGGCATGGCGACCGGCGGCATGCGGATCATCCGCACCCTCGGCGGGGGGATGTACCGCATTCGCCCGATTCACGGCTTTACGTCGCAGGTCAGTTCGGCGTCGATCGTTTATGTGGCGGCGATGGCGGGTTTTCCCGTGAGCACGAGCCAGATCGCCTCTTCATCGATCCTGGGCGCCGGCGCGGCGCAGCGGATCAATGCGGTGCGCTGGTCGCCGGTGCGAACCATGATCCTTGCGTGGGTCATCACGATTCCATCCGCGGCGGCGGTCAGCGCACTGATCTATTCAATCACGCGCTGGATGCTGGCAATCTGAGGCGCACTCGAAAGGAAGGCATTGCTATGGGACTGTTCGGCGGCAAAAAAGAGACCGATTTTTTCAAACTGCTCACTGATCAAGCAACAAAGACGCTCGAAGGTGTCGAGGCGCTCGCGACATACCTCGAGACGATGGACACCGCAGATGGGCAGAAGGTCAAGGAAATAGAAACCCAGGCGGACGAAATCCGCAGGGTGCTGATCGAGGAACTCAACCTGACGTTCGTGACGCCGGTCGACCGGGAGGATCTGTTCGCGCTTTCGGGTGCGATCGACGATGTCGTTGACTACGCGAATACAACGGTCTATGAGTTCGAGATCTACCGCCTGCAATCTGCCGACGATCACGTCAAGCGGCTGGTCCAGCTCCTTCGCGAGCAGGCGCGCGAGTTGTTGAATGCCGTCAAGACGCTCGACAGCTATCCGCGACTGGCGAACGAACACGCCGTCAAGGCGAAGAAGGTCGAAAACCTGATGGAACGCGCCTATCGCGACGCTCTCGGCGAGCTGTTTCTCGGCACCGACACCGTGCATATGTTGAAGATGCGCGAAATCTACCGCCACCTGAGCAATGCCGCCGATCGGGGCGACAAGGCCGCGGATACGATCCACAGCATCGTGGTCAAGCGCGGCGGTTCGTAAGAACGGCCGGCCCGACAGCAACTGCCATCAACTGGCAACTGATAGCTCAGGGCGCTGAGCGGGCCCATCCCGGGGCGAGTATTGAATCGGCGCGGGATAGACGAAGGCGCGGCACAATCAACGCATGATTGCGCCCGACCCATTGCCCCGTCGCGAATTCAACGACCCCGATGCCGCGCTGGCCCACGCTTGCGCGATCTACAACAACGGGGTCGCGCACCTGCGCAAACACCTGCATGCCTTTCTCGACGGCAAAGTGCCCGGCGAGCGGGTGCGCGCTACCTACCCCTTCGCGCGCGTGCGCATCGACACGGTGGCCCGCGCCGATTCGCGATTGAGCTACGGTTTCGCCGCCGGGCCGGGCCGCTTTGAAACCACATTGACGCGACCTGAACTGTTCGCCGACTACTACCGCGAGCAGTTCCGCCTGTTGCTGCGCAACCACGCCGTGGCGATCGAGATCGGCGTCAGCGAACAGCCGATCCCGATCCAGTTTTCGCTGGCTGCGGACGACCGTCTGGAGGGCATGCTGACGCCGCAACGCCGGGTGCTGATGCGCGACCTGTTCGACCTGCCCGACCTGGCCTCGATGGACGACGGCATCGCCAACGGAACCTACGAGCCGGGTTTCGACGAGGCCCATCCGCTGGCGTTGTTTACCGGCGCGCGCGTCGATTACTCGCTGCACCGCTTGCGCCACTACAGCGGCACTGCGCCCGAGCACTTCCAGCACTTCGTGCTGTTCACCAATTATCAGTTCTACATTGACGAATTCGTCCGGATCGGCCACACGCTGATGGCTGACGCGGCTGGCGACTACACCGCTTTCGTCGAGCCGGGCAATGTGGTCACGCGCCGCACCGGCACGCCGGCCGACCCACGCGACGCCGACGGTGTGGCGCCGCCGCGGTTGCCGCAGATGCCGGCCTACCACCTGGTGCGCCCTGGCGGCAGCGGCATCACGATGGTCAACATTGGCGTTGGCCCGGCCAATGCCAAGACCATCACCGACCACATTGCCGTGTTGCGCCCGCATGTCTGGATCATGCTGGGCCATTGCGCGGGCCTGCGCAATACGCAACAGCTCGGCGATTACGTGCTGGCGCACGGCTATGTGCGCGAAGACCATGTGCTCGACGAGGAGCTGCCACTGTGGGTGCCGATTCCCGCGTTGGCCGAGGTGCAGATGGCCCTGGAACACGCGGTGGCCGATGTGACTCAGCTGTCGGGCTACGATCTGAAGCGCGTGCTGCGCACCGGCACCGTCGCTTCGACCGACAACCGCAACTGGGAGTTGCTGCCGCACCCGGGCCCCGAGCGCCGCTTCAGCCAGAGCCGCGCAGTCGCGCTGGACATGGAAAGCGCGACCATCGCCGCCAACGGCTTTCGCTTTCGCGTGCCCTACGGCACCCTGCTTTGCGTGAGCGACAAGCCGCTGCATGGCGAGATCAAGCTGCCCGGCATGGCGCACCAGTTCTACCGAGAGCGAGTCGATCAGCACCTGCGCATCGGTATGCGCGCCGTCGAATTGCTGCGCGCAGCCGGCGCCGGTCAATTGCACAGCCGCAAGCTGCGCAGCTTTGCCGAGGTGGCGTTTCAGTAGCCGGCGCTGGCGTTTACGCCAGGCGATGCAGTGCCGCCACGGCATCCCGGATCTTGTACTTGTATCTCGGCCGTTGATACCTTACGCTGGCCCAGCCCATTGCGAGGAGAACGCCGATGCCCAGCCCTTCCACCGCCACCGCCCATATCCGCACCCTCGCGCTGGTCGGGCCGCAGGGTGCGGGGAAAACCAGCCTGGCCGAAGCGTTGTTGGTGCGCGCCGGCGCCATCGGCGTGGCCGGCAGCCTGGAACGCGGCAGCACGGTCAGCGATTTCGATCCGCTCGAACGCAAGATGCAGCATTCGCTGAATGCCGCCGTGCTGCACCTGGATCATGCCGGCACGCGGATTCACCTGATCGACACGCCCGGCGCAAGCGACTTCATCGGCCAGTCGCTGCCCGCGCTCGAAGCGGTGGAGACTGCCGTGGTGGTCATCAATGCCGCAAACTGGAAGGTCAGTGGCATCGACGCGATGGCCGTGCGCATGATGGACTACGCCGCCCAGCGCCAACTCGACCGCCTGCTGGTGGTTAACAAGATCGACGCTGCCGCCGCCGACCTGGCCGGCCTGTTGGCCGACATCCAGGCCACCTTCGGCCGCCAATGCCTGCCGCTGAACCTGCCCGACGCCGGCGGCACGAAGGTCGTCGATTGTTTCTACAACCGAGCAGGCCACAGCGATTTCGGCAGCGTCGATGCCGCACACCGGGCCTTGGTCGAGCAGGTGGTGGAAGTGGACGCGGGCTTCGTCGATCGCTATCTGAATGACGGCGACATCGATCCTGCAGAGTTGCACGCACCGCTGGAGCAGGCGCTGCGCGAAGGCCACCTGATGCCGGTGTGCTTCGTCTCGGCGCGCAGTGGCGCGGGCGTAGCCGAGTTGCTCGACATCGTCGTCAAGCTGCTGCCCAACCCAACCGAGGGCAACCCGCCGGAGTTCCTCGAGGGCGAAGGCGCCGCGGCCAAACCCAAGCCGGCACGGCCCGATGCGAACGCACATGTGCTGGCGCATGTGTTCAAGGTCACCGTCGATCCCTTCGTTGGCCGCATGGGCCTGTTTCGCGTGCACCAGGGCACGGTCACCAGGGACAGCGTGCTCTATATCGGCGACGGCCGCAAACCCTTCAAGGTCGGGCACCTGTTCATGCTGCAAGGCAAGGAGCATGTCGAGGTGTCGCGGGCGGTTCCGGGCGATATCGTCGCGGTGGCCAAGGTCGATGAAATCCACTTCGACGCCGTGCTGCACGACGCCGCCGAAGACGACCACATCCACCTGAAGCCGCTGCCCTTTCCGATCCCGGTGCACGGCCTGGCGATCGAGCCCAAGCGCCGCGGCGACGAGCAGCGCATGTGGGAGATCCTGACCAAGCTGGTCGATGAAGATCCGTGCCTGAAGGTCGAGCATGTGGCCACCACCAACGAGACCATCGTCTATGGCCTGGGCGAGCTGCACCTGCGCGTGCTGCTCGAACGACTGCGCGACGTGTACAAGTTCGAAGTCAATACCCGGCCGCCGCGCATCGCTTACCGCGAGACCGTCACCGCACCGGCCGAGGGCCACCACCGCCACAAAAAGCAGACCGGCGGCGCCGGCCAGTTCGGCGAGGTTTTCCTGAAGATCGAGCCATTGCCGCGCGGCAGCGGCTTCGAGTTCGTCGATCAGGTCAAGGGCGGCACGATTCCCAACCAGTTCATTCCGGCGGTCGAAAAGGGCGTGCGCGAGGCGCTGGCGCTGGGCGTGATCGCCGGCTATCCGTTGGTCGATGTCAAGGTCATCGTCTATGACGGCAAGCACCACACGGTCGATAGCAAGGAAATTGCTTTTATCACCGCCGGCCGCAAGGCTTTCATGGCCGCGGTGCGCGCCGCGAAGCCGATCGTCGTCGAGCCGATCGTCGATGTGGAAATCAGTGCGCCCGGCGCGGCGATGGGCGACATCACCGGCGACCTTTCCTCACGCCGCGGTCAGGTCAACGGCACCCACAACGGCGCGGTCGGGACGATGGTCATTCGCGGCCAGGTGCCGCTGGCCGAGCTGGCGGGCTACCAGTCGCGGTTGAATGCGATGACCGCGGGCCAGGGCCGCTACACGCTGGCGCTGTCGCACTACGAGGCGGTGCCGCCCACGGTGCAACAGCAACTCACGTCGCAGCACCAGGTGCGCGAGGAGGATTGAGCGGTGGCCCCGCTGCGCCTCAGGGCTCGTGGCGGACGATATTCTGGGCGTGCTTGAGCAGGCCGCTGGGCCGGCCGCAGATCAGGCGCGCCAGCTCATCGAGTTCATGGGGGCGCATCGCGAAGGCCGGCAACTCGGCCTCGGTTCGCTCGAGCGCGTCGAGGTTGATCAGCATCAACCGCACCTTGCCCTCATCGTGCAGCGGCGTGATGCGCACGCTGGCGTTGATATCGGCGGTGAATTCGAACTCTGTCCCACGCGGGCGGCCGGTTTGCGGATCGCGAACCTGCGCCTCGAAGGCGTTGATGCCCGCGAACGCCAAGCGGGCCTTCAGGCGATCAATTTCGGCCGGAAACTCCTTGAGCATTTTCAAGCGCTCGCCGCTGCCGACGCGCCAGTTCAAGGTGACCGACTCGAAATGCTCATCGCCACAGTGCGCAGTGCGCAGCTTGGGATCGACGCGAAAGCCGTGGCTGGGCCGGCGTTCGAGTACCGTGCGACCGTCGAATACATAACGGCAGGGCCGGGGCAGTTTCAATGCGTTGAGGTGCTCGGCCAGTCGAGTCCAGTAGTCGAGTACCGCGCGGCACGCGGCGTTGGCCAGGCGGGCGTTGCGCGCCAGCGCTTCGTGGTCGGGCGCCTCGGGGATCTGCCGGCTGCGAAGTTCCTGCTCCAACTCGGCGAGGAAACCAAGCTTCGGCGGCTGCGGGTCATTGTCGGGCTTGGCCGCAACGGCCGCCGCTGCGACGGGGGCGTCCGCCGTCGGCGTGGCCTCAGGGCGCGCGCTGCGCCTCAGAACCTGGCTGAAATCGACCGCTTCACCGGGCGACACCAAGGGCGCCACGGCCGTTGCGCTGCGCAAGGGTAGGCGCGAGCCCAAGCGTTGCCGAGGGGTTGAGAGTTCGATCAGCATGGTTCAAAAGGTAGCAGTTTTCGATTTGCTACCAGCGGTAACATTCAACGAAATCGACCCCTTGGCGCCGTGTCGGGCACCCCCGTACGCGGGATGGCTACAGCGAACCGAAGGCAAGGTCATAGGCGTGGCGCGCGAACTCGGTATTCGCGCGATACCTTGCGCTGCCGCATTGAGAAGTTCGGACTGTGCAGTGCAGGCGCGCGGACTTGTACGCGACGGTGGTTGACCCACTGCCGCAAAGCGCAACGGGTCGCGAACTTGCGTTCGTGACCCGTTGATTTTGTTGGTGCGGCTGGCAGGATTCGAACCCACGACCCCTTGGTTCGTAGCCAAGTACTCTATCCAACTGAGCTACAGCCGCGAAGCCGCGCAGTATATCAGCGCGGCGTTGCCGGCTGGTCGATCGTGGCCGCGGCTTCGTGGCAGCGCGCGGCGCGGGCCTCGTCGCCCTCGGCGCGGGCCAGCGTTGCGAGGCGGCGCCAGGCGGCGCGGCGCGCGCTGCCGTCCAATGTGGCTGACGCGGCGGCGCGTTCGAGTGGTGTGCGGGCCTTGCCCCACAACTGCCGCTCGGCGTAGGCGCTGCCCGCAGCGGCCTGCACGGCGGGGTCGCCGGGCAGTGCGCGTTCGGCCGCCTCGACGCGCTGCAACCACTCAGCGGGCAGGCCTGGCAGGTTGTCGATCAGGGCCAGCGCCACGGCGTCGCGCTCGTCGCGGCCGAGTTCGGCCAAGCGCTGCCAGGCCGGCAGCAACCAGCGCCGGCCGTGCTCGAGGGCACCCAGGCGCGCGGCGCATGTGGCGGCGCGGGCGGCGATGAGCGGGTCGGCGCGGTCGGCGGGGTCGAGTTCCTGCCAGGCGCGGTCAAGTTGCCCGGGATCGCGTGCGGCCCCCAGCGTCTCGCCGGCCAGCGAGCGCAGCAGACTCTGCGCGGCGCTGTGTGAGAACGCCTGGTGCTTGGCCAGCAGGCGCGCCGTGCGCAGGGCTTCGTCGGGTTGGCCGGCCAGGCGTTGCGCCTGCAGCTTGAGCCGCAGGGCCTGGGTGCGCCTTGCCACGCCGGGCGGCAGTTCGGCCAACAGAGCCAGTGCGCGTGGTGCATCTCGATCGTCGAGGGCCCATTCCGCGGCCATCAGCGGCACGCCATCGTCGCCGCTGCGCAGCCGACGGCCCAGGCGGCGCAGTTGAGTGAGCTGTTGGTCCCGCTGTGGGCGGTCTTGCAGGCGGTGCAGGCTGGCGCCCCAGAGCAGGTGGGCCAGCCTGCGGGTTTGCAGGTCGCCGACCAGCTCCGGCGTGGCCTCGTGGATCGCCACCGCCCGCGCCGCTGCCTTGCGCGCGCGGCCGTAGCGCGCGCCGAAGTACTCGGCCAGCGCTTCGCGCAGCGAAGCCTGAGCCGCGCGCTCGCGCCGCCGCACGCGCCACTCGTGGGCGCGCGCGGGCAGGCTGGCCAGCGACTGCAGTGCGCGCATCGCGAACAGCAAGGCCAGGCAGCTCAGCACCAGGGCGATGACGAACAGGTTCAGCGATACATCGAGCCGCCAGCCGCTCCAGTACAGGCTGACCAGGCCATCGTTGCGGCCGAGCGTGGTGGCCGCGACGACCGCAGCCACGAACAGCAACACCAGCCAGATCACGCCGCGCATGGCAAGGCCCTCACGCCGACCGTTGCCGGGCCCGCTCGCGGTTGCTGCGGCCTGTGCGCTCCGCGACGCATGAGCCCGCCGGGCCGCCCCAAGGGCGAATACCGGAGCGCGCAGCGCGCAGCTTGCCTGATGAGCCATGGGCCTTCCCAAGCCAACGCCGTGGATCCGGCTTCGCCGGTCCACTGGCCTTGCCCCGAGGGCCACGAAGGGGTCCGTGCCGGACCCGGGGGAGGCCCGCAGGCGCTTCGAGGGGGTATCTCATCGACCGGCGGCCGCCGTGGCCAGTGCAGCCAGGGTTTCGTCGGGGCGCGGCACACCGGTCTGGCGGGCTTGCGCCGAGACCTGGCGTAGCAGGTCGGTGAGCGCGATCGCGCGTTTGGAGCCGCGATCGAAATAGCGATCGAGCGCGCTCTGCGCGGCGCGCATATCGGACTGCGCGATTTCGAACTGGCGCGATAACAGCGCCAGCCTTGCATTGAGCAAGCGCAGCTTCAGGTTCTCGCGTACGAAAAACTGCTGTTCGGGGGCAACCAGCATCGCTTCGGGGCGATCGATGCGCGTTACGCGGACCAGCGAGCGAATCTCGTTGCCGACCTGGCTGCCGGCGTCTTGCCACCATTGCAGCGCGCGACCGCGCCAGTCTGTACCGGCCGTGCCGGCGACGGCGGAGGCCGCCGCGCTGGCCGCGGCGGTTGGGCGTACTGCCGCCGCGGCCTGGCCGCGCGGCTCGGCCAACGCCAACAACGGCAGCTCATCGACCAGGCGCACGGCTTCGTCCAGGCGCACGGTGAGGCTGCCGATATCGACAACGCCGAGCGCCTTGACGCGGTCCAGGTCGCGGTTGACGGCGCGGCGCACACGTTCGAGCCGAGGCTGGTTGTAGCGCGCCAGGCGTTCGTCGCTTTGCTTGAGCGTGGCCACCAGCGGTTCGGCGCTGCCGGTGAGGGCGCTTTGTTGCAGGGCCACGCGGATCGCCGCTTCGACGTCGGCGACCACGTTTTCATCGCGCGAGCGCGATACCGAGCTCAGCAGATCTTCGATCTGCGAGCGCTGCATCGAGGCTTCGGCCACGCGGGCTTCCAGCAGTGCGCCCTTGGCGGCCGATTCGCGGGCCAGATCTTGTGCAGCCCGGGCCAGCGCACGGGCCTCGGCGGCCTGGGCCTGGCTGTCGGCCTGGCGGCGCACGAGATCTTGCTCGAGGCTCTTGATCCGCTGCTGCGTGGACCAGGCCAGAACCAGGGCGGCCACGATCGCGATCCCCGCAACGGCGGCCACGGCAAGCCGCCAGCGCAGCGCGGGCTGGTGCGGTAAGAGCGGTGCTGCCGGAGCGTTCAAGGTGGCGACGATTGTAGGCAGCGCTCGATGCGCAGCAGCGCCGCCTGGACTGCACCGAGTGTCGGCGGGGCTTCGAACACGTGGCCGAAGCCGAGAGAGAGCGCGCGCTCGGCGATGCGCGGGTGCGAGGCCAAGGCCGTCGCGCCGCGCCAGTGGGCAGCGGGTGCAAGTTGCGCCAGGGTAGCCACGGCCTCGGCGCTCGACAGCCACCACAAGTGGGTTTGCGGATTGGCGATTGCGGCGTCGAGCAGCGCACGCTCGTCGGCCGTGGGCCGCGCCGCGCAGCGCTGGTAGGCCTGCGTGAAATGCACGGCCGCGCCGGCCTCGCGCAGCAGCGCGGCGAATTCGTCGCGGCCGCCGTTGCCGCGCAGCACCAACACCTCGCGGCCGCTCCAGCGTTCGCCCTGCAATTGCATCCACAAGGCGGCGGAATCGAACTGCGCCGCGTGTGCGGGCGGGGCCACACACAGCGCGGACGGCACGCCGGCCATTTGCAGCGCTTGCAAGGTACCGGGCCCGGTTGCGCCCGCTCGCGTACCGGGTGGCCAGCTTCGCGCTGCGATCCCGGCGGGCCGGGCGGCAAAGAAGTGGCTCACCGCATTCGGGCTCACGAACATCGCCAGCGCATAGCGCGGCAGGTCGTGCCAAACGGCATGCAGCTCGCCCAGATCGACCACCGCGTCGATCGCCAGCAGCGGCAGCGCCAGCGCATCGATGCCCTGCGCGCGCAGCCGTGCAACCCACGCACCGGCCTGCGGTTGCGGCCGCGTGACGAGCAGACGCAGCGCCATGGTCGCGGCGTCAGGCGGCCAGGTAGTGGCGCGCGCCGGCCGCGTGCAACGCGGCAACCGCTTGCGTGCCCAGGCGCTCGGCAGAAACGGCGTCGGCCACGGCGCCGCTGACCTGCGCGGTCAGCAGCGGTTGCATCGGATCGGCGGCGTGGCCGAGTGCAGCGGCCAGGTGCAGCTCGTCGCCTTGCCAGCTCGCGTGCGCTGCGAGCGGCATCGAACAACTGCCACCCAGGCCTCGCGACACCGCCCGCTCGGCGTGCACCGCCAGCCAGGTCGGTCGATGGATCAGCGCGGCCAGGGCTTCGCGCAGATCGATGTCGTCGGCGCGCACTTCAATGCCCAGCGCGCCCTGGCCGGCAGCCGGCAGCATCTGCGTGGCGGGAAAACGCATGCGGATGCGTTCAGTCAGGCCCAGGCGCACGAGGCCGGCGGCCGCCAATACGATGGCGTCGTACCGGCCTTCGTCGAGTTTGCGCAGGCGCGTATCGAGATTGCCGCGCAGCGGCTCGATGCGCAGGTCGGGCCGCTGGGCCGCCAATAGAGACACGCGGCGCAGGCTCGAAGTGCCGACGCAGGCACCCTGCGGCAGGCCGGCCAGCGTGGCGAAATGCGGCGAGACGAGTGCGTCGCGCGGGTCTTCGCGTTCGAACACCGCGGCCAGCGCGAAACCCGGCGGCAGCTCCATCGGTACGTCTTTGAGCGAATGCACGGCCAGATCGGCGCGGCGCTCCTCGAGTGCGGTCTCGAGCTCCTTGACGAACAGGCCCTTGCCGCCGACTTTGGACAGCGTGCGATCGAGGATCTGGTCGCCCAGCGTGGTCATGCCGAGCAGCTTCACCTCGATACCGAAATGGCAGGCGAGCCGATCGCGCACATGTTCGGCCTGCCACAACGCGAGGCGGCTTTCGCGCGTGGCGATGGTCAGCGTGCGGCCGCGTATTTTAAAAATCGGCGTGGACATGGAACGATTATCGCCAGGCCCTTGCGCCAGGCCGCAGCAGCAGCCGTCCAGGCCTGCACCGGCTTGTTGGTAACATCCGATTCCGTAACCGGATTACACCTCGAACTCGATCCAGGAGCCCGCCATGCCCCGCGCCGCCCGCCGCGCCCCGGCCGAACCCAGCAGCGATGCCGCCGCGAAAAACCGCCCGCTGGTCGAGGACATCCGGCTGCTGGGCCGCATCCTCGGCGACGTCATTCGCGAGCGGGAAGGCGCCGAAGCCTTCGAGTTGGTCGAACGCGTGCGCCAGCTCTCGGTGGCTTATCGACTGAAGAAGGACGCCTCGGCCGGCCGTGTCCTCGACCGCCTGCTGAAGAACCTGTCGGGCGACCAGACGGTGAGTGTGATCCGCGCCTTCAGCTATTTCAGCCACCTGGCCAATATCGCCGAAGACCGCCACCACGTGCGCCGTCGCGAGCACCACGAAGCGCAGGGCCATTTGCAGGAAGGTTCGCTGGCGATGGCCTTCGAGCGCCTGGCCGAAGCCGACATCCGCGCCAGCGAGATCGCGCAGATGCTGGCCCAGGCCTACATCTCGCCGGTACTTACGGCGCACCCGACCGAAGTGCAGCGCAAGAGCATCCTGGATGCCGAACGCGCGATCGCCGAACTGGTCGGCCAGCGCGACAGCCTGCACACCGAGCGCGACCGCGCCGACAACGAAGCGCTGCTGCGCGCGCGCGTGACGCAACTGTGGCAAACGCGCATGCTGCGCACGGCCAAGCTGGCGGTGGCCGACGAGATCGAGAACGCGCTGTCGTACTACCAGGCCACGTTCCTGCGCCAGCTGCCGCGCCTGTACCGTGACCTCGAACGTGCGCTCGACGGGCACGAGGTTGCGCCCTTCCTGCGCATGGGCCACTGGATCGGCGGCGACCGCGACGGCAACCCGAATGTCGGTGCGCCGACGCTGCAACTGGCGTTGGCGCGGCAATCGGAGGTCGCCCTGCGCTTTTATCTCACCGAGGTGCACGAACTCGGCGCCGAGCTGTCGATCTCGCAGACCCTGTCGCCGGTGACGCCCGCCATGCACGCGCTGGCCGAGCGCTCGCCCGACCGCAATCCGCACCGCGACGACGAGCCCTACCGGCGCGCGCTGATCGGCGTCTATGCGCGCCTGGCCGCGACGCTGCACGCGCTGACCGGCACCGAAGCGCTGCGCCACGCGCTTGCGCCGCAAGACCCGTATCCAAGCGCCGAGGAGTTGCTGGCCGATCTGCGCACGATCGAAGCCTCGCTGCAGCATCACCATGCGCAGGCCTTGATCGCGCCGCGCCTGGCCCCACTGATGCGTGCGGTGCAGGTGTTCGGGTTTCACCTCGCCACGGTCGATCTGCGCCAAAGCTCGGACCAGCACGAGGCGGCGATCGCCGAGTTGCTGCGCGTGGCTCGCATCGAGGCCAACTACAGTTCGCTCGACGAAGCCGCACGGCGCGCGCGCTTGCTGGCGCTGCTCAACGACGCGCGGCCACTGCGCGTGATCGGCCACGCCTACAGCGAGCGCACGCGAGGCGAGCTGGCAGTTTTCGAGGCCGCGCGAGAAGCCTTGCGGCGCTATGGTCGCCACGCGATCCGCCACTACATCATCTCGCACACCGAAGAGGTGAGCGACCTGCTGGAAGTGTTGCTGCTGCAAAAGGAATGTGGCCTGCTCACCGGCACGCTCGACGACAGCGCGCAGGCCGCGCTGATCGTCTCGCCGCTGTTCGAAACCATCGCCGACCTGCGCCATGCCGAGCCGATCATGCGCGCCTACTACGCGCTGCCCGGCGTGCTGGACATGATCTTGCGCAGCAAGCTCGGCAGCTTCGCCGAGCAGGACATCATGCTCGGCTACAGCGACAGCAACAAGGACGGCGGTTTCTTCACCAGCAACTGGGAGCTGTACCGCGCCGAGACCGCGCTGGTTTCGCTGTTCGAGCCCCTGAAACGCGAGCATGGTTTGCTGCTGCGCCTGTTCCACGGCCGCGGCGGCACGGTCGGCCGCGGCGGCGGGCCGAGCTACCAGGCCATCCTGGCGCAGCCGCCCGGCACCGTGAACGGGCAGATTCGCCTGACCGAACAAGGCGAAGTCATCGCCTCGAAATATGCCCATCCGGAAATCGGGCGGCGCAATCTGGAAACGCTGGTCGCGGCCACGCTCGAAGCCACCCTGCTGCACCCGACCAAGAGTGCGCCCAAGGCCTTTCTCGACGCCGCGGTCGAGATCAGCGAGTTGAGTTTTGCGGCCTACCGTGCGCTGGTCTATGAAACCGAGGGGTTCACCGACTATTTCTTCGACGCCACGCCGATCCGCGAGATCGCCGAACTCAATATCGGCTCACGCCCGGCTTCGCGAAAAGCCAACCGCCGCATCGAAGACCTGCGCGCGATCCCCTGGAGCTTCAGCTGGGGCCAGTGCCGCGTGGCGCTGCCGGGCTGGGCCGGATTCGGCAGCGCGATCGAGCAATGGCTGGCCAGCGGCAGCGCCAGCCAGCGCAAGATACGCTTGGCGCTGCTGCAAAAGATGCACCGGCAGTGGCCGTTCTTTCGCACCCTGCTGTCGAACCTCGACATGGTGCTGGCCAAGAGCGACCTGCGCATCGCCGCGCGCTATGTCGATCTGGTCGAAGACAAGCATCTCGCCAAGCGCATCTTCACCGCCATCCAGGCCGAATCCACCAAGGCCGGCGAGATGCTGTCGCTGATCACCGGCGAGTCGCACCGGTTGGCCTCCAATGCCGCGCTGGCGCGCTCGATCGAACACCGCTTTCCCTACCTCGACCCGCTGAATCATCTGCAGGTCGAGTTGATGCGCCGCCACCGCCACCACAAAGCGGGCGACCCGGCCAACGAGCGCGTGCAGCGCGGTATCCATATTTCGATCAACGGCATCGCGGCGGGTTTGCGCAATACAGGATGAGTGCGGCTGGCGCGCCCAGCCGGACGATCGAACAACTTATTAGCCGCCCGGTGCCAAGGCCTCGCGCACCGCCCCCAACTGCCGCCGCGATACCGCCAGCCATTCGCCGACCGGCGCCACCTGCACCGCCCAGCCGATCTCGTTGCCGCCGGCGTCGTCGTCGTGCTCGGCCATGCGCCGGCGCTCCAGCAGGCGCACGGCATCGCGCGCCACCAGGGCATTGCGGTGGAGGCGCAGGAAGCGCTCGCCCAGGCGCTGTTCGAGATCGGTGAGCGAATCGTCGAGCACCCAGGTGCGGCCGGCGGTGCGCAGGGTCACGTATTTGAGTTCGGCCTTCAGGTACAGCACCTCGGCCAGCGGAATGCGCGCGATACGGCCGCGTTCGCTGACCACCAGCACGGCTTGATCCTGCGCCGCGGCGCCGCTGCCGGGTGCCGCCGGCACGCGGCGCGCGGCGCGTTCGAGCGCGGCGGCCAGGCGCTCGCGCTTGACCGGCTTGGTCAAATAGTCCGCGGCGTCGAGGTCGAAGGCGGCGAGCGCATGTTCGGTGTGCGCGGTGACGAAGACCACGGCCGGCGGCCGCCCCATGCGCTGCAATTCGGCGGCCAGCACGGTGCCGGGCTGGCCGGGCATCTGGATATCGAGCAGCACGATGTCGGCCTGGTATTCGCTGAGCCACTGGCGCGCCTGCTGCGTGCTGGCGCACTGGCCGGCGACCGTGCAGCGCGGTTCGGCGCATTCGGCCACCAGCGTGGCCAGGCGCGATCGGGCCAGGGCTTCGTCATCGACGATCAACACGCGCCACGCATTTACAGGGCCGCTCATCAGGCAGGCTCCTCGCTGCGCGCTACGGTATTGGCTACGACATCACAAGCGCTTCGCGCAGTTGTGAGTCTGCGCCGCAACTTCGTTGTCGCCTTGGGAGCGGTCCGGCGTCTCATGCCTTGTCCCCCATCGGCACGACGATGCGCACACGGTAGCGTCCATCGCCCTGGTAAATATCGAACTGTGCGTCGAGGTCGTGCAGCAGGTGCAGGCGCTCGCGCACATTGGCCAGGGCCAGGCCGTGGCCCGGGCGAGAGGCGGCGCCGCTCATGGTGTTGTCGATCGTGATCTCAGCGCGGCCCAGGCGCAGGCGGGTGCGCACGCGCACCAGGCCGCCGGCCTCGGCCGGCTCGACGCCGTGACGCACGGCGTTTTCCAGCAGCGGCTGCAGCACCAGCGGCGGCAGTCGCGCGGTGTCGGCGGCAGGGTCGAGTTGCCACTCGAGCTCGAGCCGCTCGCCGAAGCGCAGCGCCTCGATGGCCAGGTAGCGCCGCGCCAGGTCGAGCTCGCTGCCCAGGGTGACGGCGCCGCTGCCGCTGCCGCTGCCGCTGTCGGCCAGCGCCACGCGGAACAGATCGGCCAGGTCTTCGAGCACGCCCTCGGCGCGCGCCGGATCGGTGCGCACCAGCGAGACCGCGGTGTTGAGGGTATTGAACAGGAAGTGCGGGCGGATGCGCGATTGCAGTTCGGCCAGCCGCGCGCGCGCGTCGGCCGGTGTGCGCCGGCCTTCGCGCCATTGCAGCCAGCCGGCCATCAGGCCCGCCAGCGCGGCCCCGATCAGGGGCACGGCCAGCAGGCGGGGCCGGCCGGCTTCCAGCAGTTGCAGCCAGAACATCGGCATGCAGGCCAGTGCCGCCACCAGCGCCCCCAGCGCCATCAGCGCGGCGGTGCGCGGCCCGGGCGCAGAACGTTGCAGCGGATGCCGCAGCGCGCACACCAGTGCCAGCCAGGTCACCGTGCCGACCAGTGCGACGGCGATCGCCGGACCGAGGGCCGCCAAGGCGATGGCGCCGCTGTCGGCGCCGGCCAGCACGGCCAATACCACGGCCCCGTTGACCGCCAGCAAGGCGCGCAGGGCCAGGGCGCCGCGGCAGACGTCGAATACCGCGCCGGTACTGACCGCGGCGCCTGTCGCGGCGCCGGCATCGAGCGCGGCCGGCTGTGTCGATGCCGGCGATGACAGGATCCACGGGCCGGCGCTTTCAGCGGCGTTCAGCGGCACGGGTACGGTGTCGGAAGGGTGCGTCATTTCGCCGGGGCGCGTCGATAGAATCGATTCCACCCACGCAAAGGCATGGGTGCTTGCCGGCATTGTGTCCCAGGCACTTTCACTTCGGGCACCGCGCGCGCGGTGACGGCCTTATGTCTTCCAACCCTGTCAATCCGCTGGACAAAAAATCGCAAGCCTGGTCGGCGCTGTTCTCCGAGCCGATGAGCGAGCTGGTGCAGCGCTACACCGCCAGCGTGACTTTCGATCGCCGCCTGGCCGCGGCCGATATCGCCGGCAGCCTGGCCCACGCCGGGATGCTGGCCGCGCAGGGGGTGATCTCGGCCGACGACCATGCGGCGATCCAGCGCGGCATGGCGCAGATTTCGGCCGACATCGAGGCCGGGCGCTTCGAGTGGAAGCTCGAACTCGAGGACGTGCATCTGAATATCGAGGCGCGCCTGACGCAACTGGTGGGTGACGCCGGCAAGCGCCTGCACACCGGGCGCTCGCGCAACGATCAGGTCGCCACCGACCTGCGCCTGTGGCTGCGCGGCGAGATCGATGCGCTGGCGCCCCTGCTGGCCGGGATGCAGCGCGCACTGGTCACGTCCGCCGAGCCGCACACCGAGACCATCCTGCCCGGCTATACCCATTTGCAGGTGGCGCAGCCGGTGAGTTTTGCGCACCACCTGCTGGCCTACGTGGAGATGTTCGCGCGCGACGCCGAGCGCCTGACTGACGTGAGAAAGCGGGTCAATCGCCTGCCGCTGGGCGCCGCCGCGCTGGCCGGCACCAGCTACCCGCTGGACCGCGAGCGCGTCGCGAAGACCTTGGGCTTCGATGGCGTCTGCGCCAACAGCCTCGACGCGGTGAGCGACCGCGACTTCGCGCTCGAGTTCGCGGCCTGGGCCGCGATCACGATGATGCATGTGTCACGACTCGCGGAAGAGATCGTGCTCTGGATGAACCAGAATTTCGGCTTCATCGACCTCGCCGACCGCTACTGCACCGGTTCGTCGATCATGCCGCAGAAGCGCAACCCCGATGTCGCCGAGCTCGCGCGCGGCAAGACCGGCCGGGTCTATGGCCATCTGATGGGTTTGTTGACCCTGATGAAAGGTCAGCCGCTGAGCTACAACAAAGACAACCAGGAAGACAAGGAGCCGCTCTTCGATACCGTCGATACGCTGGCGGCCACCCTGCGCATCATGGCCGAGATGGTGGCCGGCATCGTGGTCAAGCCCGAGGCGATGGAGCGTGCCGCGAAGAAGGGCTATGCCACGGCCACCGATCTCGCCGACTACCTGGTAAAAAAGGGTTTGCCGTTCCGTGATGCGCACGAAGTGGTGGCGCATGCGGTGAAGGTCGGTATTTCGCGCGGGGTGGATCTGGCGGAGTTGCCGCTGGAGACGCTGAAGACCTTCCACGCGGCGATCGACAACGATGTCCATGCCGTGCTGACACTGCGCGGCTCGCTCGATGCGCGCCAAGTGCAGGGGGGCACGGCGCCCGAGCGGGTGCGTGAGCAGATGGCGGCGCATAAGGCGCGGCTGGGTTGACGTCCGGCAACGCTCGCGCGGCATCTCATGCGGATTTGCGTTCGATGGCGTAAGAATCCCGTTCGGGTTGAGCCTGTCCGGTATCAGTCGGCGAAGCGCGAGAACACCAGCGACGCATTGGTGCCGCCGAAGCCGAAGCTGTTGGACATCACCGTGTGCAGCGGCGCATCCAGGCGCTGGCGCAGGATCGGCAGACCCTCGGCGGCCGGGTCGAGCGTTTCGATATGCGCCGAAGCGGCGGCGAAGCCGTTCTGCATCATCAACAGCGAGTAGATCGCTTCCTGCACCCCGGCCGCGCCCAGCGAATGGCCCGACAGGGATTTGGTCGAACTGATGGGGGGGATCCGCGCGCCGAAGACTTCGCGCACCGCGCCCAGTTCGGCCAGGTCGCCGACCGGCGTCGAGGTGCCGTGGGCGTTGATGTAGTCCACCGGCGTGCGCACCGTGGACAAGGCCTGCTGCATGCAGCGCACCGCGCCTTCGCCCGAGGGCGCGACCATATCGTGGCCGTCGGAGGTGGCGCCAAAGCCGACCAGCTCGGCCAGGATGGTGGCGCCGCGCGCACGCGCGTGTTCCAGCGCTTCGAGCACCAGCATGCCGCCGCCGCCGGCGATGACGAAGCCGTCGCGGGCCGCGTCGAAGGCGCGTGAAGCCTGCTCGGGCCGGTCATTGAAGGCGCTGGACATCGCCCCCATGGCGTCGAACAACAGCGACAGCTCCCAGCTTTCCTCTTCGCCGCCGCCGGCAAAGACCACGTCCTGCTGATCCCAGGCGATGAGCTGCGCGGCGTGGCCGATGCAGTGCGCGCTGGTCGCGCAGGCCGAGGTGATGGAGTAGTTGACGCCCTTGATGCCAAAGGGCGTGGCCAGGCAGGCCGAGACCGTGCTGCCCATGGTGCGCGTGACCATGAAGGGGCCGACCCGCTTGATGCCCTTGGCGCGCAGCGTATCCGCGGCCCAGACCTGGTTGACGCTCGACGCCCCGCCGGAGCCGGCGACCAGCCCGCTGCGCGGGCTCGATACCTGCGCGGGCGTCAGGCCGGCCTGCTCGATCGCCTGTTGCATCGACAGGTAGGCGTAGGCGGCCGCGTCGCCCATGAAGCGCAGGGTGCGGCGGTCCACCAGGGCTTCGAGCGACAGGTCGGGGCGGCCGCTGACCTGGCAGCGCAGGCCGCGTTCGGCATAGGCCGGGTTGAAGCGCAGACCGGAGCGCCCTTCGCGCAGGCTCTGCGTCACGTCCGTGGCGTTGTTGCCCAGGCTGGAGACAATGCCCTGACCGGTGACGACGACTCGACGCATCAGAAATTCTCCGTGGAGGTGAACAGGCCCACCTTGAGGTCGGTGGCGACGTAGATTTCGCGGCCGTCGGCGTACATGCGGCCGTCGGCGATGCCCATCACCAGTTTGCGCTCGATCACCCGCTTCAGATCCAGCCGGTAGCTCACTTTCTTGATCGAAGGCAACACCTGGCCGGAGAACTTGACCTCGCCGGCGCCGAGTGCCCGCCCGCGCCCCGGGTTGCCGCGCCAGCCCAGCCAGAAGCCCACCAGTTGCCACAGCGCATCCAGACCCAGGCAACCGGGCATCACCGGGTCGCCCTCGAAGTGGCAGCCGAAGAACCACAGGTCGGGCCGGATATCGAGTTCGGCCTCGAGCAGGCCCTTGCTGTGGGCGCCGCCGCTATCGTCGATATGCACGATGCGGTCGAGCATCAGCATATTGGGCAGCGGCAGGCGGGCATTGCCCGGGCCGAAGAGTTCGCCGTGGCCGCAGGCCAGCAGGGCCTCGCGGTCATAGGCGTGGTGGCCGAGATCGCGCTGGCTGGCGCGCGGCAAGGGGGGCGGGGTGGCGTCTGCCGGGGTGGTGTGCATCTTGTACTCTGGGCGCTCCGATCGAATCAGAGCGTCATTTTGCCTGCCCGCGGATTGCCGGATGACTCGGGGTCGGCTTCGACCGCGGGCGTCATGCCGCGGGCACGACCGCCGTGGCTTCGAGTTCGATCTTGCCCGGGTTGTCGAGCAGCTCGGCGATGAAGATCATGCTCATCGCACGGATTGTGCGAACCCATCGGCTCGCGCCAGCACGGCGAGCACATTCTTCAGTGCTTGTTCGAACGGCGGCGCGATTTCGGCCGACTCGAACTGCTGCGGCGCGTTCCAGCCGACCTGGCCAGCGACCGAAAACGATGCGCTCGGCCGGCGCCGCGATGCTGGTCGTGCCGCAGATCAAGGCCAAGATCGAGGCCCGGCTGGGCAAGCCGCTGCGCCCGAGGGTCAAGAAGATGCTGTTGCGCCAGTACCTCGATGCCTTCGGCGCGACAGCCACGGCCAGCGGCCAAGGCGCCAGACCCGGCGCAGGTGAACGCCGACTTCGGCGTCCTTCACCGACGCTCGGCCAATGCCAGTCGCGCGGCCAGCAGCACGAACAGTCCGCCGCCGGCGAGGCAGACCCCGCGCGTGATGGCTGGCCGCGGCTGCCAGCGGCGCAGCGGCGCGACCAGCAGCACGAAGACGGCGAGGAATGCAAAGCTCTGGACCACGAACCAGGCGCCGAGGAACAGGAAGGCCAGCGTCTTGTGCGGCGCGTCGGCATCGATGAACTGCGGCAGCAGGGCGAGGAAGAAGAGTGCCACCTTGGGGTTGAGCACGTTGGTGAGGAAGCCCTGGCGGAACAGGCGCGCCGGGGACTGTGGCGGCGCCGCAGGCGCTGTGCTCAATGCCGCAGCGGCGCGGCCCAGGCCCTGGCGCAGCAGGCCCACGGCCAGCCACAGCAGGTAGGCCGCACCGGCCCATTTGACGACGCTGAACGCGGCGCTCGACGCGGCAAGCAGGGCGGCCAGGCCAAAGGCTGCCGCCAGGGTATGCACCACGCAGCCGCTGCCGACACCGCTGGCCGCGGCCAGGCCGGCGCGCACGCCGCCCTTCAAGGTCGAGACCAGCGTGAACGCGAGGTCCACGCCGGGGGTCGCGTTGAGCACCAGCACCGTGACCGCAAAAAGGGCGAGGTCGTGCGTGCCGAGCATGGTTTGCGAGTCAGAGCAGTTCGACGGCCATCGCGGTGGCTTCGCCACCGCCGATGCACAGGGCCGCGACACCGCGCAGGAGACCGCGCTTCTTCAGCGCACCGAGCAGGGTGACGACGATGCGCGCGCCCGAGGCGCCGATCGGGTGGCCGAGCGCGACCGCGCCGCCATGCACATTGACGATCTCGTGCGGCAGCTTGAATTCGGCCATCGCGGCCATCGTCACTGCGGCGAAAGCTTCGTTGACCTCCCACAGGTTGACGCTTCCGGCGTCCCAGCCGGCGCGCTCGAGAACCTTGTCGATGGCGCCGACCGGCGCCGTGGTGAACCACTCGGGCGCCTGCGCATGCACGGCGTGGGCCACGATGCGGGCGATCGGCTTGCAGCCCATCTTCGCCGCGGTGCTCTCGCGCATCAGTACCAGTGCGGCGGCGCCGTCGGAGATCGACGACGAGGTGGCGGCGGTGATCGCGCCGTCCTTGCTGAACGCCGGTTTCAGGCCCGGGATCTTGTCGAGCCTGGCCTTGAAGGGCTGCTCGTCGAACTTGATGACCGTGTCGCCCTTCGGGCTGGTGAGGGTCACCGGCGCCATCTCCCAGGCGAAGCTGCCGTCCTCGTTGGCGGCCTTGGCGCGTTGCGTGCTCGCAATCGCAAAGCGGTCCATCGCCTCGCGGGTGAAACTGTATTTACCCACACACTGTTCGGCGAAGACGCCCATCGCCTTGCCGCGCTCGTAGGCATCTTCGAGGCCGTCCAGGGCCATGTGGTCGTATATCGCGGCAGCGCCGTACTTGACGCCCTTGCGCGCGAATATCAGGTGCGGCGCATTGGTCATGCTTTCCATGCCGCCGGCCAGCATCACGTTGGCGCTGCCGGCGGCGAGCATGTCGTGCGCGAACATCATCGCGCGCATGCCGCTGCCGCACATCTTGCTCAGCGTGACGGCGCCGGTGCTGTCGGGCAGGCCGGCCTGGCGCATCGCCTGGCGCGCGGGTGCCTGGCCCTGGCCGGCCATCAGGCAGTTGCCCATCAATACTTCGTCGATGGCGTCGCCCGGCACGCCGGCACGCTCGACCACGGCCTGGATCGCGGTGGCGCCGAGTTCCCAGGCCGCGAGTGAAGAGAAATCACCGAGCAGGCCGCCGATGGGCGTGCGCGCGGCGGCAACGATGACGACGGGGTCGGACATGGGCGGCTCCTGGGGCAGGTCGGAATCGGGCCAGGATAGACGGGCCGCGTGGCTGGTGCGCGATGCGCTCGAAACAAGACCGGAACGCTGGCTATTCGCCCGGCCTCAAGCGGGACCGGCGCCTGGCGCGGCGCCCGGGCGCAGGTAAATCGTCCAATAGACCCCGGCCACCAGCACGCTGCCGCCGACAATGTTGCCGGCGATCACGGGCACCAGGTTGCCCAGCATGTCGCCCACGCCCAGCGGCGCGCCGAGCAGCATCGCCAGCGGGAAGAAATACATATTGGCGATCGAATGCTCAAAGCCGGCGGCGACGAAGGCGGTGATCGGAAAGACGATGGCCAGGGCCTTGTCGGCGACGCTGCGGCCGGCGAAGCTCATCCATACCGCCATGCACACCAGCACATTGCATAGCACGCCGCGGAAGAAGGCTTCGCTCCAGGGCAGCTGGGCTTTGCTGGTGGCGATCTGCACCACGGTGCGCCCGATGGCGCCCTGGTTCAGGCCGGCATGGCCCGACAGCCAGACCAGCACGGCCAGGCCTGCGGCGCCGACGAAGTTGGCCGCGCAGACCCAGGCCCAGTTGCGCAACAGTTCCATCGTGCGCACATGGCCGCCGGCCCAGGCCATCGCGATCAGGTTGTTGCCGGTGAACAGTTCGGCGCCGGCCACCACGACCAGCAACAGCCCGAGCGAAAACGTCAGGCCGCCGAGCAGGCGCGATGCCGCAAAACCCAAGGTGGCATCGCTGGCCACCAGCGCGAACATCAGCGCACCCAGGCCGATGAAGGCGCCGGCCAGCACGCCGAGCAGGCCCTGCGTCAGCCAGGGCAGTTGTGCCTTGCCCACGCCGACTGCGCTCACGCGCGCGGCGATCTCCTTGGGCGCGTAGGCGTCGAAGCCGAACATCCTAGGGCCTGTTCACACTACAGACGGCAGCTGCCGTCTGGCGCTGGTCGCCAGAGACCAACGCTGCGCCGATCGCGTCGGCCATGACGCCCGTCATGGCGTGCGCGCGGACGGCGGTTCCTGGGCTGCCGCGCGCTTGCCGAGCAGCGCGCCGAGCAGGTCCAGCGGCAGCGGCAAGACCACCGTCGAGGCGCGGTCGCCGGCCACCTGGGTCATGGTCTGCAGATAGCGCAACTGCATCGCCTCGGGTTGCTGCGCCAGCATGCGGGCGGCTTCGAGCAGCGCCGCCGAGGCCTGCTTCTCGCCCTCGGCATGGATCACCTTGGCGCGACGCTCGCGTTCGGCTTCGGCCTGGCGCGCGATGGCACGCACCATCGATTCGTTGAGGTCGATATGCTTGATCTCGACATTGGTGACCTTGATGCCCCAGGCATCGGTTTGCGCGTCGAGGATCTTCTGCACGTCCAGATTCAGGCGCTCGCGCTCGGCTAGCATCTCGTCGAGCTCGTGCTTGCCCAGCACCACACGCAGCGTGGTCTGCGCGAGCTGGCTGGTGGCCATCAGGTAGTCCTCGACCTGGATGATGGCCCGTTGCGGATCGACGACGCGAAAGAACACCACCGCATTCACCTTCACCGAGACGTTGTCGCGCGAGATCACGTCCTGCGGCGGCACATCCATCGTCACCACGCGCAGATCCACGCGCACCATCTGCTGGATGCCGGGAATCACCAGCACCATGCCCGGGCCCTTGACCTTCCAGAAGCGCCCGAGCTGGAAGACCACGCCGCGCTGGTATTCGCGCAGGATGCGCAGCGAGCTGGCCAGCAGCAGGAGCAGCAGCGGCACCAGCACACCGCCCAGGCCGAGGTTGAAGTCGAGGATCATGAGGTGTCTCCTTGGGGGGGTACAACGAATTCGGGGCGCACTTGCAGCGTCAGCCCGTGCATGCCGACGACGCGCACGCGCTGCCCCGGCTGCAGGGCCTCGGGGCACGTCACGCGCCAGCGTTCGCCGTGGATCTGGGCCCAGCTGTCGGCGTTGCCGGTGGCGAGCACGACGCCTTCGGCGCCGAGCATTTCTTCTTGCCCGCTGACCACTGGGCGCCGCCGCGCGCGCAGCGCCATGCCGCCGCCCAGCAGCACGACGGCGGCCGAACTCGCCGCGAGGCCGAAGATCAGCGGCAGCGGCACGCCCAGGCCCGGGATATCGCGGTCGAACAGCAGCAGGCCCCCGGCGATGAAGGCCACGATGCCGCCGACGCCGAAGATGCCGAAGCTCGGCGTCACGACCTCGGCGGCCAGCAGCGCCATGCCGAGCAGGATCAGGCCCAGCCCGGCATAGTTGACCGGCAGCAACTGCAGCGCAAACATCGCCAGCAGCAGGCAGATCGCGCCCACGATGCCCGGCACCCCGAAGCCCGGCGAGGAGAACTCGAACATCAGACCGTAGATGCCGATCATCATCAGGATCAGCGCGAAGCTCGGGTTGGCGATCGCCGACAACAGGCGCTGGCGCCAGTCGGGCAGCAGCAACTCGACCGGCAGGCCGCGCGTGGCCAGGGTTACGTCAGCGCCCTGCACACGCACGCGACGGCCGTCGATCTGCGCCAGCAGGTCGTGCAGATCCGCGGCGACGATATCGATCACTTTTTCGCGCAGGGCCTCGTCGGCGGTCAGGCTGACCGCTTCGCGCACTGCGCGCTCGGCCCATACGGCGTTGCGCCCGCGTTGCTGCGCCAGGCCGCGGATGAAGGCCGAGGCATCGTGAACCTGCTTGGCGGTCATGGCGTCGGCCAACGGCAGCGGCGCTGTCTGCGGTTTGGACGCCCCTTTGCCGGCGTCGCCCTTGGGCGCCTCGCCCGAAGCGCCGCCCGGCTGGCTGTCCTTGCCTGGCGGCGCCGGCTGGCGCTCGCTGCCCGGCAGGCCGATGGCCACCGGCGTGGCCGCGCCGAGCGTCGTCGCCGGCGCCATGGCGGCGATGTGCGCGGCATACAGGATGTAGGTGCCGGCGCTGGCGGCGCGCGCCCCCTCGGGGCTGACATACACCGCCACCGGCACGCGCGAGGCCAGGATGGCCTGGATGATCTCGCGCATCGAACTGTCCAGCCCGCCGGGGGTGTCGAGCTTGATCACCAGCAGCGGCGCGCCAACCTGCGCCGCCTTGGCGATGCCGCGGATCATGTAGCTGGCACTCGCCGGGCCGATCGCATCCTGCACTTCGAGCACCAGCACGGGCGCCGCAGGCGCGGCCCATGCGGCCAGGCCGAGCAGCAAGGCGGCGCCGGCGGTGCGCGCCATGCGTCGCATGGCTTTCATGGTCTTGCCCTGGTCGAGCGGCGCCAGGTTGATGGCGGCTGCTCGACGAGGATCACCGGCACATTGCATGGCATTCCTCCATGAGCCGAACTCAATCACCCTGCATCTTATGCAAAGTATGGTCCACTTTTTGTTGACATGACGCCTGATCGCGGTCAATCAAGTTCTCGCTCCGATGGCGGAACTGCCCGCTCGGCCGGCGTTCGACGAAGGCTTCGATGGCCGCAGCGAAGGCTGGCCGCGACCGCCAAATCGCGCGCCACGGCAAGCACGTTGTCGTCGAGGTGACGCGGCTGGGCTTCGTCGTCCTCGCGGGCGCGCAGGCGCTGTTGCAGCCAGCGTGTGAGCGGGGTCGCCAGCGGCCACATCAGCAATACGCTCAGCAGGCCGAAGCCGGCCATTGCCATGCCGATCGCGCTGCGGCGCCGGCCCTCGCCGGCCAGGCGCAGCAGCGCGCCCAGGCCCACCAGCGGCATCGCCAGCGCCTCGACTTTGAACTCGAGGCCGACCAGGGCCACGAGCTAGCCGGTCATGGTGGTGCCCACATTGGCGCCGAACAGCACCCACAGGGCGGGGCCCGAGCGCCAGCAGGCCGGCGTTGACGAAGCCGATCGCGGCCACCGTGACGGCGCTCGAGGATTGCACGAGCGCGGTCACCAGCACGCCTGATACTAAGTCGCGTTCAAACGTATAGAAGTGATCCACTTGAACCCGGTCAT
>CADEDE010000002.1:0-22437 GCA_902825995.1 uncultured Burkholderiales bacterium
GCAATGTGGTGCGGGCCCTGGGCACCGGCTCAGTGGCCGACTGTATCCTCTGCGCGGATCGAAGCCGCCAACCTGGCACTGACCAGGCGCAACAACTCGTCGCCGGCGCCATGGCCCAGCGTGTCGTTGACGCGCTTGAAGTGATCCAGGTCGATGAACATGATCGCGACCTGTTGCGCCTGGCGTTCGGCATTGGCGATCGCCTTGAGCAGCTGTTCTGAAAACAGCAGGCGGTTGGGCAGACCGGTCAGCGCGTCGTAGTAGGCCAGGCGCCGGATCTGTTCTTCGGCGTCCTTGCGCTGCGTGATGTCATGCACCGCCCCCGCCAGTTTCAAGGCCCGCCCGGATTCGTCTTGGGCCGTGACCTCGACCTGCTGATGCACGTGGCGCAAGCTGCCGCCGATCTGGATGACGCGGTGTTCGATCGCGAAGGCATGGCCTTCGTTGATGGCGCGCTCGCAGGCCTCGCGTACGCGGTCGGCGTCGTCCGGGTGGACCGTGGTCAGGAAGCCGTCGAGCTGCAAGGCATCCCACGCCGTCGGGTGGCCGAAAATGCGGCGCGCCTGCGGCGACGGGAAAATCCGGTCCTGGCGAACGTCCCATTCCCAGTCGCCCATCTCGCCGATGCGCTGTGCGTCCGACAGCCGCCGCTGGTTCTGGTTGAGGGCGTTGATCGCGGCGCTGGCACGCAGCATGTACTGCACGCGGTGCGCCAGGATCGGCCAGTTGATCGGCTTGGTGATGAAGTCGTTGGCGCCGACCGCGAAGGCGCGTTCGATCGACTCGACGTCGTCCAGGCCGGTCATCATCACCACCGGCACCCGACTGCCGCCGGGCAGCGCGCGCAATTCGGCGCAGGCGGTGAAGCCATCCATCACCGGCATGCTGACGTCCATCAGCACCAGATCCGGAAAATCTTCGCGCATCACGTCCAGGGCCTGCAGGCCGTCTTTGGCTTCGACGACGTCGAAGCCGGCCCGCGTCAGAGTTGCGCGGGTCAGGCGGCGACCGCCCGGGTCATCGTCAACCACCAGGATGCGGCTCTTCGGATTGATTGGAATACCTTCGTGCTCTGCACTCCGGTATGAGCCCTTCGGGCGGCCCTGCGCGCTCATCAGGCAACCTCCGTGCTGCGCACTGCGGTATCGTCCTTGGGGTGGCCCTGCGGTCTCATGCGGGTTGCCCCATCTCGGCCAGCAGCAGCGGCCGTATGGCGTCGAAGTGAACCTGGACGGTGCGCACCAGCGCCACGGCATCGCCGATGTCGCCAGCCTTGCCCTTGCGTTCGAGCTGGCGACACAAGTCGCCGAGTTGCCTGGCGCCGACGTTCTGGCTGGCCGACTTGAAGGCATGTGCGACGCGATTCAGTTCGACGCCATCCTGGGCCGCTGCGGCCGCCCGCAAGCCCGACAGGTGTGTCGGCGCTTCATCGAGGTACATGCCGATCAGCTCGTTCAGAACGGCCGAGCGGGCGTCGTCGTCGAGTGCGCGGATGCCGTCGAGCGCATTCCGGTCGAGCGTGCATTCGACCGTGGCTGGCACCGGCGCCGATACGGACAGCGGAGCAAAGTCGGTCGCATCGCCGTCGCCCGAGCGCTCCACCAAATGCGCCGGCAGCCACCGCGCCATCAGCGCGATCAGCTGTTTGCGCGAGTACGGCTTGGCCAGGTGGTCGTCCATGCCGGCCGCGCGGCAGACATCCGCATCGCCGACCAGTGCATTGGCCGTCAGCGCCACGATCGGAATGCGGCGGGCTTGGGCCTGGCACGCTTCCCAGGAACGGATTTCGCGGGTCGCGACGTAGCCATCCATCACCGGCATCTGGCAATCCATCAGCACGATGTCGTAGCCGCCTCGCTGTACGGCCAGCAGGGCCTCCTGGCCGTTGGGCACGATGTCGAAATCGCAGCCGATCGACTTGAGCACATTGCGCGCCACGAACTGGTTCACACCGTTGTCTTCGGCCATCAAGACGCGGGCCAAGATGCGCGTCGCCGTGGCTGCGGCGCGCGCCGGCGAATCGGTGATCGGTGCGTCGCCGACCGCCTGGGCCAGCGCTCGATAGAGTTCCTGGCGCCGCACCGGCTTGGACAGGTAGGCACTGATGCCGACTTCGCGCGCGCGGGCCATTTCGTCGGTTGAATGCAGCGAGGTCACCAGGACCAGGCGCATCGCGCCGAGCGCCGGGTCGTTGCGCACCGCGGCGGCCAGCGCCAGTCCATCCATGCCCGGCATCTTCATATCGACGATGGCCATCTCGAAGGGGTCGCCGTTGCGCAACGCATCGTGCAGGCATTCGAGCGCCTGCACGCCGTCGCTCACGCTGGTGCAGCGCATGCCGCCGGCCAGTGCGTGGTGGGCGAGGATCTCGGCGTTGGTGGCGTTGTCATCGACCACCAGCACGCGTCGGCCGGCGAGTTCGCCGGGATGCGCCACCGGCGGCGTGCTGGCTGCCGGCTTGAGCGGCATGGTGAACCAGAAGGTCGAACCTTCCCCCGGCGTGCTTTCGACACCGATGCTGCCGCCCATCAGCTCGACCAGGTGGTGGCTGATCACCAGGCCCAGCCCGGAGCCGCCGAAGCGTCGGGTGGTCGAACCGTCGGCCTGCGCGAAGGCGGTGAACAAGCGCGTGCGGGCCTCGGCAGAGATGCCGATTCCGGTGTCGCGCACGCTGATCCGCATCTGGTCCGGCGCAGCCATGGTCACGTCAACCACGACTTCGCCGGCATCGGTGAACTTCAAACCGTTGGCCAGCAGGTTGGTCAGCACCTGGCGCAGGCGGTAGGGGTCGCCGCTGATGGCCGGCGGCAGCCGCTCGTCGATGCGGCAGGCCAGCTCGAGCCGTTTGGCGTGCGCACGCGGCGCCAGCAACTGGACCACATCTTCGACCGCCTGGTAAAGGTCGAAGTCGAGCGACTCCATCTCGAGCTTGCCGGCTTCGATCTTCGAAAAGTCGAGGATGTCGTTGATGATCGACAACAAGGACTCGCCCGAGGCCTGCACCGTTTCCAGGAAGGGGCGCTGTTGCGCATTGAGCGGTGTGTCGAGCAGCAATTCGGTCAGACCCAATACGCCGTTCATCGGGGTACGGATCTCATGGCTCATATTGGCCAGAAATTCCGACTTGGCCTTGCTCGCGTGTTCGGCGGCGGCCTTGGCCGCGCGCAATTCCTGTTCGCTTCGGCGCAGGGCCTGTTCGGCCAGTGCCCGCTGGGTGGTGTCGAAGAAGACGGTATAGATGCCGACCACCTGGCCTTCGTCGTTGACGTCCGGGACATGGCGGCCGGAATGCCAGACCGGATTGCCCAGGCGGTCGGCCCGCTGGCGTTCCAGCGGCACCGAGTGCCCCGCCAGGGCGTCACCGATTTTAGGTTCGATGTCGCCCCAGACCTTTTCGCCGACCACTTCGCGCACGTGGCGTCCGACTACTTCGGCCTCGGCCTTGCCGAGCCAGTGTTCCTGGGCCCGGTTGATGTAGCGGTAGTGGCCGGCGGCGTCGATGTATGAGACCGTCACCGGGATCTGGTCCATGATCGTGCGCAACCGGCGCTCCGAACGCCAGGTCGCCTCTTGTGCGCGCTCGGCGGGCGAGACATCGACTGCGAACAGCTGGCAGCCGCAGACGACACCCTGCGCATCGAACTCGGGCCGGAGTTCGATCTGCAGAGTCTGCAACGACTGATCGGCCTGCAACAGCGAGCAGCGCAGGGATTGAGCCTGCCCCGCCAGCGCCGATTCGAGATGCGGCCGCAGTTTGGCGGCATGTACCGGGCCGAACGCTTCGTCGATCGGGTGGCCTTCGATTTCGTCGCCGGTCGAGCCCAGCCAGCGGGCCAGGCCGGGACTGACGTAGGTGCAGCGCCGTTGGCGGTCGATGCATGCCACCGCGCCGAGCAGCCGGGCGGGCGTTTGTGCCGGCCGGCGTACGGCGCGGTCATTGGCTTCGCGCACAGGATCGCCCTTGGCCAGCGCTGCGGCGGCTTTCAAGCGCGCTGCGCACAGCAGCAACAGCAATGCGAGCGCCGATGCGGGTATGCGAACCGCGGCCCCCGGGTCGAGCCAGGCGGCCAGGTCGTTGACCAGCGCCGCAACGGCGAGCAAGCCCAGCAGCGGCAGGATCCAGCCGCGGTCGATCCAATGGACGAGCGTTTTATGCATGGCAGTCGATCATGTCGCGGCGGGCCAGCGCCGCAAGGTCAAGTTGAAGCAGCTCGCCATTGGCCAGGCCGGTGCGTCCGGGCAGGCCGAGCAGTTCCCGCAGGGCCCGCGCAACCCCTTTGCTGCCGACCAGCAAGGGCCGCTGAGCCAGACGCGGCAGCAACAGGGTTTGTGTGGCGGTGACGATGCGCTCGACGAAATCGGCGTCGGCTTCACCGCCCGGCGGCAGCGCGCCCGCAACCAGTGCGTTTTCGGTTTCGGCAATCGGACGCAGGTTCCAGGCGCCGAGGCGGCGCTCGGCGAAGGCCGGTTCGATCGCCACCTCGACGCCGCCCAGCAGGCCGCCGATGATCTCGGCGGTTTCGCGCGTGCGCTGCAGGTGGCTGGCGACGATGACCCTCACCGGCAGGCCGAGCTCACGGATGCGCAGCCCAGCCTGGGTGGCTTGTTGACGACCCAGCGCGGTTAGCGGGACATCGAGATCGCCGCCACAGCGCAGGCCGGCCAGGTTGGGTTCGGTTGCGCCGTGGCGCACCAGGAGCATCGGGTGCAAGGCGGCGGGCGGTGTTGCGGTGTGCATTCGCTTTGGCCCTCAGCGCAAGGCGTGTTTCGGTGCAAAGCGCAAGGGCGTGGCCGCATGACGCTCGCGCTGGGGTGCGTGCAGCACGCTCCACTCCCGTTCGGCCTCGCTGCACCCGAGCAGCCAGTCGCGCAGGAATCCGATTTGGTTGCGGTCGGCCAGCAACGGTGCGTGACCGGTATCGGGCAGGTGCATCAGGGTCAAGGCTTTGCCGCGCGACATGCGCCGGATCGTCGGCTCGAACAAGGCGTCCGACTGCATGCCGTGCACCAGCAGTACCGGGCAGCGCACCTGCTTCCACTGTTCCCATTGTTTGAGGCTGCGCTGGGCATCGCGGCGGTAGGCCTGCAGCGCGCGCACATCGTGACGGTAGATGCGCCCGCCCTCTTCGTCGGACCAGCGCGTCTGGTGGAAGGTGAGGTTGAAACGGATGTCGTCGCTGACCGGGCCGTCGTTCTTTTGCGAGGCGCCGACGCGGCGCAGCATTTCGGACGGGTCGCGGAAAACGTAGTGGCGGGCCAGGGTCTCGGCGCGCCGGCGCCGACGGCGTGCCGGGATGTGCGGGCCGACATCGTTGAGGATCAGTCGATCGATGAGCCTCGGATGGCGTGAGGCCACTTCGATGGCCGCGCTGCCGCCGAGCGACGAGCCGAGCACCGTGACCGGAGCGCCGCCCAGGTGTTCGATCATTTGCCGCAGTTGTTCGGCGTAGGTCGCCAGCGAGTAGTCTTCTTCGGTGGCCAGCCAGCCCGAGCGGCCGCGGCCGACCCAGTCCATGCAGACCAGGCGAAAGGCGTCGGACAAGTCCGACGCAAGGTAGTTGAAGCGCATCGCCACGCTGGCCACACCGCCGCAGCAGACGATCACCGGCGCGTCGGGCGGGCCCCATTCGGTATAGGCCACGCTGACGCGGTAGGGGCGTTTCAAGCGGCGCACGGTTTCAGGCTGCAGGCGCGTCGGGTGGTGGTAGTCGAAATGTTCGAGGCGGTATTCGCCATGAAAGCGCCCGACCACCTGGCTGGCCAGGGCCACGTATTCGTTCCAGTTGGCCAGGACGCGGCGGCGCCCCGGCACCGGCGGCTCCCATGCCAGATCGAACAATGCCGCCGGCACGGTGTCGCCGGCCGCATCGTCGCGCGCGATGCGCACGGTATTCACGGCGTATCTCATTTCGCGCCCGTCCTGTTGTTCTTGCGTTGCATGTCATCGACCGGGAAATTCACTGCCCGGAGTATTGGCCAGAGGTAAGTTCTGCAATAAGTCAATAGTTCACAAGCCAGGCCTCGACGTATCGCAATGCTGTGGCAGCGCCCGCTAGAGTCCCGTTCGTGTGCTGCGCAGAGCGGGCCGGTTTTGGCCGCACGCGTTGCGAGCGACCGTGGAGTGAAGCCGATGAAAACGACCCAACCGCAGATGATCCTGGTTGCCGTGCTGGTGTGCCTGTTCGCCGTCGGCATGGCCGGCCTGCTGAATTTCTTCAAGTACCGCAGCTACGCCGAGCGGATGCTCAATGAACGTCTGGCCGTCACCGGCAGCGCCATCGAGAACGCGATCCAGTCGTCCATGGCCCTGGGCCTGCAGTTTTCCGATCTCGGCACGCTGCCGGGAACGCTGGAGCGCGAACGTGCGACCGACGACCTGATTCTGAGCATCGAGGTTTTCGACATCGAGGGCAAACCGCTCTACAGCACCGACCGCTTGCGGGCGACACGCAATGTGCCGACGGCGTGGCTTGACGCTGCGCGCAATGCCAAGGGCAACGACTGGTTCGTTCGCGGCGGCACCGATTCCGCCTCTGGCGTG
This sequence comes from uncultured Burkholderiales bacterium, assembly GCA_902825995.1. Taxonomy (GTDB): domain Bacteria; phylum Pseudomonadota; class Gammaproteobacteria; order Burkholderiales; family Burkholderiaceae_C; genus CADEEN01. Next base: position 6,542 of record CADEDE010000002.1, read on the forward strand.
GCGATCAAGAACAACTTCGGCTTGCCCATCGGTTACCTGGCGCTGCGCTACTCGGAGGAGCAGGTCAGTGATTCGCACAGCGCCATGGCGCGCGAGCTGGCGCTCTCGACCGCGGCGGTGTTCGTTGCCGCGGCGTCGCTGGCGTCGCTGGCCTTGCTGGCCGTGATGCGGCACCTGTCGCGCAACCTCGAAGCGATTGAAGCAGCGCTGTGCTCGGCCGATCCGGTGCGCCCGTCCGCGCTGGTGCACAACGGACCGTTCGGGCGCGCTTTGCGCCAATTCTTCGAACGTGTTCGCGGCGCCGAGGCGGAAATTGCGCTGCTGCGGCGCGACCTGGAGAGTGGGGTCGGGCGATGAGCGCCGCCGGGCCGCTCCCAAGGCGCTCGCTCCCCCCCGGGGGGGACGGCGCGCAGCGCCAAGGGGGCGGTATGAGCGCCGCCGGGCCGCTCCCAAGGCGCTCGCTCCCCCCCGGGGGGACGGCGCGCAGCGCCAAGGGGGCGGCATGAGCCAAGTGTATTTGCGCCGCATCTATCTGCGCCTGGCCGGCGTATTGATGCTGGTGGTGCTGATGGCGTTGGCCGCGACGGCCTACCTTTCGCACCACGCCTTCGAGCGCGCGCTGGTACCGGAAATGGCCAAGAAGGTGGCCAGCGGCGGCGGCTCGGCGCGCTCACTGGTGCTCAGGGCCATGTCCTTGAATATCGGCTTTCGCGAGCTGTACGGCGTCGAACAGACCTTCGACGACTTGAAGGCCTCGGTCCCCGAGATTTCCTATGTCGCGGTGGCCGATGCACAGGGTGCCATCCTGTACCAGCGTTTTACGGCGCCCGCCGGGGCCGCCGAATATTTTCGCGGGCCGTCGGTTGTCGCGGCCACGGCAACGGCCGAGATGACGCACACCGCGACGCGGGTCGGCGACCAGTACGTGGTCTCGATGCCGATCGTCGCAGGGCAACAGCCGATCGGCATGCTGCACATCGGCGTCGGTGTCGATTTCGTTGACAAGATCGTGCTCGAGATGTTGTACGACGTCCTGGTCGTGCTCGTCGTGGCCCTGTTTTTCACCCTCGAACTGCTCCATTTCATGGCCGGCAGCAAACTCGAAGCGGCGCTGAAATCGCTCGGCAATACGATCGAACGCGGCGCGAGCGGCGACTTCGCCGCCACGCCCAAACCGGTCCGCGAGACGGCCTTCGGCAACGTCCTCAAGCTGCTCGAGGGCGTGCGGGCGCGCGTGAATTCGGCCTTTGCGAGGCTGGTGCACGACATCGAAGCCGGGCGCCGCGGCCCGGCGCACGAACGGCCGCCGGGCTTGCAGGCCGCCCATGAGGGCGTGCAGGTTCTCTCGTCACGCTACCGATTCGGCGTTGCCGATGCGGCCGACCGGCCCGATGAAGGCCATCTGACCAAGGTCAGGGCGCCCTTGTTCATCTTCATCCTGGCCGAGGAACTGACGCGGCCGTTCCTGCCCGGCTACATCAAGGGCCTGCTGGTCCCCATGCCCTGGCTCTCGCCGGATATCGCGGTCGGCTTGCCGATCGTGCTGTTCATGCTGATCGTGGCCCTTGGACAGCCCTTCCTTGGCGCCTACAGCGAACGTGTCGGCAACCGGCACGCGATGATGGTCGGCGCCGGCATTGCTGCCGTTGGCTTTGTCGCCACCGCCTTCGCCGGCAACGTGCTGGACCTGCTCGTCTGGCGTTCACTGTGTGCGTTGGGCTATGCGATGGTCTTCGTCGCGGCGCAGGCGCATGTGCTCCAGTACGCATCGACGACCAACCGGGCGCGCAGCTTTGCGCTGTTTGTTGGCGCCATCATGGTGGCCACCGTGTGCGGGCCATCGATCGGCGGCATCCTGGCCGACAACATCGGCGAACGCCCAACCTTCGGTTTGTCGGCGCTGCTGGCCTTGGGTTCGATGATGGCGATGCGTTTGCTGCCGGGCCCGGCAGCGTCCGACGCGATGCGTGTCGCGTCGCGGCCGCCGACGCTGCGCGAGATCGGCACCTTGCTGGTCAACAAGCATTTCATGACGGTCACCGGCCTGGCGGCCATGCCGGCCAAGATCCTGCTCACCGGCGTCTGTTTTTACCTGGTGCCGCTGTATGTCGTTTCGATCGGCAGCTCGCAATCGGTGGTCGGCCGCATGCTGATGACCTATGCTGTGGCGATGGTCGTGCTGTCGCCTCTGGCCGCTGCGTTCGCCAACACGCGCGAACGCATGGAGTGGCTGGTCGGGGCGGGTTTGCTGATCTCGGGCCTGGGTGGCCTGCTGCTGCTGGCCGGCGGCAGCAATGGCTGGGTCTTTGCGACCGTGTTCCTGATCGGCCTCGGGCAATCGCTGTCGATCGCGGCCCAGAGTGCACTGGTGCGCGAGCACTGCGACGCCGAGGTGGCGGCGATGGGCGAGCCCGCGGTGTATGGCGTCTATCGCCTGCTCGAACGCCTGGGCAATGCGATCGGCCCGCTGCTGGCCGGCGTGCTGGTCCTGGTCTTCGGCTACCGCGCCAGCTTCGTTGCCACGGGCGCCCTGGTGCTGCTGTGCGGCCTCTGTTTTCTATTGGCCACGCGCCGTGCGCCGACCCCGGCACTGGTCGCCGTTTGAACTGTTTGGATCTGGAGAAACTCATGATCGACCGCCCCTCCCGCCGCACCTTGCTGGCCGCCGCCTTGGCCACCGCGCTCCCGGCATTTGCACTCACGCAGGACGCACGACGCCAGAAGCCGTTTCGCATCTACGCGATCACCTTTCGCGGCATGACCGATGTCGAGAAGGGTTTCGAGGAGTATTTCGCGTCGCGCAAGATTCCGGTCCAGATCACCTACCGCGACCTGAACCGCGATCCGACGCGCATGCCCGGCCTGCTCGACGAGATCCGCGCTACCCGGCCGGACCTGATCTACACCTGGGGCACGTCGGTCACGCTGGGCGTGATCGGGGCCCACGACGCGGTCAATCCACAGCAGCACATCAGCGATATTCCGGTGGTGTTCACCATGGTCGCGTCGCCGACGCTGGCCAAGATCGTGCCTGAACAGGCGCCGGCTGCACGGCACAACCTGACCGGGGTGGTTCACGTTGCACCGGTGGCTGCACAGATCAAGGCGATGGCGTCGTACCGGCCCTTCCAGACCCTGGGCGTGCTCTACACACCGACCGAAAAGAATTCGGTTGTCGTGCTCGACGAGATTCGCAAGCTCGGTCGCGCCAACGGTTTCGACACGGTCTCGCGCACTTTTCGCATGGATGCCAACCGCAAGGTCAGCGCCGACGGTGCGGCCGACCTGGTGCGCGAGCTGAAGGAAGCCAAAGCGCAATGGCTGTACCTGCCGCCCGACAGTTTTCTCGGCACGCTGGCGCAGGACGTGGTCATCCCGGCGGCGATGGAAGCCGGTCTGCCGACCTTCGCCTCGACCGAGCAATTGATGCAGGCCGGCGCTTTGTCGGGCCTGGTCAGCCGCTACTACAACGTCGGCCAGTTCACGGCCCACAAGGCGGAACAGATCCTGGTTGGCAAGCAGCAGCCCTCGACGATCCCGATCGAGACCCTGAAGCGCTTCTCGTACCAGGTGCGCATGAGCGCCGCGGAAAAGCTGCACCTGCCGCCACCGCTGCCGATGCTCGGCTACGCTGAAATCGTCACCGATACGGCGATCCCGCAGTAGCTCATCGGCGAGGCCGGCCTGGCCACGCTGCAGGCATTGCCCCGGCTTTAGATTCCCGCCTGAGCGCCCAGCGGCTGGGTGGGTTCTTCTTAACCTTGGCTGGTGCGCGGGACGGGACTCGAACCCGTACGCCTTGCGGCTGCGGGTTTTAAGCCCGCTACGTCTGCCTGTTCCGTCACCCGCGCCGGGTGTGCGGGCATGATAGACGCGACGACACTCTGCCACCGAGGTGCTCATGCCCTTGTTCGACCAGGCCGCGCTCAACGATGGCGTGACGAAGCGCGAGGTCTTCGGCTGGGCGATGTACGACTTCGCCAACTCGGGCTACACCACCGTCGTGCTGACGGCGGTGTTCAACACCTACTTCGTCGGCGTCGTTGCCGCCAATGCCGAATGGGCCACACTGGCCTGGACCTCGGCATTGGGTTTATCGAGCGCGCTGGTGATACTGGTCATGCCTGCGCTCGGCGCCTTTGCCGACCTGCGTGCAGCCAAGAAGCGCTTGCTGATGCTCAGCACGGCGGCCTGCGTGGCCACCACGGCGGCGCTCGCGCTCACCGGTCGCGGCGATGTCTGGCTGGCGGTCGCGGCGATCGTCTTGTCGAACCTTTTCTATTCGATCGGCGAGTCGCTCACCGCCGCCTTCCTGCCCGAACTGGCGCGGCGTGAGGCGCTGGGCAAGGTCTCGGGCTGGGGCTGGGGCTTCGGCTATTTCGGCGGCATGCTGTCGCTCGGCCTGTCGCTGGGCTATGTGCTGTGGGCCCAGGGCCGGGGCCAGCCGGCGACACAGTTCGTGCCGGTCACGATGCTGATCACCGCCGGGGTTTACGGGGCGGCTTCGCTGGCCACCTTTGCGCTGCTGGGTGAGCGGGCCGTAGCGCAGGACGGCGCAGCCGATGGCGTTGCCGCGGCGCTGGCGCGGCTGCGCCGCACTTGGCGTGAGGCCCGGCGTTATCGCGATTTTTGCTGGCTGCTGGCCTGCGCCATGGCCTACCAGGCCGGCATTGCGGTGGTCATTGCGTTGGCGGCGGTGTACGCCGAGCAGGTGCTGGGCTTCAAGCAGACGCAGACGATGATGTTGATTTTCGTGGTCAATATCGCGGCGGCCGTCGGCGCCTTCGTCTTCGGCTACTGGCAGGACCGCAGCGGCCACAAGCGCGCGCTCGGCGTCACCTTGGCGGGATGGATTTTGATGACCGCGATTGCCGCACTGGCCACGACCCAAGGTGTATTCTGGACCGCTGCCGTGATCGCCGGGCTGTGCATGGGGTCGAGCCAGTCGGCGGGTCGGGCGTTGGCCGCGCTGCTCGCGCCGCCGGCGCGCTTGGCCGAGTTCTTCGGCCTGTGGGCGTTTGCGACCCGGCTGGCTGCCATCCTCGGCCCGGTGACCTATGGTCTTGTCACCTGGGCCACGGCCGGCAACCACCGTATCGCCATCGTTTCGACGGCGCTGTTTTTCGTCGTTGGCCTGCTGCTGTTGCGTCCGCTGAATGTGCAGCGCGGCGCGCGCGAGGCGCTGCGGATGGAAGCGCCGCCCTAAAATAAAATGGCCGTTCTATTGATCAGGCATGCGTGCCAAGCGGTGCAGGGCGCTTGCCTACAATCGCACTTGACGTGAACGTCACAATTCGACGTCGCAGCCGCAAAGAACAAGGAGCAGCGTGTCATGAAGGTTCTGGTGCCCGTGAAGCGGGTCGTCGATTACAACGTCAAGGTGCGCGTCAAGAGCGACGGCAGCGGGGTGGACCTGGCCAACGTCAAGATGAGCATGAACCCCTTCGACGAGATCGCCATCGAAGAAGCCGTGCGCCTGCGCGAGAAGGGCGTGGCCACCGAGGTCATCGCCGTTTCCTGCGGCGTCGCGCAGTGCCAGGAAACCCTGCGCACGGCAATGGCCATCGGCGCCGACCGCGCAATCCTGGTCGAATGCGCCGATGAATTGCAGCCGCTAGCAGTGGCCAAATTGCTCAAGGCCCTGTTCGACAAGGAGCAGCCCGGCCTGGTGATCCTGGGCAAGCAGGCCATCGACGACGACTGCAACCAGACCGGCCAGATGCTGGCCGGTCTGGCCGGCCTGCCGCAGGGCACGTTTGCGTCGAAGGTCGAGGTTGCCGACGGCAAGGTCTTGGTCACGCGCGAGGTCGATGGCGGCCTGGAGATCGTCCAGCTCTCGCTGCCGGCCGTTGTCACCACCGACCTGCGTCTGAACGAGCCACGCTATGTGACCCTGCCCAACATCATGAAGGCCAAGAAGAAGACGCTCGACGTTTTCAAGCCGGCCGATCTGGGTGTCGATATCACGCCACGGATCAAGACGCTCAATGTCGGCGAGCCGCCCAAGCGTGGCGCCGGTGTCAAGGTCGCCGATGTCGCGGCCCTGGCGGACAAGCTGAAAAACGAAGCCAAGTGCATTTAAGCCGGACACGCTGCGCGCGCCGTCCTAAATCGGCTCGTTGGACCGGACGCTGGCACGCCGGTCAACTCGCCGCAACCGGAGATGATGAATGACCGTATTGGTGATTGCTGAACACGACCACGGCGCCCTCAAGCCCGCGACCCTCAATACCGTGACTGCCGCATCGCAATGCGGCGGCGAGGTGCATGTCCTGATCGCCGGCCACAACGTGGACGGCGCCGCTCGGGCCGCGGCGCAAATTGTCGGCGTGGCCAAGGTGCTGCATGCCGATGGCGCGCAGCTCGCCGAGCAACTGGCCGAGAACATCGCGGCGCAGGTCGTCGGGCTCGCCAAGAGCTATACGCATGTGCTCTTTCCCGCCACCGCGCATGGCAAGAATGTGGCGCCGCGTGTGGCTGCATTGCTCGATGTGGCGCAGATCAGCGATGCCACCAAGGTGCTGAGCCCCGATACCTTCGAGCGCCCGATCTACGCCGGCAACGCCATCGCCACGGTGCAATCGAGCGATGCGATCAAGGTCATCAGCGTGCGCACGACCGGCTTCGATGCCGCCGCGCAAGGCGGCAGCGCCGCGATCGAGACTGTCGCCGCGGTGGCCGACAGCGGCCTTTCGGCCTATGTCGGCAGCGAAATCGCCAAGAGCGACCGGCCTGAGCTGACGGCGGCCAAGATCATTGTCAGCGGTGGCCGTGCGATGGGCTCGTCGGACCAATTCACCGCCGTACTGACGCCGCTGGCCGACAAGCTCGGTGCCGCTTTAGGCGCCAGCCGTGCCGCGGTCGATGCCGGCTATGCGCCCAACGACTGGCAAGTCGGGCAGACCGGCAAAATCGTCGCGCCCAGCCTGTATATCGCCTGCGGCATCTCGGGCGCGATCCAGCACCTGGCCGGCATGAAGGACAGCAAGGTCATCGTGGCCATCAACAAGGATCCGGAGGCGCCGATTTTCAGCGTCGCCGATTACGGCCTGGAAGCCGACCTGTTTGTCGCCGTGCCGGAATTGGTGAAGGCGTTGTGAGTATTTGAAAATTCACCGGAAAGGGGCGTCGCAAGACGCCCCGCTATTCCTCTTATGAATACCTACCGTGCGCCCGTCAAGGACATGCTCTTTTGCATGCAGGAGCTGGCCGGCCTGGATGCCGTGTCGCGCCTGCCCGGCTTTGAAGATATGGGCACCGACACGGCCCAGGCGGTGCTCGAGGAGTGCGCAAAGTTCAACGAGGGCGTGGTCGCACCGCTGAACCGGGACGGCGACCTCGAGCCTTCCTACTGGAAGGATGGCCAGGTCGTCACCACCGCGGGCTTTACGCAAGCCTTTCGCCAGTTCACCGCAGGCGGCTGGCAGGGCCTGCAGCACCCGCCGGAGTTCGGCGGCCAGGGCCTGCCCAAGACGATCGGTGCAGCCTGCATCGAGATGCTCAACAGCGCCAACCTGAGCTTTGCGCTGTGCCCGTTGCTCACCGACGGCGCGATCGAAGCGCTGCTGACGGCCGGCACGCCCGAGCAACGAGCGACCTACATCCCGAAGATGATCGACGGCCGCTGGACCGGCACGATGAACCTGACCGAGCCGCAGGCCGGCAGCGACCTGGCGCTGGTGCGCACGCGCGCCGAGCCTCAAGGCGACGGCAGCTACAAGCTGTTCGGCACCAAGATCTTCATCACCTACGGCGAGCACGACATGGCGGACAACATCGTCCACATGGTGCTGGCGCGCGTGACCGGCGCGCCCGAGGGCGTGAAGGGCATCTCGCTGTTCATCTGCCTGAAAGTCCTGCCCGACGGCAAGCGCAACGACGTGCACTGCGTCAGCATCGAGCACAAACTGGGCATCAGGGCCAGCCCGACCGCGGTGCTGCAATACGGCGACCATGGGGGTGCCGTGGCGCAATTGATCGGCCAGGAAAACCGCGGCCTCGAGACCATGTTCATCATGATGAACGCCGCCCGCTATGCCGTGGGCGTGCAGGGCATCGCGGTGGCCGAGCGGGCCTACCAGCAGGCGGTGAGCTATGCCCGCGACCGTGTCCAGAGCCGCCCGGTTGACGGCTCGATGAATACCGCCGCGCCGATCATTCATCACCCCGACGTGAAGCGCATGCTGATGACGATGCGCGCCTACACCGAAGGTTGCCGCGCGATGGCGCTGGTGGCGGCGGCGGCCTGCGATGCCTCGCACCACCACCCCGACGCCGACGTGCGCAAGCAGAACCAGGCCTTCTACGAATTCATGGTCCCGCTCGTCAAGGGCTACAGCACCGAGATGAGCCTCGACGTGGCTTCACTGGGTGTGCAGGTGCACGGGGGCATGGGCTTCATCGAGGAAACCGGGGCCGCGCAATATCTGCGCGACGCCAAGATCCTGACGATCTACGAAGGCACCACGGCGATCCAGGCCAACGACCTGGTCGGGCGCAAGACGGCGCGCGACGGCGGCCAGACGGCCAAGGCGATTGCGCACCAGATCGAGGTCACCGAAGCGGCGCTTGCGCAGCGCAGCGACGCGGCGGCCCAGGCGATGCACAAGCACCTGGTTGCAGCACGCCAGGCTTTCGTCGAGGTCGTCGAATTCGTTGCCGGCCAGACCCAGGCCAGCCCCAACGCGGTATTCGCCGGTTCGGTGCCCTACCTGATGCTGGCCGGCAACCTGATGGCTGGCTGGCAGATGGCGCGGGCCTTGCTGGCAGCCCAAGACCGGCTCGCGGCTGGCGAAGAGGCCGCGTTCATGCGCGCCAAGATCGCCACTGCGCGTTTCTACGCCGAGCACCTCCTGTCCAAGGCCCCCGGCGTGCGCGACAGCATCGTCGAGGGCCACGCCGCCGTGAACGAGATGGCGCTGGAGGCCTTTTGATGTCGGTGCCCGGTGGGCGCCGATGATGGCCGGAACAGCGTTGCTTGTTGGGTGCTTTTCGCGGACTTGGCGTAAGGCTCGTGCGAGCCTTCGATGCTAGAGTTCTTTTCGTGAAGTGAATCGTTCCTGCCTACCGGTGAAGCCGGGTCGCGGAAGGTTGTGCAACCCATCGCAAGCCGCGCAGACCGCGGCAAAAGGTGAGCGAAGATGATGCAGCAAAGCAGGTCGAACTCCTACCTGTTCGGGGGTAACGCTCCCTACGTCGAAGATCTCTACGAGGCCTACCTCGACAACCCCGGCTCGGTGTCCGACAACTGGCGCAGCTACTTCGACAAACTGCAAAACATGGCCGCCACCGATGGCAGCGAGCGCCGCGATGTGGCGCATGCGCCGGTGGTCGAATCCTTCGCCCAGCGCGCCAAGGCCAATGCCTTCGCCAACAAGGCCAGCAGCGCGGATCTGGCGGTCGCGCGCAAGCAGGTGCATGTGCAGTCGCTGATTTCGGCCCACCGCTTCCTCGGTTCGCGCTGGGCCGACCTCGACCCGCTCAAGCGCACCGAGCGGCCGAAGCTCCCCGAGCTGGAGCCGGCCTTCTACGACCTGTCCGAAGCGGACATGGACATCACCTTCAGCGCCAGCAATACCTATTTCGGCGGCGAACAGATGACGCTGCGCCAGATCATGCAGGCGCTGCGCGAAACCTATTGCGGCACGATCGGCGCGGAATATATGCACTGCACCGACCCGGCCGAGAAGCGCTGGTGGCAGGAGCGCCTGGAGCGGGTGCGCAGCAAACCGAGCTTCAATGCCGACGAAAAGAAGCACATCCTCGAACGCCTGACCGCAGCCGAGGGCCTGGAGCGCTACCTGCACACCAAGTTCGTCGGCCAGAAGCGCTTCTCGCTCGAAGGCAGCGAGAGCTTCATCGCCTCGATGGACGAGCTGGTGCAACGCGGCGGCGAAATGGGGGTGCAGGAAATCGTCATCGGCATGGCCCACCGCGGGCGCCTGAACGTGCTCGTCAATACCCTGGGCAAGATGCCGGCGGATCTGTTTGCCGAGTTCGACCACACCGCCAGGGAAGACCTGCCTTCAGGCGACGTCAAGTACCACCAAGGCTTCTCGAGCGACATCTCGACGCCGGGCGGCGCGGTGCATCTGTCGCTGTCGTTCAACCCTTCGCACCTGGAGATCGTCAACCCGGTCGTCGAAGGCAGCGTCAAGGCGCGCCTGGATCGCCGTGGCGACAAGGCCGGCGACCAGGTCTTGCCGGTGCTGGTGCACGGCGACGCCGCCTTTGCCGGCCAGGGCGTGGTGATGGAGACGCTGGCGCTGGCGCAAACGCGCGGCTATTACACCGGCGGCACCCTGCACCTGGTGATCAATAACCAGATTGGCTTCACCACCAGCGACCCGCGCGACTCGCGCTCGACGCTGTACTGCACCGACGTGGTCAAGATGATCGAAGCGCCGGTGCTGCACGTGAACGGCGACGACCCCGAGGCGGTGGTGCTGTGCACGCAACTGGCGATGGACTACCGGCAGCAGTTCAACAAGGACGTGGTGGTTGACATCATCTGCTTCCGCAAACTCGGCCACAACGAGCAGGACACGCCGAGCCTGACCCAGCCCTTGATGTACAAGAAGATCGCGCAGCACCCGGGCACGCGCAAGCTCTACGGCGACAAGCTGGTGGCGCAGAATGTGCTGCCGGCCGATGGCCCCGATGCGATGGTCAAGGCCTTCCGCGCCGCGATGGACGCCGGCAAGCACACCGTCGACCCGGTGTTGACCAACTTCAAGAGCAAGTACGCGGTTGACTGGTCGCCCTACCTGTACCGCAAGTGGACCGATGCGGCCGACACCGCCCTGCCGCTGGCCGAGATCAAGCGCCTGGCCGAGCGCATCACGACCTTGCCCCAAGGCTTCAAGGCCCACCCACTGGTCGAGAAGGTGATCGCCGACCGCGCCGCGATGGGCCGCGGCGAGATCAATGTCGATTGGGGCATGGGTGAACACCTGGCTTTCGCCTCGCTGGTCGCCAGCGGCTACCCGGTGCGCCTGTCGGGCGAAGACTGCGGCCGCGGCACCTTCGTGCACCGGCATTCGGTGCTGCACGACCAGAACCGCGAGAAGTGGGACGCCGGCACCTACGTGCCGCTGGAAAACGTGGCCGAGCACCAAGCCCCGTTCGTGGTCATCGATTCGATCCTGTCGGAAGAAGCCGTGCTCGGGTTCGAGTACGGCTATGCCTCAGCCGACCCGAATACCTTGACGATTTGGGAGGCCCAGTTCGGCGATTTCGTTAACGGCGCACAGGTCGTGATCGACCAGTTCCTGGCCGCCGGCGAAGTCAAGTGGGGTCGTGTCAACGGCCTGACGCTGATGCTGCCGCACGGCTACGAAGGGCAGGGGCCGGAGCACAGCTCGGCCCGCCTGGAGCGCTTTATGCAACTGGCGGCCGACAACAATATGCAGATCGTTCAGCCGACCACCGCCAGCCAGATCTTCCATGTGCTGCGCCGGCAGATGGTGCGCATGTTCAGGAAGCCGCTGGTGATCATGACGCCCAAGTCGCTGCTGCGAAACAAGGACGCGAGCTCGCCGCTGTCGGAGTTCACCAAGGGCGAATTCCGCACCGTGATCGGAACCCAGCACCAGAATATCGACCCCCTCAAGGTCAAGCGCGTGATCGCCTGCTCGGGCAAGGTGGTCTATGACCTAGTGAAACGGCGCGACGAGAAGAAGGCCTGGGAGGTCGTGATCCTGCGTATCGAACAGCTCTACCCGTTTCCGCACAAGGCCTTTACCGCCGAGTTGAAGAAGTTCCCCAACGCCACCGAAGTGGTCTGGTGCCAGGACGAATCGCAGAACCAGGGTGCCTGGTTCTTCGTGCAGCACACGATCCACGAAAACATGGGTGAAGGCCAGAAGCTCGGCTATGCCGGGCGGCCGGCGTCGGCCTCGCCGGCGGTGGGTTATGCCTATCTGCACCAGGAGCAGCAAAAGGCGCTGCTCGACCAGGCCTTCGGCAAGCTCAAGGGCTACGTGCTGAGCAAGTAAGACCAACCAGAGACATTCATGGCCATCATCGAAGTCAAAGTTCCACAGCTATCCGAATCGGTGGCCGAAGCCACCCTGCTGCAGTGGAAGAAACAGCCTGGCGAAGCCGTCGCCATCGACGAGATCCTGATCGAGGTCGAGACCGACAAGGTGGTGCTCGAAGTGCCTGCGCCGGCGGCTGGCGTGCTCGTGGCCCACGTTGCCGCCGACGGTGCGACGGTCATCGCCGAACAGGTGATTGCGCGGATCGATACCGAAGCAAAAACTGGCGCGGCGGCTGCGCCAGCGTCGGCTCCATCCGCGACAGGCGGCGTCGCGATGCCCGCTGCGGCCAAGTTGATGACCGACCAAGGGCTTGCGCCCGGCTCGATCGCCGGCACCGGCAAGGACGGCCGCGTGCTCAAGGGTGATGTGCTGGCGGCCGTGGCGGCGCCCAAGGCGGCACCGCCCTCGGCAGCGCCGGCTCCGGTGGCGGCCAAGCCGCTGCCGGCGGTGGCCGCCCCCGTGATGACGAGCCTGGGCGAGCGCCCCGAGCAGCGCGTGCCGATGTCGCGCCTGCGGGCGCGCGTGGCCGAGCGCCTGTTGCAATCGCAGGCCACCAACGCCATCCTGACCACGTTCAACGAAGTGAATATGGCCCCGGTGATGGAGATGCGCAAGAAATTCCAGGAGAAGTTCGAAAAGGAGCACGGCTGCAAGCTCGGCTTCATGAGCTTTTTCGTCAAGGCCGCGGTCGCGGCGCTGAAGAAGTACCCGGTGCTGAATGCCTCGGTCGATGGCAACGACATCGTCTATCACGGCTACTTCGACATCGGCATCGCGGTGGGCTCGCCACGCGGCCTGGTGGTGCCGATCGTGCGCAACGCCGACCAGATGAGCTTTGCCGATATCGAAAAGAAGATCGCCGAGTACGGCAAGAAGGCCGGTGAGGGAAAACTTGGCATCGAAGAGCTGACGGGCGGCACGTTTTCGATTTCCAACGGTGGTATTTTCGGCTCGATGCTCAGCACGCCGATCATCAACCCGCCGCAAAGCGCGATCCTCGGCGTGCACGCGACCAAGGACCGCGCCGTGGTCGAGAACGGCGTCGTCGTCGTGCGCCCGATCAACTACCTGGCGATGAGCTACGACCACCGCATCATCGACGGTCGCGAAGCGGTGCTCGGCCTGGTGGCGATGAAGGAAGGGCTGGAGGATCCGGCTCGCTTGCTGTTCGACATTTGAGGGCGAAATGATGAGCCCCCAACCGCACGTTCGTTCGGTGCCCCCCAAGGGGGCCGTCACCCTCCTTGGGGCGGCCCGGCGGAGGGTCCGATGAGCAAGCCATTCGACGTTATCGTCATCGGCGCCGGCCCCGGCGGCTATATCGCCGCCATCCGCGCGGCGCAGCTCGGCTTCACTGTCGCCTGCATCGACGAGTGGAAGAACGACAAGGGCGGGCCGGCGCCGGGCGGCACTTGCACCAATGTGGGCTGCATTCCGAGCAAGGCGCTGTTGCAATCGAGCGAATATTTTGAGCACGCGGGCCATGCCTTCGCCGACCACGGCATCGGGCTGAAGGATCTGAGCATCGATGTGGCCAAGATGCTGTCGCGCAAGGACACGGTCGTCAAGCAGAACAACGACGGCATCCTGTACCTGTTCAAGAAGAACAAGGTGAGCTTCTTTCATGGCCGCGGGTCGTTCATGAAAGCGGCCGATGGCAGCTATCAAATCGTGGTTGGCGAAGAGTCGCTGATCGGCAAGCACGTCATCGTCGCCACGGGCTCGAACGCGCGTGCGCTGCCCGGCGCACCCTTCGATGAAGAAACGATCCTGTCCAACGACGGCGCTTTGCGCATCGGCGCAGTGCCCAAGACCCTGGGCCTGATCGGCTCGGGCGTGATTGGCCTGGAGATGGGCTCGGTCTGGCGCCGCCTCGGAGCGCAGGTGACGGTGCTCGATGCGCTGCCGACCTTCCTTTGCGCGGTCGATGAACAGATCGCCAAGGAGGCCCACAAAGCCTTCACCAAGCAGGGCCTGAAGATCGAGCTCGGCGTCCAGGTCGGTGAAATCAAGAAGGGCAAGCAGGGCGTGAGCGTGGCCTACACCAATGCCGAGGGCGAGGCGCAGACCCTGGCGCTGGACAAGCTGATCGTCTCGATTGGTCGCGTGCCCAACACCGTCGGACTCAACGCCGAAGGCGTTGGCCTGAAGCTCGACGAGCGCGGCGCGATCGTCGTCGATGCCGGCTGCCGCACCAACCTGCCCAATGTCTGGGCGGTGGGGGATGTGGTGCGCGGCCCGATGCTTGCGCACAAGGCCGAGGAAGAGGGCGTTGCCGTCGCCGAGTGCATCGCCGGCCAGCACGGCCATGTCGATTTCAACCTCGTGCCCTGGGTCATCTACACCAGCCCCGAGATCGCCTGGGTGGGCCAGACCGAGCAGCAGTTGAAGGCGACGGGGCGTGCCTACAAAGCCGGCAGCTTCCCCTTCATGGCCAATGGCCGTGCGCGTGCGCTTGGCGACACAACAGGCATGGTCAAAATGCTCGCCGATGCGGCCACCGACGAGATCCTCGGCGTGCACATCGTCGGACCGTTCGCCAGCGAACTGATTACCGAAGCGTGTGTGGCGATGGCCTTCCGCGCCAGCAGCGAAGATATTGCGCGCATTTGCCATGCGCACCCGTCGCTCGCCGAATCGACCAAGGAAGCGGCGCTGGCGGTGGACAAGCGTACGCTGAACTTCTAGCGCGCAGGCCGCGTCGTGGGGGTTCGTCAGCACTATGAACAGACGCTCGCCGAGCGCGGCTATGCCGGCGATCCGGCGCAATTGCGTGCGGTCGATGCACTCGAACGTTGCGAAAACGAATGGGCCGACTACAAGGCGCGGCGCAGCAATGCGCTGACGCAGTTGATTCGCCGGCCGCCGATCCCGCGCGGCGTCTATCTGCACGGCGGCGTCGGCCGCGGCAAAAGTTTTCTGATGGATTGCTTTTTCCAGTCGGTGCCGCTGAGGCGCAAGACGCGCCTGCACTTTCACGAATTCATGCGCGAGGTGCACCGTGAACTGCAGGACTTGAAGGGCATCGTCAATCCACTCGATGAACTCGGCCAGCGCATCGCGCGGCGCTTCCGCCTGATCTGCTTCGACGAGTTCCACGTTGCCGACGTGACGGACGCGATGATCCTGCACCGCCTGCTCGCAGCCCTGTTCACCTATCGCGTGAGCATCGTCACCACCTCAAATTTCCACCCCGACGAGCTGTACCCGAACGGCCTGCACCGCGACCGCATCCTGCCGGCGATCGCGCTGCTCAAGGACAAACTCGAAGTTGTCGGTGTCGATAACGGCACCGACTACCGGCGCCGCACGATGGAGCGGGTGCGGCGCTACCACTGCCCTTTGGGGCCCGACGCCGAAGCCGCGCTGACGCAGGCTTTCGAGCAGCTCGCCGAGGTCCGCGACGAAGACCCGGTGCTGCATATCGAGCAGCGCGAGATCACGGCGCGGCGCAAGGCCGGCGGCGTGGTCTGGTTCGATTTCAAGCGGCTGTGCGGCGGCCCTCGTTCGCAGAACGACTATCTCGAAATCGCCAGCCGCTTCCACACCCTGATCCTGGCCGGTGTGCCGCAGATGCCGCTGCGCATGGCCAGCGAGGCGCGGCGCTTCACCTGGCTGGTCGATGTCTTGTACGACCGCCGCGTCAAGCTCATCGTGTCGGCCGAGGTGCCGCCCGAACGGCTCTACCTCGAGGGTCCGCTGGCGCACGAGTTTGCGCGCACGGTGTCGCGTCTGAACGAAATGCAATCGGCCGAATTCCTGACCCTGGAGCGCCGCGATGTCGATACCTCGCTTACCTGAAACGCTGCTGATGGTGGCCCTGCTGGCGCCCGTCGCCGCGTTTTGCGCCGCCGA
>CADEDE010000002.1:22537-100717 GCA_902825995.1 uncultured Burkholderiales bacterium
CACCGACACCGACACCGACACCGACACCGACACCGACACCGACACCGACACCGACACCGACGCCGACGCCGACGCCGACGCCGACGCCGACGCCGCGCAACGCCAGCGCATCGCCCGCGAGCGGGCCACGATCGAGCGCGAGATGCAGGCCGCGCAGGCGGCGTGTGCGACCCAGTTTGCCGTCACCGCCTGCGTTGACGGCGTCAAGGTCGAACGGCGCCAGCGCCTGCAAACGCTGGATCGACAGCGGGCCGTGCTCGACGACGAACTGCGCAAGCGCCGGGCGGCCGAGCGCATCGAGCAAATCCGCCGGCGCCAGGCCGCGCGCGCCGACGAGCGGCCCCAGGTGTCGGTGCGCGCGCGTTCGCCGGCGGCCAGCGAAGCCGTCGCGGCAGCGCCAGCGCCGGAACCTTCATTGGATGCGGCACTGGCGTCGCGCCAGGCTGCGCCAGCGCAGGCCCAGGCGGGCGCGGCGGCCCGTGCGGCGGCAGCGGCACGGCGCGCATCGGATGCCGCGGCACACCGCAATGCGGTCGACAAGCGCAACCAGGTGCGGGCCAAACAGCGCGAACCGGCCAGGCCTTTACCCTTGCCGGCGGCAGTGGCGGCGAGCCAAGCGCTGCGATAGGCCGCCCGCGGCCGGCTTCAGCGTTCGAGCGCTTCGATGCGCACCAGCGCCAGCGACAGGTTGTCGCCGCCGCCTCGTGCACGCTGGCGCGCTTTGGCGACGAGCATTTCGCTGGCTTCGCGCGGTGGCAGGGTATGCACGATCGCGCCCATTTCCTTGGGCGTGAAGTAGTGCCACAGGCCGTCGCTGCAGGTCAGCATGCTGTCGCCGATTTCGAGCTGCCCGATGTGGCCCTGCGTCAGCGGCGGATCCTGGTGTGTGCCCAGGCAGCCGGTGAGCAGGTTCGACTGTGGGTGGGTATTGGCCTCTTCCTCGGTGATCTGGCCTTCGTCGATCAGGCGTTGTACGAAGGAATGATCGATCGTGCGGCTGACCATGTCGGGGCCGCGGAAGTGATAGACCCGCGAATCGCCGGCATGCACGATGTCGCAGCGCCGCTCCGGGCCGACCAGGATTGCCGCCAGCGTGCTGTGCGGCTCTTCCTCGGCCGCCAGTGCGGTCAGCTTGATCATCAGGTGCGATTCCTGCACCAGTTGGCGCAGCAGGTCGGCGCCGTCGTCGCGCGTGGCCACGTGGTGCTCGTAGATCTGCTTGGCGACCATCACCACCTGGTCGGCGGCCTTGCGCCCGCCGCTTTTGCCGCCCATGCCGTCGGCCAGCACGGCCAAGGCGCAGCCGGGCGTGCGTGGATGCGGGATGATTTCAACCTGATCTTGCTGGTAGGCGCGGTCGCCGCGGTGCATGCCGGTGGCAGCGCTGAGTCGGTAGGCAAGAGCGGCAGTGGCCATACGCGCAATATACGGGATCGCACCGCGCTGGCCCTGCGGCGCAGGCGTGAACTCTTGCCGCTCACCTACACTGCCGGCGTACCGATGGACGACAACCTGCATTCGCCCCAGCGCCGCCTGATCGAGTTGCGCATGGAGCATGCCGATCTGGACAGTCTGATCGGCCGCCTGGCTGCAGAAACGCCGCTCGACGACCTGGCGCTGCGCCGGCTGAAGAAGCGCCGACTGCAGCTGCGCGACCAGATCGCACAACTCATTGCGCAGGTGGACCCGCCCGAACCCGCGTGATGTCAACGACTGATACGGTCGCCGCCGCTGATGCGCTGGCCAACGCGGTTGGGCGCGCCTTCGCCGCCGGCGGTGCGCTGGCACGCGCCGATGCCGGCTATGTCGAGCGCGACGTGCAACAGCGCTTTGCGCAGGCGGTCGCATTGGCCCTGGACCAGCGCAGCGCGCTGGTGGCCGAGGCCGGCACCGGCGTCGGCAAGACCTTCGCCTATCTCGTGCCGCTGCTGCTGTCGGGTCGGCGCGCACTGGTCAGCACGGCCACCAAGAGTCTGCAGGACCAGCTCTTCCTGCGCGACCTGCCGCGCCTGGTCCAGGCCCTGAGCGTGCCGCTGCAACTGGCCTTGCTGAAGGGCCGCGCCAGCTACCTGTGCCTGCACCGCCTGGGCCAGGCGCGCCAGGGCGGGGCTCCTGGCCAGCCGGTGCTGTTGCCCGACCGCTTTGCGCTGCGGGCGTTGTCGCGCATCGAGGCCTGGGCACAGGCGACGGTGAGCGGCGACCTGGCCGAGCTCAACGGCCTGGACGAGCGCTCGCCGGTGATTCCACTGGTGACCTCGACGCGCGAAAACTGTCTCGGCAGCGAATGCCCTGAATTCGCGGCCTGCCATGTCGTGAAGGCAAGGCGCGAGGCGATGGCGGCCGATATCGTGGTCATCAACCACCACCTGTTTTTTGCCGATATGGCCTTGCGCGACAGCGGTGTGGCCGAGCTGTTGCCGAGTGTTGACGCAGCGGTCTTCGATGAAGCCCACCAGCTCGTCGAGGCCGGCGTGCAGTTTCTCGGCACCACGCTGGGCAGCGCGCAGGCGATCGACTTTGCGCGCGACCTGCTCGCGCTGGGTTTGCAGCAGGCCCGCGGGCTGGTGGACTGGCAGGCCCTGGCTGCCGCTTGCGAACGGGCTGCCCGCGACCTGCGGCTGGCTGCGGCCGGCACGCTACACGAACTGCGCGGTACGGTGAAACTGCGCTGGAACGAACGCAGCGGCCAGCCGGCATTTGCCGAGGCCTTGAACGCACTGGCAGCGGCCTGTGCGGCGGCAGCAGCAGGTGTGCAGGCGGCGATCGACAGCGGCCCCGACTTCGCCAAATTGCACGAGCGCGCGATCGGCCTGTCCAAGCTGGCCGAAGCCTTTCAGCAAGCCGCCGCCGAAGGCCATGTGCGCTGGATCGACGTGAGCCCGCAGCAAGCGCGCCTGGTCGAGTCGCCGCTGGACATCCGCGATATGTTGACCGAGCAGCGCGCGCGTGCGCCGAAGGCCTGGGTTTTCACTTCGGCGACGCTGGGCGACGACGACGCTCTCAGCTGGTTCACCGCGACCACCGGGCTCGAAGATGCCGCCAAGCTGCGCCTGGGCAGCCCGTTCGACTATGCCGCGCATGCGCGCCTCTTTGTGCCGACCAGGTTTCCCAAGCCCAACGAGCCGGGCCATGCCGTCGCCGTGGCCCTCCTTGCCGCGCATTGCGCTGGCGCGCTCGGGGGCCGCACTTTTGTGCTGACGACGACCCTGCGCGCCCTGCCGCTGGTGGCCCAGACGCTGCGCAGCGAGCTGGCGGCGGCGGGGGCCGGCCACATCGAAGTGCTGGTCCAGGGTACGCAGCCCAAGCGCGCGTTGCTGCAGCGTTTTCTGGTGCAACCGGCCTCGGTGCTGATCGGATCGCAGACCTTCTGGGAAGGCATCGATGTGCCGGGCGATGCGCTGCAATGCGTGCTGATCGACAAGCTGCCCTTCCCGCCGCCCAACGACCCGCTCATCGAAGCCCGCGTCAAGCGCCTTGAAGCCCAGGGCTGCAACCCGTTCAATGAATGTTTTGTCGCCGATGCCGCGGTAGCGCTGAAGCAGGGCGCCGGGCGCCTGATCCGCAGCGAAAGCGACCGTGGTCTGCTGGTGGTGTGCGACCCGCGCATGGCGCGCATGCCCTACGGCGCGCGCCTGCGCGCGGCCTTGCCGCCGATGGCGGTGCTGAACGAGGAGTCAGCCGCGCTCGAATGGCTGGCGCTGCTCGCGCGCGATCACTGATCTACCAGAGTTGCCACCAGGCTCGCTGGGTCTGGCGCACACCTTCTGCGCTGAATTTGCTGGCCGGAAAGTTCTGCTTCAACACGCGCTCGGCGTCTGTGTTCAACGGCTCGAGGCCCAGGCGCTCGTAGCTCAGCCGCAGGATGTAAAGCGCTTCTTCGTTGGCCGGCGTCTGCGGATATTCCTGCACCACCTGCTGGGCGCGGTTGGCCGCGGCCAGGAAGGCGCCGCGGCGCAGGTAGTAGCGCGCTACATGCACCTCGTATCCGGCCAGTGCATTGACGATGTAGTCCATGCGTGCCCGGCCGTCGTCGGCATAGCGCGACTGCGGGAACTGCGTTACCAGTTGCCTGAATGCCAAGTAGGCATTGCGCGAGGCCTGCTGGTCGCGCTCGGACAGATCCTGCTGCACCAGCGAACCGAGGATACCCAGGTTGTCGTTGAAATTGACGATGCCGCGCAGGTACAGGGCATAGTCGAGCGCCGGGCTCGACGGGTGCAGCTTGATGAAGCGGTCGAGCGTGGCCAGGGCCGCGGCGCGTTCGCTGGTGCGGTACTGCGCATAGGCCAGATCCAGCGTGGCCTGCTGCGCCAGCAAGGTGCCGGCGGCGCGGCCTTCGACGCGTTCGAGGGTCTTGATGGCGCGGTCGTAGCTGCCGCTGGACATGTCGTCCTTGGCGTCGGCATACAATTTTTCAACCGCGGCCGTCGAATTCGGGTCTTCTTTCGGCGCCGAACTGCAGGCCGAGAAAACGAGTGCGGCGCTGACGGCCGCAGCGGCCCACAACGGCCGGACCAGCGCGTCCTGAAGTTGGAACATGGTGTGCATCGGCCCTCAGTGGGCCCCTGTCGTGAGAGCAGAAAACGAGTTTAATTATAGGGTTGGCGTCAGCGTCAACGGCGGCGAAGACGAGCTCGACGCCGGCGTCGAAGTGCGCCGTTTCGAAGTCGCGATCGAAGGCCACGGCGAACGCCTGGACAAACTGCTGGTGGCCCAGGCCGGTGAGTTCTCGCGCAACCACTTGCAAGGCCTGATCGAGCGCGGCTGCGTGCAGGTCGATGGCATTGTGGCGGGCAGCGCGTCGCGGCGCCTGCGTGCCGGCCAGGCCGTCAGCGTGGCGCTGCAGCCCACCGACGAGAGCCGCGCCTTTACGCCCGAGCCGATGGTGCTCGCCATCCGCTTCGAAGACGAACACCTGCTGGTGCTGGCCAAGCCGGCCGGCCTGGTCGTGCACCCCGCGCCGGGCCATTGGCGCGGCACGCTACTCAACGGCTTGTTGGCGCATCACCGCGGCGCAGCGCAATTGCCGCGTGCGGGCATCGTGCACCGGCTCGACAAGGACACGTCGGGCCTGATGGTGGTGGCCAAGACGCTGCCGGCGATGACCGCGCTGGTGCGCGCCATTGCCGCACGCGAGGTGCGGCGCGAATACCTCGCGCTGGTGCATGGGGAAGTTGCGACGGCGCTGTTTTCGATCGACGCGCCGATCGGCCGCGACCCGATATCGCGCGTGCGCATGGCGGTGCTGGCCGGCGGCAAGCCGGCGCGCACCGACGTGGCGCGTATCGCCTGCCGCGACCGCATCAGCGCTGTGCAATGCAGCTTGCACAGCGGGCGCACGCACCAGATCCGCGTACACCTGGCCTCGCGCGGCCATCCCTTGCTGGCCGATGCGCTCTACGGCGGCGCACCGGCCCTCGGCCTCGAGCGGCAGGCCCTGCACGCGGCCCGGCTGGGGCTGATGCATCCGATCGCGGCGGAAGGATTGACCTTCGAGGAGTCTGTACCCCCCGACCTTGAGCCGGCCTGGACGACCGTCTGCGGCTGACCTCCGGGCCAGCGCGATACAATGCGATCAACCCCTGGTGCAGGCCGATGCCGCCCAGGTCGGCCGGCCCCAGTGAAGACATGAATTGCGCCGTTCCATGAGCGGCTGCGTCCCTGGGCCACCGAACCCGTTTGATGTGAACGCCGCCGGCGGACACCGGCGCTCCTTGATTCCCGCCTATGAATACACAGGATGCAAAGCGCGTCCTCGAAACCGCGCTCATTTGCGCCCAGCAGCCGCTGCCGGTGGCCGCACTGCGCGCGTTGTTCGACGGCCAGGTCGGCACCGACACTGTGAAGAGTCTGCTCGACGAGCTGGTGCGCGACTGGGAAGGCCGCGGCGTCGAGCTGGTGCCGCTGGCCAGCGGCTGGCGCTTCCAGAGCCGGCCCGAGATGCGCGAGTACCTCGACCGCCTGAACCCCGAGAAGCCGCCGAGATATTCGCGCGCCGTGCTCGAAACCCTGGCCATCGTGGCCTACCGCCAGCCGGTCACGCGCGGCGATATCGAGGATATCCGCGGCGTGGCCGTCGGCAGTCCAATCGTCAAGCAGCTCGAAGACCGCGGCTGGATCGAGGCCATCGGCCACCGCGAAGCGCCTGGCCGCCCGGCGCTCTACGCCACCACGCGCCAGTTTCTCGACGACCTGGGCGTGGCCAGCCTCGACCAGTTGCCGCTGCTCGACGGCAGCGGCGCTGGCGACGACGAGCGCCTGACCCAGGCACTGGCGCAGCAGCCTGGCCTGATCGACATCGAGCCTGACCTGGACGGTCAGGCTTCATTGGCGCTCGAAGTCGCCAGCGCCGACCAAGCCGTCGATTCCAACGATTCCACTGAAAGCCGCGAACCCATCGCGCCCACCGCATGAGCTACCCGCAAGACGCCGACCCGCCGATCCCGGCAGACGAGCCCGGTTCGGCCGCACCGTCCGACAGCGCCGAAGCGCCCAAGCGACGGCGGCGCAGTCCGCGCAAATCGCCCGATGCGGTCGCTGAGGGCGATGGCCCGGCGGTTGAAACCACGCAGGATCGGCCGGGTTCGGAGCCGCTGCCGGTTGACGTCGATGATGGCGGTGATGCCGACGCCGCTGGCGCCGAAGCCAATGGCCCGGCCAGCAATGGGGGCCCGGATGGTCCTTCGCGCCGTTCGCGCCGCAATCGCCGCCGCGGCCGCAAAGGCAAGGGACCGCGGGACGACGCTGGCTTGCCGGGCGATGCGGGCGCCGCAGGTACGCCCCGGCCGCTGCTACCCATGCCACCGATGCCCGATGCCGGCGATCTGTTTGCCACCGTCACCTCGGGTGTCTTCGACAGCGAGGCCATGGCCGCAGAAGCCGAGGCCGGCGAAGCCTCGCTGCAGGAGGGTGGACAGGCCGCGCTCACCGCAGTGGCGGCGCAGGACGCTGAACCCGCTGAAACCGGCGAGGCCGTCCCGGCACTCGACCCTGCACGCCGCGTGCTGGCCCCGGATGCCGATGCGCCCAAGCTGCAAAAAGTGCTGGCCCAGGCCGGCGTCGGCTCGCGCCGCGACCTCGAACAAATGATCCTCGACAAGCGCGTCACCGTGAACGGCGAGCCGGCGCACACCGGGCAGCGCATTTCCTGGGGCGACCGCGTGGCCGTCGATGGCAAGCCGGTGCGCGTGCGCATCGCGCCGCTGCCCACGCGAGTGATCGCCTACCACAAGCCGGCCGGCGAAGTCGTCAGCCACGACGATCCGCAGCAACGCCCGACCGTCTTCCGCCGCCTGCCGCGGTTGCAGCAGGGCAAGTGGCAATCGGTCGGTCGCCTGGATATCAATACCGAAGGCCTGTTGTTGTTCACGACCTCGGGCGAGCTGGCCAACCAGTTGATGCACCCGCGCTTTGGCGTCGAGCGCGAATATGCGGTGCGCGTCCTCGGCACGCTCGAAAAAGAGGCTAGAACCCGCCTGCTCGAGGGCGTGACGGTCGAAGGCCAGCCGGCGGCCTTCAAGCACATCGAAGACGGTGGCGGCGAAGGCGTGAACCACTGGTACCGGGTGGTTATCACCGAAGGCCGCAACCGCGAAGTGCGCAAACTGTTCGAGGCCGTCGGCCTGACGGTCAGCCGCCTGATCCGCATCCGCTATGGTTCGGTGGTGCTGCCGCGGGGGCTGCGTCGCGGTGTCTGCGTCGATCTGGCCGAAGACGATGTCAGGCTGTTGCGCCGCCTGACCGGTTTGGGGGTTTCAGGCGAGAGCGGCCGTGGCGACAACCAGCGCGGGCGCAGCAATGGCCGCGACGAAATGGGCCCGCGACCGCAAGGCGAGCCGCGCGGCCCGCGTCAGGGGCCCCGGGCGGAGCCGCCCCGGCGCGAGCGCCGGCCGGCAGCGGAGCGCGGGCCGCCCGGCGATCGGATCAATCATGCGAACCGCTCGCACGGCAAGCAGCGTTTGCAGTCCGGCTTCGGCGACACGGCAGTCCATGCGCAGGAATTCGACGAACGCGATCACGTCGAAGTGGTCGAGGTTGCGAACATTCCCAATCCGTTGCAACAGACCTTCGACCAACGCGCGATCCGCGAAGCGCGCAGTGCCAAACGAGAACTGAGCGACGACGCTCCGATCCCGAATCCGCTGCAACAAACCTACGACAAGCGAGCCCTGAAAGAAAACCGCGAGCCACGCCGCGACCTGGGCGACGACGAGGGCCCGATCCCGAACCCGCTGCAGCAGACCTACGACAAGCGCTTCGCCCAAGGTGGCGGCGGCGGTGGTGTACGCGGGCGTGGCGGTCCCGGTGGCGGCGCACGTCGCAAGGGTGGTGGCGGCGGTGGCGGAGGTCAGCCCGACCCGATGAAGACCGCGGTCGGCTATATCGGTGGCGACGCCTTCCTGCGCAAGAAGACCGGCGGTCGCGGCGGCAAGGGCGGCGGAGGTGGCCATTCGGGTGGTGGTGGACGGCGCGGCGGCGGCGGCGGCGGGCGCGGTGGCCCTGGCGGGAAGGTCCGCTAGCACGCGCCGCGGGCTGCCCCAAGCGGGCGCGCCGAGGCGTCAAGGGGGCATGGTGCCGGTCTGGTCCGCAGTGCGCGGGCTACAATTCAAAGCTTTGCCAAGTTCTTGTTTTTCTGGAGAGTTTTTCATCATGGCGATCGAACGTACGCTGTCCATCATCAAGCCCGATGCGGTGGCCAAAAATGTCATTGGGCAGATTTATGCCCGCTTCGAGGGCGCCGGCCTGAAGCTGGTTGCGGCACGCATGGCGCACCTGTCGCGCGTCGAGGCCGAAGCCTTTTATGCCGTGCACAGGGCGCGGCCTTTCTTCAATGACCTGGTCAGCTTTATGGTCTCGGGCCCGGTCATGATCCAGGTGCTCGAAGGCGAAAACGCGATCGCCAAGAACCGCGAACTGATGGGCGCCACCGATCCGAAGAAAGCCGACAAGGGCAGCATCCGCGCCGACTTTGCCGCCAGCATCGACGCCAATGCCGTGCACGGCTCCGATGCCGCCGAGACCGCTGCGGTCGAAGTGGCGTTCTTCTTCGCCGGCATGAACGTCTTCAAGCGCTGATTGCACCGTGGTCGCGAACCTTCTCGATTTCGATCTCGAAGGACTCGCGGCCTTTTGCGATAGCCTGGGCGAGAAGCGCTTTCGCGCGACGCAGCTGTTGCGCTGGATCCATCAAAAGGGCGCCGCTGACTTTGCCCAGATGAGCGATCTGGCCAAGTCGTTGCGCGACAAGCTGGCCGGCGTGGCCGAGATCCGGCCCTTGTCGGTGCTGTCTGAACACAGCTCGGCCGACGGCACCGTGAAGTGGTTGTTCGATGTTGGCAACGGCAACGCGATCGAGACCGTCTTCATCCCGCAGGACGATCGCGGCACGCTGTGCCTGTCGTCGCAGGCCGGTTGCGCCATCGGCTGCCGCTTCTGTTCGACCGGTCAGCAGGGCTTTTCGCGCAATCTCGGCAGTGGCGAGATCGTGGCCCAGCTCTGGCACGCCGAGCACCAGCTGCGCCGACGCCTGAACCGGGCGCCCGGCGAGCGGGTCGTGACCAACGTCGTGATGATGGGCATGGGCGAGCCGCTGCAGAACTACGCGGCGCTGGTGCCGGCGCTGCGCGTGATGCTCGACGACCATGGCTATGGCTTGTCGCGCCGGCGCGTGACGGTCAGCACTTCGGGCATGGTCAAGATGATCGACCGCCTGAGCGTCGATTGCCCGGTGGCGCTGGCGGTATCGCTGCATGCGCCCGACGATGCGCTGCGCGACCAACTTGTGCCCCTGAACCGCAAGCACCCGCTCGAGGAATTGCTGGCGGCGTGCAAGCGCTACCTCGACTCTGCGCCGCGCGACTTCATCACTTTCGAGTACTGCATGCTGGACGGCGTCAACGACAGCCCGGCGCAGGCCGAGGCCTTGGTGCAGTTGGTGCGCCGGGCCGGTGTGGCGTGCAAATTCAACCTGATCCCCTTCAATCCGTTCCCGGCCTCGGGCCTGGCGCGCTCGCCGCGCGAACGCGTGCTGGCGTTTGCGCAGCGCCTGCAGGACGCGGGCCTGGTCACGACCGTGCGCAAGACGCGCGGTGACGATATCGATGCGGCCTGCGGCCAGTTGGCCGGTGAGGTGCAAGACCGCACGCGTGCCGGCGAGCGTTTGCGGCGCATGCCGATCGCTGTCCTCGAGCCGGCGCAGCGCGTCTGATACCGATGCGTTGCCTGCCCTTTGTCCTGGCCTGGTGCGCTGCGGCTGTGCTGAGCGCCTGTGCGGTGCCCGGCGACGTACCGAATGTGGCACCCAGCAGCGAGTTGCGTACGGCCTCCGACCAGACCGACGCCGATCGGCGCGCCGCTGTGCGCATGGAACTGGCGGCGCTGCACTTCGGCCGCGGCCAATACGAGACCGCGCTGGACGAGATCAAACTCGCGCTGCAATCCAAGCCCGAACTCGGCGCCGCTTTCAGCCTGCGCGGCTTGGTCTATGCCAGCATGGGTGAAGAAGCGCTGGCCGACGAGAGCTTCAACCGGGCTCTGCAAATCAACCCGCGTGACGCCGATACGATGCACAACCGCGCCTGGTTCCTGTGCCAGCGCAACCAATTCGCCGAAGCCGATCGCCTGTTCGAGCAGGCCCTGGCCTTGCCGCAGTACCGCGATGCGCAGCGCAGCCTGATGGCCCAGGGCGTGTGCTTTGCCCGCGATGGCAAGTTCGACGAGGCCGAGCGCAAGCTGTCGCGTGCCTACGAGCTCGACCCGACCAATCCGACCACCGCACTGAACCTGTCGGAAGTGCTGTACCGGCGCGGCGAGTACGAGCGCGCACGCTTTTACATCCGCCGCGTCAACCAACGCGAGGAGCTGTCGAACGCACAAACGCTGTGGCTCGCACTGCGCATCGAAAATCGGATGGGCAACCGCGGCGCGGTCGATGATTTCGGGCGCCAGTTGCGCAACCGCTTTCCGCAAGCCGCGCAAACGCTGGCCTACGAACGGGGGCGCTTCGATGAGTGACGCTGGCGACCAGGCCACCCCGATCGGTACGGCCGGCCTGGACAGTCTGAGCGCCGGTTCGATGCTGCGCGCCGTGCGCGAAAAACGCGGCCTGCACATTGCCGCGCTGGCCGCGTCGATCAAGGTCTCGCCGCGCAAGCTCGAAGCGCTCGAGGCCGATCGCTACGCCGACCTGCCCGACATGACCTTCACGCGCGCGCTGGCGCAAACCGTGTGCCGCGCGCTGAAGATCGACGCCGAGCCGGTGCTCGCCAAGATGCCGCAGGCCGGCGATATGCCGCGCCTGTCGCAGGTGGGCGGCGGCCTGAATGCCCCGTTCCGCGCCGCACCCGGCAACCGCGATCCGGGCGACTTCACTTTCCACCGCCAGCCGGTTTTCTGGGCCACGCTGGTGGTCTTGGCGGGCGCCCTGGCGCTGGCCCTGCTGCCCGATCGCTGGATGCCCTGGCGCGTCGCCAGCCTGGTACCGGCGCTGCGCACCCTGCCGGTCGATGCCAGCCAGGCCACCGCGCCCGGCGCTTCGGCGCTGCTCGCTGCCGCGCTCCCGGCTGCGTCGGCGTCTGCCGAGGCTGGCGCGGCGACGCCGCTGCCCGAGCCGCCAGCCGCCGCGCCCGCCGGCACCGTCATCGAGACCGTTCACTCGGCGCCGCCGCCTTCACTGGCCGGGGCGGGGGGCGCCACCGCGGGCATATTGGCGCTGCGCACCAGCGCCGAATCCTGGATCGATGTGCAGGATGCTCGCGGTCAGGCCCTGTTGTCGCGCAACGTGCAGCCGGGCGAAACGGTGGGTCTGGATGGCGCTCTGCCGTTGCGCCTGACCATCGGCAACGCGGCAGCCACGCAGCTCACGTTTCGCGGCCAGACGATCGATCTAAAGGCGAGCACGCGCGACAACGTGGCGCGCTTGCAGTTGCCGCAGCGCTAGGGTTCCGATGGACGATCCGCACGACGTTCAGGCCATCGCCGGCTCGATAGCGGCGCGGCACCGCACACGCCAGGCCCGCGTGGCCTGGGGCGAGCGCGTGGTCACGGTCGGCGGCGACGCGCCGGTGCGCGTGCAGTCGATGACCAATACCGATACCGTCGATGCGATCGGCACCGCGATCCAGGTCAAGGAACTGGCGCTCGCCGGCTCGGAGCTGGTGCGCATCACGGTCAATACGCCCGAGGCCGCCGCGGCGGTGCCGCATATCCGCGAGCAGCTCGACCGCATGGGCATCGATGTGCCCCTGATCGGCGACTTTCATTACAACGGCCACCGCCTCCTGAGCGACTATCCGGCGATGGCGCAGGCGCTCAGCAAATACCGCATCAACCCGGGCAATGTCGGCAAGGGCGACAAACGCGACCGCCAGTTCGGCATGATGGTCGAGGCCGCCGCGCGCTGGGACAAGGTGGTGCGCATCGGGGTCAACTGGGGCAGCCTCGATCAGGAATTGCTGGCCTCGATGATGGACGACAACGCCCGGCGCGCGCAGCCCTGGGGCGCCAAGCAGGTGATGGTCCGGGCGCTGATTTCCTCGGCCCTGCAATCGGCCGACGTCGCGCGCGAGCTCGGCCTGAATCCCGACAACATCATCATCAGTTGCAAGGTCAGCGGCGTGCAGGATCTGATCGCTGTCTATCGCGCGCTGGCCGCGCGCTGCGATTACGCGCTGCACCTGGGCCTGACCGAAGCCGGCATGGCCACCAAGGGCACCGTGGCCTCGGCCACGGCGCTGGCGGTGCTGCTGCAGGAAGGCATCGGAGACACCATCCGCGTCAGCCTGACGCCGCAGCCCGGCGAGGCGCGCACGCAGGAAGTCGCGGTCGCGCTGGAAATCCTGCAGTCGCTGGGCCTGCGCAGCTTCAACCCCAGCGTCACCGCCTGCCCGGGCTGCGGGCGCACGACGAGCACCACCTTCCAGGAACTGGCCAAGCAGATCGACGATTTCCTGCGCGCGCAGATGCCGGTCTGGAAGGCCAAATACCCCGGCGTCGAAAACCTCAAGGTCGCGGTGATGGGTTGCATCGTCAACGGTCCCGGCGAGAGCAAGCACGCCGACATCGGCATCAGCCTGCCGGGCACCGGAGAAGCGCCGGCGGCGCCGGTCTTCATCGACGGCGAAAAGGCGCTGACGCTGCGCGGCGAAGGCATCGCGCAAGATTTCCACCGCCTGGTCGAGGATTACATCGAACGGCGCTTCGGCGCCGCTGCGGTCTCCGCTGCACATTGATCGCGTCCGCGGTGCGGACGCCCCTTTTCTTATGGCCGACAACAAACTGCTTTCCGTCAAGGCTGATAGATCGCCGCTGGTTGCGGTGAAGGGCATGAACGATCTCCTGCCGCCCGACTCGGCGCGCTGGGAGTGGCTCGAAGACAAAGTGCGTGCACTGATGGCACGTTACGGTTACGCCAATGTGCGCACGCCGATCGTCGAACCGACGGCACTGTTCGTGCGCGGGCTGGGTGAAGTCACCGACATCGTCGAGAAGGAAATGTATTCCTTCGAGGACGCGATGAACAGTGACCAGCTCACGCTGCGGCCCGAGAACACCGCCGGCGTGGTGCGCGCCGCGGTCGAGCATTCGATGCTCTACGAAGGCGGCAAACGCCTGTGGTACCTGGGGGCGCAGTTTCGCCACGAGCGACCGCAAAAGGGCCGCTATCGGCAGTTCCACCAGTTCGGCGCCGAGGCGCTCGGCTTTGCCGGTCCGGATGTCGATGCCGAGCTGATCCTGATGTGCCGCGCGCTGTGGCGCGAGCTGGGGCTGGTCGAGCGTCGGGATGTCCGGCTCGAACTCAACAGCCTGGGTCAGCCGGCCGAACGTGAGAAGCACCGCGCGGCGCTGATCGCGCACTTCGAGGTCAACGCCGAGGCTCTCGACGACGACGCCCGGCGCCGCCTGTACAGCAACCCGCTGCGCATCCTGGACAGCAAGAACCCGGCGATGAAGGCGCTGGTCGATGCTGCACCGCGTCTGCTCGATTTCCTGGGCGCCGAATCGATGGCGCACTTCGATGCCGTGCGCGCCGTACTCGACGCCGCCGGCCTGGCCTACAGCGTGAACCCGCGCCTGGTGCGCGGCATGGACTACTACAACCTGACAGTCTTCGAGTGGATGACCGACCGCCTCGGCGCCCAGGGCACGATTTGCGGCGGCGGCCGCTACGACGGCCTGTTCGCGCAGCTCGGCGGCAAGCCGACGCCGGCGGTCGGCTTTGCGGCGGGCCTGGAGCGCGTGGTGTTGTTGCTCGATGAGTTGGGGCTGTTCCCGGCGCCGGCCGCGCCGGCGGCTTATGCGATCGTGCCCAAGGTCACGGCATTGCCGCAGGCGATGGTGGTGGTCGAAGCCTTGCGCGCGGCCGGGGTTGCCGTGCTGCTCAATGCTGGCGGCGGCAGTATGAAGTCGCAGTTCAAGCGCGCCGACGCCAGCGGCGCAGCCCACGCGCTGATCTTCGGTGACGATGAACTGGCCCGCGGCGAGGTAGCGCTCAAAGCGTTGCGCGATCCGCAGGCCGCGCAGGTCACTCGCCGACTGGCCGACGTGGCCGCCTGGGCCTGCGAATTGCGCATCCCACAACCGTAGTTGCGTCGAAAGCTCTCATTCGCGCAGCGTCAGCCACAGACATAATTCCGCCTTTCCTCGAATAGACACCCCCATGGCGACCCATCTCGACCTGCAAGAGCAGGAACAAGTCGATCAGCTCAAAGCCTTCTGGCAACAGTACGGCAATCTCATCACCTGGACCTTGACTCTGGCCCTCACCGGCTTCGCCGCCTGGAACGGCTGGAACTGGTGGCAGCGCGAGCAGGCCGTCAAGGCCAGTGCGATGTTCGACGAGCTCGAACGTGTTGCGCAGGCAGGTGATGTCGAGCGCAGCGCCCGCGTCTTGGCCGACCTGAAGGAGCGCTTCCCGCGTACCGCCTATGCTCAGCAGGGCGCCTTGCTCGCCGCCAGGGTGCAGGCCGAAAAGGGCCAGGCCGACGCTGCGCTGGCTACGCTGGCCTGGGCCAGCGACAACGCCGGCGAAGACGAGATCCGCAGCATCGCCCGACTGCGCGCCGCCGGCCTGTTGCTGGAGAAGAAGCAGTACGACGCGGCGCTGGCCCAGCTTGACGCTGCGGCGCAGGGCAAGAACGCGAAGGAATTCGAGGCTCTGGTGGCCGACCGTCGCGGCGACGTGTTGCTCGCGCAAGGCAAGCACAACGATGCGCGCAAGGCCTTCGAGGCCGCCTACAAGGCGATGGATGCGAAGCTCGAGTACCGGCAACTGATCGACGCGAAGCTGACGGCCCTGGGTGCCGCCCCCGCAGCGGTCGAAAGTGCCGCCGCGGCCAGTGGAGCCGCGAAATGAGGCGCTCGATCGCACTCTTGCTGGTGGCGGGGCTCGCCGCCTGTTCCAGCGACAAGCCCAAGCCGACGCCGCTCGAAGCCGTCACGCCGCAGATCGCCGGCCGTCAGGTGTGGAGTTCGCGCATCGACGGCGCTGCGCCGGGCCTGATCGTCAGCGCACGCGACGGGGAATTCACCGTCGCTGGCGCCGACGGCAGCGTGCTCGCACTGCAGGCCGATAACGGCCGCGAGGTCTGGCGTGGCAGCGCCGGCGCGCGCCTGTCGGCCGGCGTCGGCAGCGATGGCCGCTATGCCGCGGTCGTGACGCGGGATAACGAGCTGGTGGTGCTCGAGCGCGGGGCGGTCAAGTGGCGCTCGCGCCTGGCATCCCGGGTCTCGACCGCGCCCTTGGTCGCTGGCGAGCGGGTGTTCGTGATGGGCGTTGACCGCGTGGTCAACGCATACGACGCGCTCGATGGCCGCCTGCTCTGGACCCTGCAACGCCCCGGCGATCCGCTGACGCTGTCGCAGCCCGGCGTCGTCGCCGCTTTCAACGATACGCTGCTGGTGGGCCAGGGCCAGCGCCTCACCGGCGTCGATCCGCTGCGCGGCACGGTGCGCTGGGAAATTGCGCTGGCCAACCCGCGCGGCACAAATGAAGTCGAGCGCCTTTCCGATCTGACCGGTCCTGTCGTGCGTGTCGGCGACGTGGTCTGCGCGCGCTCGTTCCAGGTCGGGGTCGGCTGCGCCAATGCGCAACTCGGCACCCTGTTGTGGACGAAGAATGTCGGCGGCGTGCAGGCCGTCGGCGGCGATGCCGATCTGGTCGTCGGCGCCGATGCCAGCGACCGCATCACCGCCTGGCGCGCCGGCAGCGGCGACCTGGCGTGGACGACCGAGAGCCTGCGCTACCGCGGGTTGAGCGGGCCCTTGGTGGTCGGGCGCACGGTGATCTTCGGTGACGCCGAAGGCCAGGTGCATTTCCTGGATCGCGCCGATGGCAAGACCTTGCTGCGCCTGCCCACCGACGGCTCGCCGGTGGTCGGCGTGCCGGTGCGCGCGGGCCATACCCTCCTCGTCGTCACGCGCAACGGCGGCCTGTTCGCCTTTCGTCCCGAGTGAAGCGATAAGCCGCCATGAAACCCGTGGTGGCCATCGTCGGCCGACCGAATGTCGGCAAATCGACGCTCTTCAACCGCCTCACGAAGAGCCGCGATGCGATCGTCGCCGACTACGCCGGGCTGACGCGCGACCGCCATTACGGCGACGCACGCTTCGGTGAGCACGATGTCATCGTCGTTGACACCGGCGGCTTCGAGCCCGACAAACCCAGCGGCGTGGTCGCCGAGATGGCCAAGCAGACCAAGCAGGCGGTGGCCGAAGCCGATGCGGTGATCTTCGTCGTCGATATCCGCACGGGGGTTTCGGGGCAAGACCACGATATCGCGCGCTACCTGCGCGGCGCCAACAAGCGCATCTTCCTGGCCGTGAACAAGGCCGAAGGCATGAGCGATTCGCCGCATTTGGCGGAATTTCATGAACTCGGCATCGGCGAGCCGCACCCGGTTTCGTCGGCGCACGGGCAGGGCATCCGCAGCCTGATCGAGGCGATCCTCGACGGCTTGGAGATCGTTGACGAAGCGGAAGAATTCGGCGCCGGTGTCGAGCGCCCGATCCGCCTGGCCGTGGCCGGCCGCCCGAATGTCGGCAAGAGCACCCTCATCAATACCTGGCTCGGCGAAGAGCGCCTGATTGCCTTCGACCTGCCGGGTACCACCCGCGATGCGATCCACGTGCCCTTCGAGCGCGCCGGGCAGAAGTTCGAGCTGATCGATACCGCGGGCCTGCGCCGCAAGGGCAAGGTCTTCGAGGCGATCGAGAAATTCTCGGTCGTGAAGACCCTGCAGGCCATCGCCGATGCGAATGTGGTGGTGCTGCTGCTCGACGCCACGCAGGGCGTGAGCGACCAGGATGCGCATATCGCCGGCTATATCCTGGATACCGGCCGCGCGGTGGTGATCGCCATCAACAAGTGGGACGCCATCGACAGCTATCAGCGCGAAATGCTCGAGCGCTCGATCGAATCGCGTCTGGCCTTCCTCAAATACGCCACCCGCCTGCATATCTCGGCGCTGAAGCGCCAGGGCCTGGGGCCGCTGTGGCAGGCCATCGCTGACGCCCATGCCTCGGCGATCAAGAAAATGCCCACCCCCGTGCTGACCCGCCTGCTGCTCGAAGCCGTGGAGCACCAGGCGCCCAAGCGGGCCGGGCATTTCCGGCCCAAGCTGCGCTATGCGCACCAGGGCGGTATGAACCCGCCGATCGTGGTCGTGCACGGCAATTCGCTCGAACACGTGACCGACAGCTACAAGCGATTTCTGGAAGGCCGCATCCGCGCGCATTTCAAGCTCGTCGGCACGCCCTTGCGCATCGAGATCAAGACCTCACGGAACCCTTTCGACGACAAGGATTCCTAGGGAGGCCGCCGGGGCGCTTGTGACCGGCGGCACCATAGGGGGCAACCTCTGTGATAACGTGGCGAACATGCGAATTTCCAACACGGAGTGAATATCGTGAGCAACAAAGGGCAACTCCTACAAGACCCGTTCCTGAACCTGCTGCGCAAGGAACATGTGCCGGTGTCGATCTACCTCGTCAACGGCATCAAATTGCAGGGCCAGATCGAGTCCTTCGACCAGTACGTGGTGCTGTTGCGCAATACGGTGACGCAGATGGTCTATAAGCACGCCATCTCGACCGTGGTGCCGGGCCGCGCGGTGAATTTCCACGCCCAGGAGCCGAGCGAGCCGGCGGCCGACTGAGCCTGCCAGAGCACGCGATCTCTTGGGTTCCAACACGGCACACGTCTCGGTCGACGGCACAGCGCGGGTGGTGCTGGTCGGCGTCGATCTCGGCCCCGGCTCGTCTTTCGACGCCACGCTGGACGAGTTGGCGCTGTTGGCGCAATCGGCCGGCGACGAGCCGGTAGCCCGGGTGATCGCGCGGCGCAAGGCGCCCGATGCGGCGCTCTTCGTCGGCTCGGGCAAGGCCGATGAAATCAAGGCCATCGTGCTGGCCGAGCAGGCCATCGGCGTGATCTTCGACCAGGCGCTTTCGCCGGCGCAGCAGCGCAATCTCGAAAAACACCTGGGCGTCTCGGTGGCCGACCGCACCGCGCTGATCCTGGACATTTTTGCCGCCCGCGCGCAGAGCCATGAAGGCAAGCTGCAGGTCGAACTCGCTCGCCTGCAATACCAGGCCACGCGCCTGGTGCGGCGCTGGAGCCACCTGGAGCGGCAAACCGGCGGCATCGGCATTCGCGGCGGCCCGGGTGAGGCGCAGATCGAGCTCGACCGGCGCATGATCGGCGAGCGCATCAAGACCGTGAAGGCGCGGCTGGAAAAGGTCAAGCGCCAGCACCGGACGCAGCGCCGCGCGCGCGAAAAGAGCGGCACCTTCCGCGTTTCGCTGGTCGGCTATACGAATGCCGGCAAATCGACACTCTTCAATGCGCTGGTCAAGGCGCGGGCCTATGCCGCCGACCAGCTCTTCGCCACGCTGGATACGACCACGCGCTCGCTGTGGCTGCAAGAGGCCGGGCGCCAGGTCTCGCTGTCCGACACGGTGGGCTTCATCCGCGACCTGCCGCACAAACTGGTCGAGGCTTTCCGCGCCACGCTGCAGGAGGCCGCCGATGCCGACCTGCTGCTGCATGTGGTCGATTCAGCGAGCCCACTGGCGGCCGAGCAGATCGAAGAGGTCGAGCGCGTGCTGGTCGAGATCGGCGCCGAGCGCATCCCGCAGCTGCTGGTCTTCAACAAGCTCGATCTGCTGGGCGAGGCGCAGGTGCCGCGCGCGCTGCGCGATGCCGTTGAACGCGCGCCGGGGCTACGCGTGCCGCGTATCTTCGTCAGCGCCAAGGACGGCCGCGGCCTGGATCTGTTGCGCGCGGCGATCGCCGAACAAGTCGCCGGCGACGCCTTGAATACCGGCGCTGTGCCACCATATCGCCCGCTGTCTCTTCACGCCGAAGTTTCGTCAGGCACCGAAGAATCCTCCGACTACAAAACCCCGCGAGTCAAGCAAGCATGACCCCAAGCTTCGAGCCCGACGCCTTCGCACCGTTGACGCAGCGCCTGACCGAACTCGGCCGTGCCGCGCGGGCACTGCTGGCGGCCACGCTGCGGCCCATGCACGGCCCTTCGACGGCCGGTGCCGATGACGGTGCGATTTACAACAACCGCGGCGACGGCCCGCCCGATCTCGACGAGCTGTGGCGTGACTTCAATCGCAAGCTCGGCGGCCTGTTCGGGGGCAAGGGCGGCGGCAAGCCGCCCCAGCGTGGGGCCGGTGGCGACGGCAGTGGGGGCGGCTTTCAGCCCGACATGAAGAGTGCCGGCCTCGGCCTGGGCCTGATCGGCGGCGTGGCCGTTCTGGTCTGGCTTGGCAGCGGCGTCTTCATCGTGCAGGAAGGCCAGCAGGCGGTGGTGACTTCCTTCGGCCGCTACAGCCAGACGCGCGACGCCGGCATCCAGTTCCGTTGGCCGTATCCGTTCCAGGCCCATGAAACGGTGGCGGTGACGCAGTTGCGTTCGGCCGAGGTCGGCCGCAACACGGTGGCCCAGTCCACCGGCCTGCGCGACTCGTCGATGCTGACGCAGGACGAGAATATCGTCGACATCCGCTTTACCGTGCAGTACCGGCTCAAGGACGCGCGCGCCTACCTGTTCGAGAACCGCAACCCGGAAGAGGCGGTGGTGCAGGCCAGCGAAACAGCGGTGCGCGAGATCGTCGGCCGCAGCAAGGTCGATCAGGTGCTGTACGAGCAGCGCGACGCGATCGCGGCCGATCTGGTCAAGTCGATCCAGGTTCAGCTCGACCGGCTCAACGCGGGTGTCATCATCGCCAACGTCAATGTGCAGAACGTGCAGGTACCCGAACAGGTGCAGGCGGCGTTCAACGACGCGGTCAAGGCCAGCGCCGACCGGGACCGCTTCAAGAACGAGGGCCAGGCCTACGCCGCCGACGTGATCCCCAAGGCGCAGGGCGCCGCCGCGCGACTGAAGGAAGAGGCCGATGGCTACCGCTCGCGTGTGATCGCGCAGGCCGATGGCGATGCGCAGCGCTTCCGTTCGGTGCTGATCGAATACCAGAAGGCGCCCGCGGTGACGCGCGATCGCCTGTACCTCGAGACCCTGCAGGTGATCTACGGCAACGTCAGCAAGGTGATGGTTGACAGCCGCAACGGCTCGAACCTGCTGTACCTGCCGCTGGACAAATTGATGCAACAGGCGGGTGCGGCGGTGCCTGCCGCGGCCGCCAACGTGCCCACGCCTGCGGGCACGCCGGAAGTCGGCGGTACCCAGGGTGCTGCGGATGTGCGATCGCGTGACGGTGGTCGCACCCGCGACCGTGACGTCCGCTGAGCCGACAAGGACAAACCCATGAATCGCATCGGACTCATCGCCGTCAGCGTATTGCTCGCGCTGATGCTCGCCGCCTCGACGGTCTTCATCGTCGATCAGCGCCAGGTCGCCGTCGTCTATGCCCTCGGCGAAATCAAGGAAGTGATCACCGAGCCGGGCCTGAAGGTCAAACTGCCGCCGCCGTTCCAGAACGTGGTTTTCCTCGACAAGCGCATCCAGACGCTCGACAGCCCGGAGACACGACCCATCTTCACGGCCGAAAAGAAGAGCCTGGTCATCGACTGGCTGGTCAAGTGGCGTATCGCCGAGCCACGCCAGTTCATTCGCAACAACGGGGTCGATCTGCGCAACCTGGAGAACCGCCTGGCACCCGTGGTGCAGGCCACGTTCAACGAAGTCGTGACGCGACGCACCGTCAGCGGCATGCTGGCCACCGAGCGCGAAGAGGTGATGCAGGAAGTGCGCAAGCGATTAGCCGACGAGGGCAAGGCCTTCGGCATCGAGATCGTCGATGTGCGCGTCAAGCGTGTCGATTTCGTCGCCGATATCACCGATTCCGTCTATCGGCGCATGGAGTCCGAACGCAAGAAGGTGGCCAATGAGCTGCGCTCGCAGGGCAGCGCCGAGTCCGAGAAGATTCGCGCCGACGCCGACCGCCAGCGCGAAGTGATCATTGCCGAGGCCTATCGCGATGCGCAAAAGGTCAAGGGCGAGGGCGATGCCAAAGCCTCGGCGTTGTATGCCGACGCCTTCGGTCGCGATCCGCAGTTTGCGCAGTTTTACCGCAGCCTCGAGGCCTACCGTGCGAGCTTTCGCAGCAAGAGCGATGTGATGGTGCTCGACCCGAGCAGCGACTTCTTCCGCGCTATGCGCAACAGCGGCGCGGCACCTGCTGCTGCGGCCAGGAAGTAGCCTGCGACCGCGAATGGGTGAAGTCCTGCTCGGCGCGCTGGCGCTGATGCTATTGATCGAGGGCCTGTTGCCGCTCCTCAGCCCTGCGGTGTGGCGCCAGGTATTCGAGCGCGCCACGCGCATGAGCGACGGGCAAATCCGCTTCATCGGTCTGGTCAGCGTGGCTGCGGGCCTGATCCTGCTCGCGCTCTGGCGCGCTTGAAGGGCGAAGCGGTCGGTACAATGCCGTTTTCAACAACGCTGCGTTTTGTCCCATGTCGCGTGCGTGGCTGTTGCCCGAGCAGATTGCCGATGTATTGCCGAGCCAGGCGCGGCGCATCGAGGAGCTTCGGCGCACTCTGATCGACGGCGCTCGAAGCTATGGCTTCGAGCTGGTGATGCCGCCGCTGCTCGAACACCTCGAGTCGCTGCTGTCGGGCACCGGACATGCGCTGGATCTGAAGACCTTCAAGCTGGTCGATCAGCTGTCGGGGCGCACCCTCGGCCTGCGTGCCGACACCACGCCGCAGGTGGCGCGCATCGATGCGCATTTACTGAATCGCCAGGGTGTGGCGCGGCTGTGCTACTGCGGCCCGGTGCTGCACACCCGCACCGACAACGCGCAGGGCACGCGCGAGCCGCTTCAATTTGGCGCTGAAATTTACGGCCACGCCGGGCTCGAGGCCGATCTCGAAATCATCGACCTGGCGCTCGATGGCCTGCATACTGCCGGCGTCGATGATGTACTGCTCGACCTGGGCGATGCGCGCATCGTGCGCGCAGTGCTCGGTGGCGTGGCGGTCGATGAAAACCTCATCGAGGCCCTCGCGCGCAAGGACGCAGCGACACTGGCCGAATTTTCGAGCCCGCTGCCGGCCGCGGTGCAGCGCGGGCTGGCCGCGCTGCTGTGCCTGTACGGCGGCGCCGAGGTGCTCGACGCGGCGCGCACGGCTTTGCCGGCACAGGCAACGGTCGCCCGCGCGCTCGACGATCTGGCCTGGCTCGCTAATCATGTGCAGCTGGCCCATCCTGGGGTTCGCCTCGGCGTTGATCTGGCCGACATGAGCGGCTACGCCTACTACAGCGGCCCACGGTTCTCGCTTTTTGGCGCTGCAGCCAACACGGCGCTGGCGCGCGGCGGCCGCTATGACGAAGTCGGTGCGATCTTCGGCCGCAACCGGCCGGCGGTGGGTTTCAGCCTGGACGTCAAGGCCCTGGCACTGGTGGCGGCCGAGCGGCCGGCGCTGGCGGCCATCCGGGCGCCGTGGGGCGAGAACGCCGCACTGCGCGCCAGTGTGCGCCGCCTGCGCGAGCAAGGCCAAATGGTGGTCTGCACGCTGCCTGGCCACGAGCACGAAGCGCAAGAGTACGACTGCGACCGCGAGCTGATCGAGGTCGATGGCCGCTGGGTGCTGCGCGCGCTTTGACCCAGCGACGAGTTAGCGAGGATTTCCATCACCATGCAACAAAGCACCGGCCGCGGCCGCAATGTCGTCGTCGTCGGCACCCAGTGGGGCGACGAAGGTAAGGGCAAGGTTGTCGATTGGCTGACCGACCACGCCCAGGGCGTGGTGCGTTTCCAGGGTGGCCACAACGCCGGCCACACCCTGGTCATCAAGGGCGTCAAGACGGCGCTGCAGCTGATTCCGAGCGGCATCATGCGCGATGGCGTGGCCTGCTACATCGGCAACGGCGTGGTGGTCGATCCGGCGCACCTGCTGGGCGAGGTCGAGCGCCTGGAGGGTATCGGCGTCGAGGTGCGTTCGCGCCTGTTCATCAGCGAGTCGTGCCCGCTGATCCTGCCGTTTCACGTCGCGGTCGACAAAGCCCGCGAGGCGCTGCGCGAAAGCAGCGGCGCCGGCAAGATCGGCACCACCGGCAAAGGCATCGGCCCGGCCTATGAAGACAAGGTCGCGCGCCGAGCGTTGCGCGTGCAGGATCTGAAGCACCCGGAGCGTTTCGCCTACAAGCTGCGCGAGCTGCTCGATCTTCACAACCTTGCCCTGAGCGGCTACCTCAAATCCAAACCGCTCGAATACCAGCCGGTTTTCGACCATGCGATGGCCGTGGCCGAACTCTTGAAACCGATGCTGGCCGATGTCGGCTACCGCATCTACAGCGCCAACCGCGCCGGCGCCAACATCCTGTTCGAGGGCGCACAGGGCACGCTGCTCGACATCGACCATGGCACCTACCCCTACGTGACCTCGAGCAACTGCGTCGCCGGCAACGCAGCGGCCGGTGCTGGCGTGGGCCCCGACCAGTTGCACTACATCCTGGGCATCACCAAGGCCTACACCACGCGGGTGGGCTCCGGGCCGTTCCCGACCGAGTTGCCGATGGACGTGCCCGGCACGGTCGGACACCATTTGTCAACCGTCGGCCAGGAGCGTGGCACCGTCACCGGGCGTGCGCGCCGTTGCGGCTGGCTCGATGCGGCGGCGCTCAAGCGCTCGATGATCATCAATGGCATCTCGGGCGTGTGCATCACCAAGCTCGACGTGCTCGACGGTCTGGCGGAAATCAAGATCTGCGTCGGCTATGAGCTGCGCGGCCAGCGCATCGACATCCTGCCCCTGGACGCCGACGACATTGTCGCCTGCCAGCCGATCTACGAAAGCTTCGCCGGCTGGAGCGAACCCACCGTGGGCCTGACGCAATGGGATCAGCTGCCGCTCAATGCGCGGCGCTATCTCGAACGCATTCAGCGCTGCATGGAGGCGCCGATCGACATGGTGTCAACCGGTCCCGATCGCGCGCAGACCATCCTGCTGCGCCATCCCTACAAAACCTGAGGGAGACTTTTACGATGCTCACCGACGACGGCAAAAACCTCTACGTCTCCTGGGACGAGTACCACATGCTGATCGAGCGTCTGGCGCTCAAGGTGGCCTATTCGGGCTGGGCCTTCGATCAGATCCTGTGCCTGGCGCGCGGCGGCATGCGGCCCGGCGACGTGCTGTCGCGGGTATTCGACAAGCCGTTGGCGATCATGAGCACCAGCTCCTACCGCGCCGAGGCCGGCACCATCCAGGGCCGCCTGGACCTGGCCAAGTACATCACCCTGCCCAAGGGTGAACTGGCTGGGCGGGTGCTGCTGGTCGATGACTTGGCCGACTCTGGCGTGACATTGCGGGCGGTCGTCGATCGGTTGCGTGGCATACCCTCGATCAGCGAACTGCGCTCGGCCGTGCTCTGGACCAAGGGCGCGTCGAGTTATACCCCCGACTACTTCGTCGAACTGCTGCCCACCAGCCCGTGGATCCACCAGCCCTTCGAGGAGTACGACAATCTCCGCCCGGATGCCCTGGCGAAGAAGTTCTCGATTTGAAAAGCAAAAGAAAAGGGCCTGCACAATGTGCAGGCCCGCTGTCCTTCGGGATCGCTGTCCGTCCTGTGAATGGTGCCCAGAAGAGGACTCGAACCTCCACGGAGTTACCCGCTAGTACCTGAAACTAGTGCGTCTACCAATTCCGCCATCTGGGCATCTCAGGAAGAAAGATTTTATCATCAAAAATATCGTTACCCAGGCACCGGTCGTGCTCGGCGCCGCTCTGATGAGCGAAGTCGAAGGCAGTGTGCAAGGCCACCGCGACGGCCA
This sequence comes from uncultured Burkholderiales bacterium, assembly GCA_902825995.1. GTDB lineage: Bacteria > Pseudomonadota > Gammaproteobacteria > Burkholderiales > Burkholderiaceae_C > CADEEN01. Next base: position 47,786 of record CADEDE010000002.1, read on the forward strand.
CGGTTTCGTGACCCGCGACGAACGCGGCGCCGCCGACATCTATCTCTCGCCGCAGGAAATGCGCGCGGTCTTGCACCGCGACCGCGTGCGCGTGCGCATCGTGCGCTACGACCGCCGTGGCCGGCCCGAAGGCCATGTGCTCGATATCCTCGAGCGGCGCAAGGCGCCGATCATCGGCCGCCTGCTGCACGAAAACGGCACCTGGCTGGTCGCACCCGAAGACAAGCGCTACGCCCAGGACATCCTGATCCCGAAGAACGCCACGGCCAATGCACAGGCGGGGCAGGTGGTGGCGATCGAACTGACCGAGCTGGCGTCGATGTTTTCGCAGCCGGTCGGTCGCGTGGCCGAGGTGCTCGGTGAAATCGACGACCCCGGCATGGAGATCGAAATCGCGGTGCGCAAATACGAAGTTCCGCACCGTTTTTCAGCGCAGACGATTGCGCAGGCCGCGGCTTTACCCGAGCGACTGCGTCCAACCGATCGCAAGCACCGCATCGACCTGACCGATGTAGCGCTGGTCACCATCGACGGGGAAGATGCCCGCGATTTCGATGACGCGGTCTATTGCGAGCCGCTTGAATCCGGCCGCGGCCGAGCCAAGAAAATCGGCTGGCGCCTGATCGTTGCGATCGCCGACGTCAGCCATTACGTCAAGCCCGGCGAGCCGCTCGACGAAGACGCCTACGAGCGTGCGACATCGGTTTATTTCCCGCGCCGCGTGATCCCGATGCTGCCGGAAAAACTCTCCAACGGCCTGTGCTCGCTGAACCCCGGCGAGGACCGACTGGCTATGGTCTGCGACATGGCCATCAGCCCCCTCGGCGAGATCGAGGGCTACCAGTTCTACCCGGCGGTGATCCACTCGAACGCGCGCTTTACCTATACCGAAGTGGCGGCGATCCTGGCCAACACACGAGGGCCGGAAGCGGCCCGCCGCGCGGATCTGGTGCCGCACCTGGTGAATCTGCATGAGGCCTATCGCGCCCTGCTCAAGCAGCGCAGCCAGCGCGGTGCAATCGAGTTCGAAACCACAGAAACGCAGATCGTCTGCGACGACAACGGCCGCATCGAGAAGATCGTCCCGCGCACGCGCAACGAGGCGCACCGCCTGATCGAGGAAGCGATGCTGGCGGCCAACGTCTGCTCGGCCGATTTCATCAATCAGGCCAAGCACCCGGCGCTGTACCGCGTGCACGAAGGGCCGACGCCGGAGAAGAAGGTCACGTTGCAAAATTATCTGAAGGCGCTCGGCCTGGGCTACACGGTCAGCGACGACCCCAAGCCGCGCGAGTTCCAGGCCATCGCTGATGCCACCAAGGACCGTCCCGACGCGCTGCAGATCCACACCATGCTGCTGCGCTCGATGCAACAGGCGATCTATACCGCCACCAACAGCGGCCATTTCGGCCTGGCCTACGATGCCTATACCCACTTCACCAGCCCGATCCGTCGCTATCCCGACCTGCTGGTGCACCGCGTCATCAAGGCCGTGTTGCACGGCAAGCGCTATCACATCGACAGCGGGGCACTCGAAGTCATTGCACCAGTGCGCAAGGGTGGCAAGGCGCCCAAGGTTCATGCGCAGGAGAGCGAGCACTGGGAAGCCGCCGGCGCGCATTGCAGTGCCAACGAACGCCGCGCCGACGAAGCCTCGCGCGATGTTGAAGCCTGGCTCAAGTGCCGTTTCATGCACGACCGCCTCGGCGAAGAATTCAGCGGCACTGTTACTGCGGCTACCAGCTTCGGCCTCTTTGTCCAACTCGACGCGCTGTATGTCGAAGGCCTGTTGCACATCACCGAACTCGGCGGCGAGTACTACCGCTTCGACGAGGCGCGCCAGGAGTTGCGCGGCGAGCGCACGGGGGTGCGCTTCGGCGCCGGCGCGAGGCTGCAGGTGCAGGTCAGCCGCGTCGATCTGGACGGCCGCAAGATCGATTTCCGCCTGGTGCGCGAAGGTCAGGAAGAGCGCTTGTTGGCCAAGGGCCCGCGCGACAAGACCGCCGCGCGCCGTGCTGGCGGCAGCGCTACCGACGAGCTGACGGCGGTGAAGGACAAGGATCTCGCAGTCAAGAAGGCCACGCGCAAACGCCTGGCGAGCAATGCCGCCGGCCAACGCGCTGCCGGTGCGCGCACAGGGCGCGGCGAAAAGAAGGCGACGGGCCGCGGCAGCCAGGGGCGTTGAAGCGCTCAGTCGGCGCCGGGCCGCCCCAAGGCGGCTGAAGCCCCCTCGGGGGCAGCGAGCGAAGTGAGCGTGGGGAGGTCAATCGGCCCGCATCAGTCCTTCAAGCAGCCGCGAGGCGGTCAACGGCCCACGCTCGTCGCCGCCTTCTGCGGCTTTGCCATGCAGCCATGCCGCCGCCGCGGCCACGCGCTGCGGCTCGGGGACGACGCATTGCGCTTGCGCCGCAGCCCAGAGCCCGCCGAGCCAGCCGGCCAGCACGTCTCCGGTGCCGGCGCTGGCCAGGCGCGCATTGCCAGAGGCGTTGATCAACGTCGGCTGTTGTGGTGCGGCGATCACGCTGCCTGAGCCTTTGAGCAGTACGACGCAGCCGAATCGCGTGGCGAGCTGTTCAGCGTAGCGCAGCCGGTCGGCCTGAACCATGGCCGCGCTCGCCGCACCCGCCAGGCGCGCGGCCTCGAGCGGGTGAGGTGTCAGCACGCTGGCCTGGCCGCGGCCGGTGCGTGCCGTGAGCACGGCCTGCAAGGCGCTGTCGGCAGCGATCGCGTTCAAGGCGTCGGCGTCGAGTACCAGCCGTGCGGCTCGCGTCAGCAGGGTCGGCAAGGCTTCGCGTATCGCGTCACCGCCGCCGCAGCCGCAGACCACGGTGCCGCTCGCCAGCGCTGCACTGGGCTCGCGCCAGAAACCGGGCCGAAACATCAATTCGGGCCATAGGAGATCGAGGCCGGGGGCTGCCTTGTCGATCGCGCTGACGTACACGCGGCCCGCCCCGGCGGCCAATGCGGCACGGCCCGCAAGCAGCGCTGCCCCTGTCATGGCAGGGGCGCCGCCGACCACGAGCACATCGCCGAAGCTGCCTTTGTGCCGCGCCTGGCAGCGCGGTACGCGCACCTGCAATGCCGCGTCGGCGCCGCCAAGCCAGGCGTGCGGCGGCACGTGCCCCGCGATGTTGCTGCATCCGAGGTCGTCGAACCACACCGCGCCGGCGGTGTCGCGGCCTTGCGCGGTGAACAGACCCGGCTTGAGCGTCAGCAGGCTCAGGGTGTCACTCGCGCGCGCGGCAATTTCGCCGATGCCGTGGCCGTGGTCGGCGTCCAGGCCGCTGGGCAGGTCCACGGCCAGGCGCGGCCCGCCATGGCCGTTGAATAGCCGCAGCGCGTCGGCGATGGCACCCTCGGACCGCATACGGCCCAGGCCGAGCAGGGCGTCGATGGCGATGTCGCAGGTCAAGCCGGCGGGCAGCGAGGATTCGATCGTCACGCCCGCAGCCTGGGCGCGCGCCAAGGATGCGGCGGCATCGGCCGGCCGACGCGTTGCATCGCCGAGTGCCGTAACCCTGACTTGCCAGCCAGCGCGTTGCAGGTGGTGTGCCGCCTCGAAGCCGTCGCCGCCGTTGTTGCCGGGCCCGGCGGCAATCCAGATATGTCGGGCATGCGGCGCGACTGCCGCCGCGAGCCGCGCGACCGCCAGACCCGCGCGCTGCATCAAAGTGTGCGGCGCAAGGCCGGTGGCCGCCAAGGCCTCGACCTTGCGTGACGCTTGCGCATCGTGCAGGGGCCGGGGGCCGGTGTCGGAGGTGATGCGTTGCAGGCGGCTCATCGCATCGGCATTCTCGCCTTCAGTGCCAGCGTTGCGGCGAAAAACGCGAGGCATCCAGGGCTGGCGCGCGGCCGCCAACGGCATCGGCCAGCAAGCGCGCGCTGCCGCAAGCCAGTGCCCAGCCACTCGAACCGTGGCCGGTATTCAGCCACACGCCCGGCACGCCGGCTGGGCCGATGGCTGGCGGCCCGTCGGGCAGCATCGGCCGGGCGCCTTTCCAGGTCTGGGCATGGGCGTGGCGCGCTGCACTGGGAAACCAGTCCTGCAGCACGCGGTGCAGCGTGGCGATCGGCGCTGCTGCCAAGTAACCCGGTACGCCGCCCAGCTCCGCGCCGCCGGCCACCCGCACACGATCGCCGAGGCGGCTGATGGCGACCTTGAAGCGTTCGTCCATCAATGCCGCGCGCGGGCCGGCATCGAGGTGGGTCTCGAAGTAGCGCACCGGCAGCGTGATCGAGTAGCCGTACACCGGCTGCAAGGGCAACTTCAGGCCATGCGGGCGCAGCAGCTCGCGGCTGCCGAGGGCCGCACACACCACCACCGCGTCGAAGCGCTCGGTGTGTGCGCTTGCGCTGTCGCCCGCGTCGGCGAAGGTCGATTCAGCATCCGTCGCCAGGGCCACGCTTTCGACGCTGACGGTTGTGCCGGCAGTCAGGCGCCGCACCGCATGGCCGAAGCGGAGCTCGACGCCTCGTCGTTGCAGCTCGCTCTTCAAGGCCAGCGCGAACTGGCGGCAATTGCCGACATCGGCGCCCGGCAGGTGGATGCCGGCACGAAGCGCTGTCGCTTCATTGAGCGCCGGTTCGATGCGCCGGCAGACTGCGGCATCGACGAGGTGAAACCCGACCCCCAACTCGGTCAGCAACGTCAGGCCGGGCCGCGCCCGGGCCAGTTCTTCTTCGCTGCGCAGCAAAACCAACAGGCCGCGCGTGCGTTCGTGCTCGATCGACAAGTCGGCGACCAGCTCTCGCGTACGCGCCTGGCTCGCCGTGGCGAGGGCCAGCATGGCGCTGCGGTTGGCTTGGTGGTCTGGCAACGAACAGGCCCGCCACCAGCGCCAGAGCCACGCGGTCAAGGCCGGGCCGGGCAGTCCGGCGATCCGTACTGCCGCATCGCGCCGCCCCAATTGGCCGAGCACTTTGCGCAGCATGCCGGGCGCGGCCCACGGGGTGACATAGCCGGGCGCTAGCACGCCGGCATTGGCAAAGCTGGCTTCGACGGCGACGCCGCTGCGGCGCTCGAACAGCGTGACCACGTGGCCGTCGCAGAGCAACTCATAGGCCGAGGTGACGCCGACGATGCCGGCGCCAATGACGGCGATGTGCACTACGCGCCGCCCCGCACCATCGCGGCGGCGCCGATTGTCTGGCCGCGACGGATGCATGGCGCGGTGCGCGAGTCGCGATCGGGGGCGGTCTCCAGGGAGGACTGGGTCGAGTCGGTCGTCATGGGTGGCGCGGCTGCTATACTTTATGGGTTTATCCCGGCGTGGCTTCGAGCAAGCAGCCGCGGCGGAGAAGACGATTCGCGAAGCCGGCCATTGAAAGGTGTCGCAATGCAGGGCAGCAAAGCCTCTCAGCACTGCGATTCGCGCCGGATTCTAGACCCAACCTTTTTGGAGTTTTCATGTCCGTCACCATGCGTGAAATGCTGGAAGCCGGGGTCCATTTCGGACACCAAACCCGCTTCTGGAACCCGAAGATGGCCCCGTATATCTACGGCCATCGCAACAAGATCCACATCATCAACCTCGAGAAGACGCAGCCGCTCTTCGAGAGCGCGTTGAAATTCGTGCGCCAGCTGGCCTCCAAGCGCGGCACGATCCTGATGATCGGCACCAAGCGCCAGGCCCGCGACGTGATCGCGCTGGAAGCCAAGCGCGCCGGCATGCCCTATGTCGATCAGCGCTGGCTCGGCGGCATGATGACCAACTTCAAGACTGTCAAGGGTTCGCTGAAGAAATTGAAGGAAATGCAGGCCCAGGTCGAAACCGGCACCCAACCTCTGATCAAGAAGGAAGCGCTGATGTTCCAGCGCGAGATCGCCAAGCTCGAGAAGGACATCGGCGGCATCCAGGATATGAATGCACTGCCCGATGCGATGTTCGTCATCGATGTCGGCTACCACAAGATCGCCGTGGCCGAAGCCGTCAAGCTGGGCATTCCGGTGATCGGCATTGTCGATTCGAACCACTCGCCGCTGGGCATCGACTACGTGATCCCCGGCAACGACGATTCGGCCAAGGCCGTGGCACTGTACGCCCGTGCGATCGCCGACGCGGTGCTCGAAGGCAAGGCCAATGCCAGCAATGAGGTGGTGCAGGCGGTATCGGCCGGCGGCGACGAATTCGTCGAGGTCAGCGAAGACGCCTGATCCGTCCGGTCTCGATACAGATCAAGGGGCTGCAACAGGCCCCTTTTTTACAGTCAACGAAAGAGATTCGATATGCCCGCAATTACCGCAAGCATGGTCGCCGAGTTGCGCGCCAAGACCGATGCGCCGATGATGGAGTGCAAGAAGGCGCTGACCGAAGCCGACGGCGACGCCGAGCGCGCCGAAGAAATACTGCGCGTCAAACTCGGCAACAAGGCCGGCAAGGCCGCCTCCCGCATCACCGCCGAAGGGGTCATCACCGCGGCCGTGAATGGCGGCACCGGCGCCCTGGTCGAAGTCAATTGCGAAACCGACTTCGTGACCAAGAACGATTCCTTCCTGGCCTTCAGCAAGGCCTGTGCGCAACTGGTCGCCGACAAGAACCCGGCCGACGTGGCCGCGCTGTCGGCCCTGGCCTATGCGCAAGACGGCTTCGGCCCGACGCTCGAAGATGTGCGCAAGGGCCTGATCGGCAAGATCGGCGAGAACATGGCCATCCGCCGCTTCCAGCGCTATGGCGGCGGCGCCAAGCTGGCCAGCTATCTGCACGGCACGCGCATCGGTGTGATCGTCGAGTTCGAAGGCGATGCGGTCGCGGCCAAGGACGTGGCGATGCACGTGGCGGCGATGAAGCCGGCCGCGCTGTCGCAGGCCGACGTGCCGTCCTCGCTGGTGGACAAGGAACGCAAGATCGCTGCCGAGAAAGCGGCCGAGTCGGGAAAACCGGCGGAGATCGTCGCCAGGATGGTCGAAGGTGCGGTGCAGAAATTCCTGAAGGAGGTTTCGTTGCTGAACCAGAACTTCGTCAAGAATGACAAGCAGACCGTCGAGCAAATGCTCAAGGAGAAGGCCACGCAAGTCAAGCGCTTCACGCTGTACGTGGTCGGCGAGGGCATCGAGAAGAAGGTCGATGACTTCGCTGCCGAGGTCGCGGCCCAGGTCGCGGCGGCCAAAGGCCCGTGAGGCTGCATCCGGACACGGGCCACCTTTGCCGCCGCTTAAACTCCGGCCCGTTGTCTGCCTGAGGAGATTCGCCGCATGCCGGCCTATAAACGCATCCTGCTCAAACTCTCCGGCGAAGCCCTGATGGGCGACGATGCCTACGGCATCAACCGCGCCACCATCGTGCGCATGGTGCGCGAGGTGCAGGAGATCACCGAGCTGGGCGTCGAGGTCGCGGTGGTGATCGGCGGCGGCAATATCTTTCGCGGGGTGGCCGGCGGCTCGGTCGGGATGGACCGGGCCACCGCCGACTACATGGGCATGCTGGCCACGGTGATGAATGCGCTGGCCCTGGCCGATACCATGCGCCAGGAAGGTATGACCGCGCGGGTGATGTCGGCCATCGGCATCGAGCAGGTGGTCGAGCCCTATGTGCGGCCCAAGGCCCTGCAATACCTCGAAGAAGGCAAGGTGGTGGTCTTCGCCGCCGGCACTGGAAACCCCTTTTTCACCACCGATACCGCGGCCGCGTTGCGCGGTGCTGAAATCGGCGCCGAAATCGTGCTCAAGGCGACCAAGGTCGATGGCGTCTATTCCGCCGACCCGAACAAGGATCCCAAGGCGACGCGTTACGTCACCATCGGTTTCGACGAAGCCATTGCCAAAAACCTGCAGGTGATGGATGCGACCGCGTTTGCACTGTGCCGCGACCAGAAGTTGCCGATCAAGGTGTTTTCGATCAACCAGCCCGGCGCTTTGAAGCGCGTGGTGATGGGCAGCAACGAAGGTACGCTCGTACACGTCTAGGATGAGGATGTCAAAGCCATGACGATCGCCGACATCAAGAAAGCCGCCGAATCCAAGATGGGCAAGTCCATCGAGGCCTTCAAGAGCGAGCTGCAGAAAGTGCGCACCGGCCGTGCCCACCCGGGCCTGCTCGACCAGGTGCAGGTCGATTACTACGGCTTGATGGTGCCGATCAGCCAGGTCGCCAACGTGACCCTGCTCGATGCGCGCACGATCAGCGTCCAGCCCTGGGAAAAGGGCCTGGGCGCGAAGATCGAGAAGGCCATCCGTGAGAGCGACCTCGGCCTCAATCCCGCGGCCCAGGGCGACCTGCTGCGCGTGCCGATGCCGGCTCTGACCGAAGAGCGCCGCAAGGATTTGACCAAGGTCGTGCGCCATGCCGGCGAGGACACCAAGGTTGCGGTGCGCAACCTGCGCCGGGATGCGAATGAGCACTTGAAGAAACTGCTCAAGGACAAGCTGGCGACCGAGGACGAGGAGCGTCGAGCGCAGGATGAGGTGCAAAAACTCACCGACCGCGTGATCGCCGAAATCGACCGCCTGATCCACGCCAAAGAAGCTGAAATCCTGGCTGTATAGCCGCTCACAGAGTGCAGCGAGACCTGGCCCTGCCACGCCATGTGGCGATCGTGATGGACGGCAATGGCCGCTGGGCCAAGAAGCGTTTCATGCCGCGCTTTTTCGGCCACAAGCAGGGTGTCGATGCGCTGGTGCGCACGGTACAGGCCTGCGCCGACCGCGGCATCGAATACCTGACCGTCTTCGCCTTCTCGTCGGAAAACTGGAAACGCCCGAGCGACGAGGTCTCGGGCCTGATGGGCCTGGTGCTGGTGGCGGTGTCGAAGTACCTCACCAAGCTGGCCAAGGAAGGTGTGCGCATCCGCATCGTCGGTGACCGCAGCGCGGTGTCGGACAAGGTGCGCGAAGCCTGGGGCCAGGCCGAGCGCGCCACCGAACACAACCGGCGCATCACGCTCTCGGTGGCTTTCAACTACGGCGGGCGCTGGGATGTGGTGCAGGCCACACGCTGCGCGCTGGCCGACGGCGTGCAGCCCGAGCAACTCGACGAAGCCAGGCTCGGGCGCTACATGGCCATGAGCTACGCGCCCGACCCGGATTTGTTCATCCGCACCGGTGGCGAGGTGCGCATCAGCAATTTCCTGCTCTGGCAGGTGGCCTATTCGGAGCTGTATTTCACCGCTTGCCTGTGGCCCGATTTCGGCGATGCCGAACTCGACGCTGCGCTGGCCGATTTTCGTGCCCGCGAGCGGCGTTTTGGTGGCGTGAAGCTCGAACCTGCGCCACAGGTCGTCAGCGCCTGAAATGACTGCCCCGAGCTCACTTCGCTCGCTTCCTCCGTGGGGAGCCCAGGCCGCTTGGGGCGGCCCTGCGCTGGCTTGAGGCGCATCTCGATGTTGTTGCAGCGCGTGATTACCGCGGTGGTGCTGTTGGCGCTGCTGCTGCCGACTTTGTGGGTTTCGACCTCGTGGCCTTTTGCGCTGCTGACCTTGTTGTTGATCGCGGCCGCCGGCTGGGAATGGGCGAAGCTGAACGGCGTGGCCACGATTGCCGCCGTCGGCCCCGGCGTGTTGCTGGCGCTGGCCGGGCTGTGGGCGGTCCACACCGGCAGCGTGGCCAAAGTCCCGGCTGCGGTGTGGTGGGGCGCAACGGTGGCGTGGCTCGCGCTCGGCGCCTTGGCGCTGCGTGGTGGGCCGAGCGCATGGCTGCGCTGGCCGGCCGTGCTGCGCCTCGCGCTCGGGCTGCTGGCCTTGTGGGTGGCCTGGTTGGCGCTGGCCAAGGCGCGCATGGTGGGCGTGAATTTCCTGTTGTCGTCCCTGTGCCTGGTGTGGGTCGCCGACATCGGCGCCTATGCCGCCGGACGGGCCTGCGGTCGGCGCAAGCTGGCCCCGACGATCAGCCCTGGCAAGAGTTGGGAGGGCGTTGCGGGCGGCATGCTCAGTGTGCTGGTCTTGGCCGTGCTGTGGGTGTTGTGGATCGATCGTCGCTGGCCGGTCGATTCGGCAAGCCTTTACACCCAGTTCGTCGAACATTTGGGCTGGGCCGGCTTGTTGCTGCTGGCGCTGCTGCTGGCTGGCTTCAGCGTGCTCGGCGATCTGTTCGAGTCGCTCGTCAAACGTGCGGCAGGGACGAAGGATTCGAGCCGCCTGCTGCCTGGCCACGGCGGTGTGCTCGACCGCATCGACGCGCTGTTGCCGGTGCTGCCGATCGCCATGGCGCTGGCCTCGTTATGACGGTCGCTAAACAGCGCCTGGCGATCCTCGGCGCCACCGGCTCGGTCGGCCTCGGAACGCTCGACGTCGTGGCGCGCCACCCGGATCGCTTCGAGGTCTTTGCGCTGACGGCGCACGCGCGTGCGGCCGAGCTTGAAGCCTTGTGTCAACGCTGGAAACCACGCTATGCCGCACTCGGCGACGTTGCGGCGGCCAAAGCCTTGCAGCAACGCCTGCGCGCGAACGGCCTGGCCACCGAGGTTCTGGCCGGCGAGCCTGCGCTGTGCGAGTTGGCGGCGCACGAAGCGGTGACGACGGTGATGGCCGCCATCGTCGGCGCCGCCGGCCTGGCGCCGTGCCTGGCCGCCGCGCGCGCCGGCAAGCGCCTGCTGCTGGCCAACAAGGAAGCACTGGTGGTCGGCGGCGCGCTGTTCATGAACGCGGTGCGCACCGGTGGCGCCACGCTGTTGCCGATCGACAGCGAGCATTCGGCCATCTTCCAGTGCCTGCCCGAAGACCGTAGCAGTTGGTCCGAGCGCATCGACCATATCGTTCTCACGGCTTCGGGCGGCCCTTTCCGCAGCCGCGATCCGGCCTCGCTGCACGACATCACGCCGGAGCAGGCCGTGGCGCACCCGAACTGGGTCATGGGCAGGAAGATCTCCGTTGACTCGGCGACGATGATGAACAAGGCGCTCGAAGTCATCGAAGCACGCTGGCTGTTCGACCTTGTGCCGGAGCAGGTGCGCGTGGTGATCCACCCGCAAAGCATCATCCACTCGATGGTCGTGTGCCGCGACCACTCGGTGCTGGCGCAACTGGGCACGCCCGATATGCGCGTGCCGATCGCCTACGGCCTTGCGTTCCCCGAGCGGATTGCGTCGGGCGCGTCGCGGCTCGAATTCGAGACGCTCAAGGATCTGAGCTTCGAGCCAGCCGACCGCCAGCGCTTCCCCGGCCTCTTTCTCGCGTGGGACGCACTGCGCGCGCCCGAAGGCAGCGCCGCGGTGCTCAACGCCGCCAACGAAGAAGCGGTGGCCGCGTTCCTGGCTGGAACCATTCGCTTTACCGACATTCACCGGGTCAATGCCGAGACCATCGCCGCCGTACTGCCCGACTTGCCTGGCGACGCCGGCTTGAGTGACTTGCTGGCGCTCGACGCCCGCGCCCGCGCCCACGCGCAGACCCTCGTCAAGGAGTGCGCACGGTGATCACGACGGTGCTTGCGTTCCTGGTCACGCTGGGCGTGCTGATCGTGATCCATGAATGGGGTCATTACCAGGTTGCGCGCTGGTGCGGTGTGAAGGTGCTGCGCTTCTCGGTCGGCTTTGGCCGCGTTGTGTGGCGCCGCCAGGCCACGCCCGACAGCACCGAGTTCGTCGTCTCGGCATTGCCGCTCGGTGGCTACGTGAAGATGCTAGACGAGCGCGAAGGCAGCGTTCTGCCACAGCAACGCAATCAGGCATTCAATCGAAAATCGCTGCTGCAGCGCACGGCCATCGTCTCGGCCGGGCCGGTCGCCAACCTGCTGCTGGCGGTGCTGCTGTATGCGGTCGCACACTGGATCGGTGTCGATGAACCCAAGGCCGTGCTCAGCGCGCCGGCCGCTGGCAGCCTGGCCGAGCGTGCCGGCCTGCGCTCGGGCGATTGGGTGCGCGCCTGGTCGAGCGACACGGCGCAGTGGCACGACGTGCAGTCGCTCGCCGAGCTGCGCTGGCAGGTCACGCAGGCCGTGCTGCAAGGCGAACCGCTGTCGTTGACGGTCAGCGACGCGGCCGGCCACGGCAGCCGCCAGCTGACGCTCGAACTCAACCGCATCGACAGCCAGGAGGTCGATGCCGGGCTGATGCAGCGCGTGGGCCTGGGTGCACCCTACAGCGAGGCGGTGCTGGGCGAGGTCAAGGCCGATGGTCCGGCAGACAAAGCCGGACTGAAAAGTGGCGATCGCGTGCTGCGCGTCGATGGCGCGCCGATCGGCGACGCGCAGCAATTGCGTGAACGCATCCGCCGACTGGCGGCCGATGGCACAGCTGCGCCGATGGTCTGGCAGGTCGAACGCGCCGGTGTTACGCGCGAGCTGCCGGTGAGCCCGCGCGTCTTCAGCGACGGCAACCAGCGCATCGGTCGCATCGACGCTTTCGTCGGCCGCACGCCCGAGATGGTCACGGTGCAGAAAGGTCCGCTCGACGGCCTGGTGCAGGGCGTGGCACGGACCGGGGAGGTCGCGCTGCTGACGCTCAGGATGCTCGGGCGCATGTTAATCGGCCAGGCGTCGCTGAAGAACCTTTCGGGGCCGCTGACGATCGCCGATTACGCCGGCCAATCGGTGCAACTCGGACTGGCCTACTACCTCGGCTTCCTGGCGCTGGTCAGCGTCAGCCTCGGCGTGCTCAACCTGCTGCCGCTGCCGCTGCTCGATGGCGGACACCTCATGTATTATCTTTTCGAGGCTGTCACCGGCCGCCCGGTTTCCGACCTGTGGCTCAAGTGGCTCCAGCGCGGCGGCGCGCTGATCATGCTGCTGCTGATGTCCCTGGCCCTTTCCAACGACGTGGCCCGCCTGCTGGGTCTGCACTGACACGCCACAGCCTGCCCCACCCGCGATGCATTTTTCCTCCACCTCCCATCCGCTGCGATCGGTCGCTGCTGTCGTGCTCGCGATCGGCGCCATCGCTGGCGTGCCGGCGGCCCGCGCGGCCGAAGCTTTCGAGATCGCCGATATCCGCATCGAGGGCCTGCAACGCACCGACCCGGGCACGGTGTTCGCGTCGCTGCCATTTCGCATCGGCGACACCTACAGCGACGACAAGGGCGCCGCGGCGCTGCGCGCGTTGTTTGCCACCGGCCTGTTCAAGGATGTGCGCATCGAAATCGACGGCCGTGTGCTGGTGCTGGTGGTCGAGGAGCGTGCGGTCATCGCTGCCGTCACCTTTGTCGGCCTGAAGGAGTTCGACAACGACACCCTGGCCAAGGCCCTGAAAGATTCGGGCATCGGCGAAGGCCTGCCCTTCGACCGCGCGCTGATCGACCGCGCCGAGCAGGAAATCAAGCGCCAGTACCTGACGCGCAGCCTGTACGGCGCCGAAGTGGTGACGACGATCACGCCGCTCGAGCGCAACCGTGTCAACGTCAGCTTCACGATGACCGAGGGCGACGCGGCCAAGATCAAGGAAATCCGCATCGTCGGCAGCAAGGTATTTTCGGAGAGCACGCTGCTCGGTCTGCTGGAGCAAACCACCGGCGGCTGGTTGACCTGGTACACCAAGACCGATCGCTATTCGCGTAGCAAGTTGAACGCCGATCTGGAAACCATCCGCGCCTACTACACCAACCGCGGTTATCTCGAATTCGAGATCGAATCGACCCAGGTCACGATCTCGCCCGACAAGCAGGACATCAGCATCACGGTCACGGTGCGCGAGGGCCAGCTCTATACGGTGACGGCGGTCAAGCTCGAAGGCGATTTCCTCGGCAAGGAAGACGAATTCCGCCGCCTGGTGCGCATCAAGCCCGGCGAGCCGTATCGCAGCGAGGCGGTGGCGGCCACCACCAAACTCTTCGGCGACCTGTACGGCCTCTACGGTTATGCCTTCGCCAGAACCCAATCGCGCCCCGAGATCGACCGCGCCAACGCCCAGGTGGTGGTGGTGCTGGCGGCCGAGCCACAGCGCCGCGTCTATGTACGCCGCATCAATGTGGCCGGCAACGACCGCACCCGCGACGAAGTCGTGCGCCGTGAATTCCGCCAGTTCGAGTCGGCCTGGTACGACGGCGGCAAGATCAAGCTCTCGCGCGACCGCGTCGATCGCCTGGGCTACTTCAAGGACGTCGAGGTCGAGACCGAGGAGGTTCCGGGCACGGCAGACCAGGTCGATCTGACGATCAAGGTCACCGAAAAGCCGACCGGCAACCTGCTCATCGGCGCCGGCTATTCGAGCAGCGACAAGCTCTCGTTCACGGCCTCGATCAAGCAGGAGAATGTCTTCGGCACCGGCAACTACCTCGGCATCGAGCTCAATACGAGCAAATCCAACCGTACCCTGGTGCTCTCGACCGTCGATCCCTACTTCACCATCGACGGCATCTCGCGTGCGGTCGATTTGTTCTACCGCACCACCCAGCCGATCAACAGCCAGGGCGAGGAGTACGAGTTGGTGACACCGGGCGCGACGGTGCGCTTCGGGGTGCCGTTCTCCGAATTCGATACGGTGTTCTTCGGCCTCGGCTTTGAATCGACGCGGATTGCCGGCAACGTCACCAACAAGAGCTACCGCGACTACCGAAAGCTGTACGGCTCGTCGAGCACCGCCATCCCGCTGACCCTGGGCTGGGCCCGCGACGACCGCGACAGCGCGATCTCGCCCACCAGCGGCAAGTTCCAGCGCGTCAACCTCGAATGGTCGATCGCCGGCGACGTGCGCTATCTGCGCGCCAACCTGCAATACCAACACTACATTCCGATCACCAACCGCTTCACCTTCGGCCTGAACGGCGAGTTCGGCTGGGGCAAGGGCCTGGGCAACAAGCCCTACCCGATCTTCAAGAATTTCTTCGGCGGTGGCCTCGGTTCGGTGCGTGTCTTCGATCAAGGCTCTCTGGGCATCGTTGACGTGACCAACAACTACATCGGCGGCAACCGCAAGCTCAATGTCAACGCCGAGTTCTATGTGCCCGTTCCTGGCGGGGGTAACGACAAATCGCTGCGCCTGTTCGGCTTCATGGACGCCGGCAACGTGTGGGGCGAAAACGAAAAGGTCGATGCCCACAGCCTGCGTGCGTCAGCCGGCGTCGGCCTGTCGTGGATTTCGCCGGTGGGCCCATTGAAGCTGAGTTGGGGCACGCCTTTGCGCAGCCAGCCCACCGATAGAATCCAAAAGTTTCAATTCCAGATCGGGACGGCTTTCTGATGAATACGATGAAGACCTTTGCCGCCGCTGCGATGCTGGTAGCGGCAACCAGCGTCGCACAGGCGCAGGATCTGAAAATCGGTTACGTCAACAGCGAGCGCGTGCTGCGCGAAGCCAATCCAGCCAAGGCCGCGCAGGCCAAGCTCGAAGGCGAGTTCGGCAAGCGCGAGAAAGACCTCGCCGAGGTGGCCAACCGCTTGAAGGCCGCTGCCGACAAACTCGACAAGGACGGCCCCACCCTGTCCGAAGCTGAGCGCAGCCGTCGCCAGCGCGACCTGGTCGAACAAGACCGCGACTTTCAGCGCAAGCGCCGCGAATTCCAGGAAGACCTGAACCAGCGCAAGAACGAAGAACTGTCGGGCGTGGTCGAGCGCGCCAACAAGGTCATCAAGCAGATCTTCGACAGCGAAAAGTATGACCTGATCCTGCAGGACGCCGTGCACTGGAGCCCGCGTGTCGATATCACCAAGAAGGTGATCGATGCGCTCAATGCCGGCAAGTGAACCACGCGGTTTCCTCGATCGCCTGAGAGCGCAGCGATGGGCGTGACCGTCGCCGACATCGTGGCCCGCCTCGGCGGCGAATGCGTCGGCGATGCCGGCTTGCCCATCGACCGCATTGCCACCCTCGAAGCTGCCACGCCGAGCTCGATCGGATTTCTCGCCAACCCGCGCTACCGCGGCCAGCTCGCGAGCACGCAGGCCGGCTGCGTCATTGTGGCACCGGCCTTCAAAGGCGAAGCCGCGGCGCGCGGCACGGCCATCGTCACGCCCGACCCGTACCTGTACTACGCGCGCCTGTCGCAGTGGTGGGTCGGGCGCATCCGCCCCGCGACCCCGCGCGGGGTTCACCCGAGCGCCGTGGTCGATGCCGGCGCGGTGCTTGCCGACAGCGCCAGTATCGGGCCCCTGGCCTGTATCGGCGCCGGCGCGAGCATCGGCGCCCACACCCGCATCGGCGCCCGCGTGGTGATCGCCGACGGCTGCCACGTCGGCGAGCGTTGCATCGTGCATCCGGGGGCGGTGATCGGCGCCGACGGTTTTGGCTTCGCACCCGACAACGGGTACTGGGCAAAGATCGAACAACTCGGTGGCGTGCGCATCGGCAACGATGTCGAGATCGGCGCCAATACCTGCATCGACCGCGGCGCACTCGGCGATACCGTCATCGAAGACGGCGTCAAGCTCGACAACCTGGTGCAGATCGGCCACAACGTGCATGTCGGCGCGCACACCGCAATGGCCGGTTGCGTCGGCATTGCCGGCAGCGCGCGCATTGGCGCCCATTGCACGCTGGGCGGCAGCGCGAATGTGCTCGGCCATCTCGAGCTGGCCGACCACGTACACGTCTCGGCGGCGACCACCATAACGCGCTCGATTCTCGTGCCCGGCCGGTACAGCGGCCTGTTCCCGTTCGACGACAATGCCGCCTGGGAAAAGAACGCGGCCACCCTGCGCCAGCTGCACGCGCTGCGCGATCGCCTGCGTGCGCTGGAGAAAAAAACATGACCGTGCCCGTGCTCGATATCCACAAGATTCTCAAAAAGCTGCCGCACCGCTACCCGATCCTGCTCGTCGATCGCGTCTTGGAGATCGAAAGGGGCGTGCGCATCAAGGCGCTGAAAAACGTCACCATTAACGAGCCCTTCTTCATGGGCCACTTTCCGGCCCGGCCGGTGATGCCGGGCGTGCTGATGCTCGAAGCGCTTGCCCAGACTGCCGCGCTGCTGTCGTTCGAGAGCCAGGGCACCGAGCCGGGCGACGATACGGTGGTCTATTTCGTCGGCATCGACGGTGCGCGATTCAAGCGGCCGGTCGAGCCCGGCGACCAATTGATCCTCGAAGCCACGATCGAGCGCGTCAAGGCCGGCATCCATAAGTACAAGACGCGGGCCAGCGTCGACGGCGAAACCGCCGTCGAGGCCGAGCTGATGTGCACGATGCGCAAGATCAACTGAGCTATCGAGAGGCATGGCGGCGATCCACCCGACGGCCATCGTCGACCCGGGCGCCGAGCTGGCGGGCTCGGTCGCGGTCGGCCCCTATGCCGTGATCGGCGCCGGCGTCAAGGTCGGCGAAGGCACGAGCATCGGCGCGCATGCCGTGATCGAAGGGCCGACCACGATCGGGCGCGACAACCGCGTCTTCGCCCACGCCAGCCTCGGCGGTGCACCGCAGGATATGAAGTACCGCGGCGAGCCGACCGAGCTGGTGATCGGCGAGCGCAACACCATCCGCGAGTTCTGTACCTTCAACCGCGGCACGGCCCAGGGCGGCGGTGTCACGCGCATCGGCGACGACAACTGGATCATGGCCTATGTGCATATTGCGCACGACGTGCAGTTGGGTCACCGCACGATCCTGGCCAACAACGCCACCCTGGCCGGCCATGTGCATATCGGCGATTGGGTCATCGTCGGCGGCCTGACAGGCGTGCACCAGTTCTGCCGCATCGGCGCGCATGCGATGACGGGCTTCCAGAGCCATGTCGCGCAAGACGTGCCGCCGTACATGATGGCGGTCGGTCATCCGCTGGCGGTGCGTGGCTTGAACATCGAAGGCCTGCGCCGGCGCGGTTTTTCGGCCGAACGCATCGCCCAGGTCAAGCAGATGCACCGCCTGATCTACCGTGACGGGTTGACGCTGGAGCAGGCAACGCAGGCCATCGAGGCACTGCGCGATGGTGTGCCGCAAGGCGCTGCCGACGTGCAGGCGATGCTCGACTTCCTCGCGGCCTCGACCCGCGGCATAGCCCGATAACGTATGCGCCTGGCGATGGTGGCCGGCGAAGCGTCAGGCGATCTGCTCGCCGGCCTGCTGCTCAAAGGCTTGAGAGCGCGCTGGCCCGGCCTGGCCGCGGCCGGCATCGGCGGGCCGCAGATGGCGGCGCAGGGCTTCGATGCCTGGTGGCCGAGCGACAAGCTGGCCGTGCGCGGTTATGTCGAAGTGCTGCGCCACTACCGCGAGATCGTCGGCATCCGGCGCCGCTTGACGATGCGGCTGCTCGACGAACGCCCCGACGCCTTCATCGGTGTCGATGCGCCGGATTTCAACCTCGAGCTCGAAGCCCGGCTCAAGACCGCGGGAACCCGGTCGATCCACTTCATTTGCCCGTCGATCTGGGCCTGGCGTGGCGAGCGCGTGAAGAAAATGGCGCACAGTGTCGATCATGTACTGTGCCTGTTCCCGTTCGAGCCGGCCTTGCTGGCCCGGCACGGCATTGCCGCAACCTATGTCGGCCACCCGCTGGCCGATGCGATCCCGCTCGAAGTGCCGCGGGCCGCCGCGCGCCTGGCACTGGGCTTGGCCGACAGCGACTGCGTGGTGGCGCTGCTGCCGGGCAGTCGGCGCTCGGAGATCCAGTACATCGCGCCGCTGTTCCTCCAGGCTGCGGCGCGCCTGTACCGGCAACGGCCGGCGCTGCGATTCGTGCTGCCGGTGGCGCCGGGGCTGCGGGCGCTGCTCGAACCGATGCTGGCGCAGCATGCAGGCGCAACACCGATCGCCTTGCTCGACGGCCGCTCGCACGACGCACTCGCGGCCTGCGACGCGACCCTGATCGCCAGCGGCACGGCCACGCTCGAAGCGGCGCTCTTCAAGCGCCCGATGGTCATCGCCTACCGCATGAATGCGCTGAGTTGGCAGATGATGCGGCGCATGCAGTACCAAGCCTGGGTCGGCCTGCCCAACATCCTGTGTCGCGACTTCGTGGTGCCCGAACGCATCCAGGGCGACGCCGACCCAGCCCGGCTCGCCAGCGATGTGCTGGCCTGGCTCGACGCACCGGCACGGGCCGAGGCGCTACAGCAGCGCTTTACCGAACTGCACCAGCTGCTGCGGCGTGATACTGCCCGCACCGCCACCGATGCCATCGCACAAGTCCTCGGCCGAGCCTGAGCCGCGCCGCCGGGTCTGGAGCGGGCCGGGCCTGATCGCTGGCGTCGATGAAGCCGGCCGCGGCCCGCTGGCCGGGCCGGTCGTCGCTGCCGCGGTGATCCTCGACGATCGCCACCCGATCAAGGGTCTGCGCGACTCGAAGACGCTCGGCCCGGCGACGCGCGAGCGCCTGGCCGCCGAAGTCCGCGCCAAGGCCCTGTGCTGCAGCGTGGCCCAGGCCAGCGTCGAGGAAATCGACGGCCTGAATATCCTGCAGGCGACGCTGCTGGCGATGCGGCGCGCCGTCGAAGGGCTGCGCCTGGTGCCCAGGCGGGTGCTGGTCGATGGCAACCGCTTGCCGCTGCTGGCGATGCCGGCCGAGGCCATCGTCAGGGGCGACGCCCAGGTCGCGGCGATTTCGGCCGCGTCGATCGTCGCCAAGGTGCACCGCGATGCGCTGCTGGCCGCGTTGCACGAGGAATTTCCGGCCTACGGTTTTGCCGACCACAAGGGCTATCCGACGGCCGCACATCTGGCCGCACTGCGCGCGCATGGCGCCTGCATCGCGCATCGGCGCAGCTTTGGCCCCGTGCGCGCGGTGCTGGAGCACGCGCGGTGAGCGAGGTGGTGGACATCGCCTCGCGCGACAACCCGTTGCTGGTGCGCCTGCGCAAGCTGGCGCGCACGCCGGGTGCGTATCGCAAGCTCGGCGTGGTGTGGCTCGAAGGAGAGCACCTGTGCCAGGCGCTGCGTTGGCGCGGTCGTGCGGCGGTGCAGGCCCTGGTCAGCCAATCGGCGTGGCAACAGCCGGCCTTGCGTGAACTTGCGTCATGGGCGCCGCGCGTGGCCTGCGTGCCCGACAGCTTGTTCGCCAGCGTCAGCAGCCTCGATTCGCCGGCCGGCATCGGTTTTGCCATCGACGCGCCGGAACCCCGGGCCGCAAGACCGGGCCTGCCCAGTGTGGTGCTCGATCGTGTGCAGGACGCCGGCAATGTCGGCAGCATCTTGCGCAGCGCCTCGGCCCTGGGCTTCACGCAGGTGCTGGCGCTCGAAGGCAGCGCCGCGCTGTGGTCACCCAAGGTATTGCGTGCCGGCATGGGTGCGCACTTCGGGCTCGAGCTGGTCGAGGGTCTGGCCCAAGCGCAACTCGATGGCTTGGACCTGCCGCTGTTGGCCGGCAGCTCGCACGCCGAATGCACGCTCGACGAGGCCCAGTTGCCATTTCCCTGCGCCTGGGTTTTCGGCCATGAAGGGCAGGGGATAGCGCCTGCGCTGCTGGCGCGTTGCGCACAGACACTGCGCATCCCGCAGCCTGGCGGCGAAGAGTCGCTGAATGTCGCCGCAGCGGCGGCTATCTGTTTGTACGCGACGCGGCGCCGCGGAGGCTGGCAATGAGGCGTGTGGCCGTCATGGCGGCACTGGCTTGTGCCTTGGTGTCGGCTGTGGCAATGGCGCAGCCGCAGCCACCCGTGCTCAGTGTTCGGCCCGAGCCGGCGCGTGACCCGTGGTGGCAACGCGCGACGCTGGCGCCGCGTGCTACGGCCGTGCGCGGCATGCCGATCAAGCGCATCGAGCCGGCCTGGTGCGCGGCGCAGGATTTGACGCGCGAATTGTTCGGCGAAGAATTGCTGGGCCCGGCGGGCGGCAGCCCGCTCGACGGCCTGGCGTTTTCGCTCGAAGCATCGTTCGACGGCAGTAGCAAATTGCAGACTGCATTCGTCGGCGCCTACCGCCGCTGCGACGGCGAGCGCGGCCTGTTCGTCGCCATCATCGACCGGCCCGGCGAACGGCCGCGTCTGCGCTTCCTGGTCGAGGTGCCCGACCCCGGCACAGCGTTCGCGGCGCTGGCGCTCGAGCCCGACGGCACGCTGGCGGTCTGGTGGTGCGCCGCCTGCGACAACGGCCATCGTATCGCCTTCAACCGCGAGACACGAGGCTTCTACGTCGCCGGGCCCGCCACACGGCGGTATTGAGCGCCCCCAGACCTGCCGCTTCGCGTCAGGCCCCCCGGGCCACGAAGGGGCCCCTTCGTGGCCCGGGGGGGCAAGGAAACTTGGGAGCGGCCGGGCGTTTCCCTGAGAGCACGCCCCAACCTGCCGTCGATCGCGGGCCGCTCGCCCTGTGCTGCATCGACGCAGGCCCAACCCGCTACAGGCGCAGCGCGCTGGCGTAGCCGGTCATCTCGAGGTAGCCCAGGCCCAGGCGCGGTCCGCCGTGGGCATTGCGCAGTTCGGCCAGGCCTTCCCAATAGACCGCGCCGGTGCTGGCGCGGCTGTCGAGTTCCTGGGCCTCGAGCAGCGCGCGGATGTCGAACGTGCCCGCCGGCGTGTGCACGCGCCAGCGCACGGGATAACGCGCGCGGGTGGCCGGGCTGGTCCAGTGCGCGAGAGGCTCGAAGCGCACCGCGTCGGCGGTGAAGGCTTGCGCGCTGCCGTTGCGCGTGCGGTGGCTGCCGCCTGCCCACATGGCGCTGCGGTCGGCCCGGCGCAGGGCAAAGGCGGTGAGGGCGCCGCCGTCGGCCAGGTTGATGCCGATCCAGTCCCAGCCGACCGCGCCATCGGGCATCAGCGACTCGCTCCATTCGTGATCGAACCAGGCCCTGCCGCGCACAGGGCGTGCTCTGCCGGCGTGTCGCAGTTCGCCGCTGACCGCGAGTTGCGGTTGGCTGTAGTAGTGGCTGGCGTTTGCCCGATCGGGGCCTTTGCGGCTGAAGCCGGCATCGCCTTGCAGCAGCAACGGCTGGGTCGGCGCGAGGCTCAGACGGTAGGCGAAGCCGGCGGCCGTGTCGCCGAGCGAGGCGCGGTAGGCGCTGTCGTTGCGCTCGAAACGCCAGTCGCCGATGTGCACCCGCGTATCGCCCCGCGCGGCGGCTGCGCGCGGGGCGCGTTCGTCGTCATTCCAGCGCGCGATGCGTTCGGCATGCAGCAGGCGCTGCGCCGCCAGGTCGGTGAGGGCGGCGTGCGCAAACAACAACTGGCGCGCAGCGAAGCGGCTGGCCAGGCCGGCAGCCAGGCCGGTGCGTGAGCGAAAGAAGGTGAGCTGGAAGCCGAAGGCCGGTGCATCGCCGGGAGCTTGCGCATCGTGCAGCCAGCCGGCGGCGTACCACCACTCGGTGCGCGTGTCGGGGTGCGCGCCGTGGTCGCGCGGGAAGGCTAGGGCGCGCGGCGCGACGCCGGTCTGGGCCTGCACGCACTGCGGCGCAATACAGGCCAGGGCCAGCAGGCCGCGCCGCGCGATCACCAGTCTTCCTTGACTGCGGCCACGGCGTCCTGCGACGCGGCCGCGCGTGCACTGAGGGCCGCCGTTGCGCTGCCCGCCAGCAGCACCGCGGCGCACAGGCTCGCCAGCCGCCCCCACGGCAGCAGCAGTTCCATCGTCCAGTGAAAACTTTGTGGATTGACCACGTGGACCAAGACCACCGCCACCGCCAAGCCGAGGACCAGGCCGGCCAGCGCGCCGGCCGCGGTCCAGGCCGCCCCTTCACCGGCGACGACGCCGACGATCTGTGCCCGCGTCAGGCCCAGGTGCGCGAGCAGGCCGAACTCGCGCCGCCGTGCCAGCACCTGGGCCGAAAAGCTGGCGGCGATGCCGGTCAGGCCGATCGCGATCGCCACCGCCTGCAGGTAGTAGGTGACGGCGAAGCTGCGGTCGAAGATCGACAACGACAATGCGCGCAACTGCGTCGGCGCCGCGAAGTCGAGCAGCGCGGGCTCGCCGGCCAAGCTGCGCACAGCGCGTTGCACCTCGTCGCTGCGCGCGCCAGGCGCCAGCCACAGCGCGAGATCGTTGCTACGCCGGTCACCGGTCAAATGCTGGTAGGTGGCGCTGTCGATCGCGATCGCGCCGAACTGGCGCGCGTAGTCGCGCCACACACCGAGCACCTGCACCTTGACGACGGCGCTGTCGCTGCCGATCGGCAAGTCCAGGGTCTGGCCCGGCCCGGCGTCGTACAGCGCCGCCGTCGCTTCGCTGACATAGACGCCCGGCATCGCACCGCTGGCCGGCAGCGCCGCTGCCAACAGCGGCAGCCTGCGCGCCGGATCGGCCAGGGGCCGGGCGATCAGGCTCACCGCCGGCCGGGCCGGATCGAGCGTCAGCGCGCGCGTGCGCGAGGCTTCCATGCGCGCGACGCCGGGCAGCGCGGCCACGCCTGTCGCAAAGCCCGGCGGCAGGAAGGCCTGGTCGCTGGCTGCGCTGCCGGCCGCTGTGCGCACATACAGATCGGCCGGCAGCACCGTGTCGAGCCAGCCCGAAACGCCTTCGCGAAAGCTGGCCACCATGACCGTCAACGCGACGGCCAGGGCCAGGCTGGCAACGACGCCGGCCACAGCCACCGTGGCCGCGTCGCGTTCATGGCGCGCGCGTTGCAGGGCCAGCAGGGCGAGCGGCGCGGTCGGCAACGCAGCGCGCCTGAGCAGGGCATCGATCAAGCTCGGCACGCAGGCGATACCGCCGACCAGCAGCAGCGCTACCGCGGCGTAGGCGGCGATCGGCAGGCCGCCGATCGGCGGCACCCAGGCCAGCAGTGCGCCGGCCGCGAGCAGCAGTGGCCCGCGCCACCATGGCGCGGCGGCCTGCGGCGACCCACCGAGTCCTTTCAAGGCCTGCGCCGGTGCGAGGGCGGTGGCCTGGCGTGCCGGCAGCCAGCCACCGACGAGTGCGGCCACCGTTCCGAGCGCCGCGAAGGCCAGCGCACCGGGCCAGGAGAAGGCCAGCGCCGGGGCGACGCCGGGGAAGTAGCCGCCACCGAGGTCGCCGGCCAGCCATTGCAGGCCGGCCTGGGCCAGCAGCGTGCCGGCGCCGACGCCGATCGCGCTGCCGACCACGCCGAGCACGGCGCATTCGGCCAGCACCAGTCGCCCGCGCTCCGCGCCAGCCAGGCCGAGCACGCCGAGCAACGCCAGGCCGGGCGTGCGCTGCGCCACGGCCAGGGCCAATACCGAAAAGACCAGGAAGGCGCCGACCAACAGCGCCACCAGCGCCAGCACCGTGAGGTTGACGCGGTAGGCGCGCGAGACCTGGGCCATGCGCTGTGTCGCGTCGTCAGCCGCGGCAAGCGTCCAGCCCGGCGGCAGCTCGGTTGCCAGTGACGCCACGCGCGCGCCCGCGGCCAGGCGCAGGTCGATGCGTGTCAGGCGCCCGTTAAAACCGAAATGCGTTTGCGCGCCCGCAATGTCGATCATGGCCAGCGCGGCGCCGCCAGCGGCCACCTGGCCGGCCACGCGCAGTGCCACGGTGGCGAGACCGTGCTGCACCTGCAGCGTGTCGCCGGGCTTCACGGCCAGGCGCTGTTGTGCGCTGGCGTTGACGAAGATCGCATCGGGGTCGAGAGTGACCGAACGATCGCTGCCTGCGACTGCACGAGGCAGCAGCGCGGGCGCGACGGCCGCGACCTGCAAGCCATCGACGCCGACCAGCTTCAGCGCAATGCGCTGGCCGTTGCGACCGATCGCGACGCTGTCGATCTCGACAACCGGGCTGGCCAGCGCGATGGCCGCGTTCGAGGCCAGCGCATCGGTGAGCGCGTCGTCGCAGCCTTCGCGCCGCGTGCAGACCAGCGCTGCGTCGGGCTCGCCGTTGGCGGCGCGCACCGCGGCCGAAAATTCGGCCAGCGCCGACTGGTTGATCAGGTGCACTGAGAACGCGAGCGCCACACCGAGTGCCACGGCCAGCAAGGCCAGCCCCTGGCGCAGCGGGTGGGCGCGCCACTCGGGCAGCGTGAGTGCGCGCAGCAGGGCCCAGGTGTTCATGCTTCGTGCAGAGCTATTTTTGGACTGAGCAGAACCCATACGCCAAGCGGGTGAAGAAGGCCGGCATCGGGTTGCAGCCGTTCAGCAGGCGAGGGCCAGCGCCTGCAACGGCCGCTGCGACGCAGCATCGGTGACCACGAAGACCACCCGGCGGGCGCTGCCGCTGGCCTGCGGCAGCGTCAGGCTCAACTGCCTGGCGCCGCGCGCGGCCCAGGCCTCGACCGGCTGGTACAGCGTGACGACATGGTCGTGCCTGAGCGCCTGGCCGGCGTTCTCGCCGGCGCGCACGCGCGTGTGGTGGCCATCTTCGAGCACCGCCCAATAGCCGGCCAGGCGATCGCTGTCGGCGTCGATGGTGGCCGTGACCGTCTGGCCCTCGCGCTTCAAGGCCAGCGCCACCGCGCTGGTCGGCAGGCGTGTCGGTGAGCTGCCGCTCCAGTGGCGCAGGTCACGACCGTTCAACAGCACCTGGGGCGTATAGACATAGCCCGCACCGCTGCTCTGCGCCAAGCGGTGCTGGCGCTCCGTGAGGGCCGGCGTGGCGAAGCGGTCGGGCCAGCCCAGGCGGTCCCAGTAGTTGACATGGAAGGCCAGCGCGATCACATCGCTGCGGTCCTTCAATGTTGACAGCCAGCGATCGGCCGGCGGGCAGGAGCTGCAACCCTCCGAGGTGTACAGCTCGACGATCGCCGGCGGCTGGGCGGCCGAGCGCAACTCGCAGCTTTGGGCCGCGGCGGCGGGTACCAGGGCCAGGAACAAGGCGGTGCTGTTGAGTGAATTCATGCTCGGCTCCGGCTGTGTGGCGATGCCGCTTGGTCGTGCAGCGCGGCCAATCTTGACACGCATGGCACCATCGCGCCTCATGAGCGACGAAGCCTCGGTGTCCACGTCCCTGCCTGCCGTGGTCATCGGTGGCGGCCCGGCCGGCCTGATGGCCGCCGAGGTGCTGGCCGCAGGCGGCGCGAGGGTCGAGCTGTTCGACGCGATGCCTTCGGTCGGGCGCAAATTCCTGCTCGCCGGCAGGGGCGGCTTGAACCTCACCCACAGCGAAGCGCTGCCGGCGTTCGTCTCGCGCTACGGCGCGCGCGCCCCGCAGGTGGCGCAATGGCTGCAAGCGCTGTCGCCGCAGGCCCTGCGCGATTGGGCGGCGGCGCTCGGTATTCAGACTTTCGTCGGCAGCTCGGGCCGTGTTTTCCCGATCGATCTGAAAGCGGCGCCCCTGTTGCGCGCCTGGCTGCACCGCCTGCGCGAGCGCGGCGTCGTTTTCCACATGCGCCAGCGCTGGCTCGGATGGGACGCCGACGGCGCCTTGCGCTTCGCGTCAGCGCAGGGCGCGCGCCGCGTCAACGCCAGCGTCGCCGTGCTGGCCCTCGGCGGTGCGAGCTGGCAGCGCCTGGGCTCCGACGGCGCCTGGTGGCCGTGGCTGCGCGAACGCGGCGTTGACGTGGCGCCACTGCGACCGGCCAATGGCGGTTTTGCGATCGCCTGGAGTGAACACCTGCGCCAGCGCCATGCCGGTGCGCCGATCAAGCCGGTCGTGCTGCGCTTCGAGGGCTGCCAGCCACCGTTTGAACGGCAAGGCGAATTCGTGCTCAGCGATTACGGCATCGAAGGCAGCCTGGTCTATGCCGCCAGCGCCAGCTTGCGCGATGCGATCGAGCGCGACGGCCAGGCCAGGCTGACGCTCGACCTGCTGCCGGCCTTCGACGCCGCCCGCGTGCGGCGCGAAGTGGCGCACCCGCGCGGCTCGCGCAGCCTGGCCTCGCACCTGAAGAGCCGCCTCGGGCTGGCCGGGGCGAAGATGGCGCTGCTGCACGAGCTGCTGGCGCGCGAGGCGCTGGCCGACCCGGCGCGGCTGGCGGCCGCCATCAAGGCCCTGCCGCTGACCGTGACGTCGCCGCGCCCGATCGACGAAGCCATCAGCAGCGCCGGCGGCGTCAGGCTCGAAGCGCTCGACGAGCAGTTGATGCTGCGCGTCATGCCCGGCGTATTCTGTGCCGGTGAAATGCTCGACTGGGAGGCGCCCACCGGCGGCTACCTGTTGCAGGCCTCGATGGCCAGCGGCCGCGTCGCCGGGCAGGGCGCCCTGGGCTGGATCGGTCGCCGCCCATGATGGCTGAAATGCGTCGCCTGGGTCAGTCGCCGTGGCCGAGCAGGGGGATCGCCCCTTCGCTGCCGGCGCCGATCAGGCCGACCTTGCTATAGACGCCGAGCTTGTCGCGGGTGTCGTCGATATCGAGGTTGCGCATCGAGAGCTGCCCGATGCGGTCGGCGGCGGTGAAGGCGCCTTCGCCGCTTTCCATCGTCAGCCGCTCGGGGTGGTAGGTCAGGTTCGGGCTCTGCGTATTCATGATCGTGTAGTCGTTGCCGCGGCGCAACTCGAGCGTGACCTCGCCGGTGATCGCGCGCGCGACCCAGCGCTGTGCTGTTTCGCGCAGCATCAGCGCCTGCGGGTCGAACCAGCGCCCGTGGTAGAGCAGCTTGCCCAGGCGCCGGCCGTTGGCGCGGTACTGCTCGATCGTGTCCTCGTTGTGGATGCCGGTGACCAGGCGCTCGTAGGCCAGGTGCAGCAGCGCCATGCCCGGCGCCTCGTAGATGCCGCGGCTCTTGGCCTCGATGATGCGGTTCTCGATCTGGTCGCACATGCCCAGGCCGTGGCGGCCACCGATGCGATTCGCTTCTTCGAACAACGCCACCGCGCTGGCGAAAGTCTGGCCGTTCAGCGCCACCGGCACGCCTTCGTCGAAGCGTACCGACACCGTCTCGGCTTTCACCGCCACGTCGTCGTGCCAGAAGGCCACGCCCATGATCGGCTTGACGATGTGCAGGCCGGCGCTCAGATGCTCGAGGTCTTTGGCTTCATGGGTGGCGCCGAGCATGTTCGAGTCGGTGCTGTAGGCCTTCTCGACGCTCATCTTGTAGTCGAAGCCGTTGGCGATGAGGAACTCGCTCATCTCCTTGCGCCCGCCCAACTCGTCGATGAAGGTCTGGTCCAGCCAGGGCTTGTAGATGCGCAGCTTCGGGTTGGCCAAGAGGCCGTAGCGGTAGAAGCGCTCGATATCGTTGCCCTTGTAGGTGCTGCCGTCGCCCCAAATGTTGACGCCGTCCTCGCGCATCGCGATCACCAGCGCGGTGCCGGTGACGGCGCGGCCCAGCGGAGTGGTGTTGAAGTAGGTCGCGCCGCCGGTGCTGATGTGGAAGGCTCCGGACTGGATCGCGGCGATGCCCTCGGCCACGAGCTGCCCCCGGCAATCGACCAGGCGCGCGAGTTCGGCGCCGTAGGCCAAGGCCTTGCGCGGAATCTCGTCGTAGTCGCTTTCGTCGGGCTGGCCGAGGTGCGCGGTATAGGCGCAGGGGATCGCGCCTTTTTTGCGCATCCACAGCACCGCGGCGCTGGTGTCCAGGCCGCCGGAGAAGGCGATGCCGACGCGTTGATTGGCGGGGAGGGATTGGAGGATGTGGGTGGGCATTTGTTCAGCGATTTTCGCTACTGCCGCCGGCTCGCTCGGCTGCTGCATGGTCCTGCGCGATCAACACAAAACCCAACTGGGCCAAGAGCGTGGCGGCTGCGAGGACGATGCATAGAAAGATGTTGAACGGGTGCATGGCGAACAAGTCGAACGACTCCATCCTGTAGTACTTCATCATGCCGGAGACAAGCCACATTAGAGGCGTCCAAATGCCCAGAAGGACGTACAGCCCGGTGAAGGTGTACAGAAGCGAACGCCAGTTCTTCATGTCAACCTTTGCGTCAATGCCACCAATATGTGTCCAATTTTCCCCTGCCACTCTGCCGACCCGCAATTGCGCACGCTGGTGCAATTCGAGCTGACAGTTACGGCGACCAGAACGTCATTCACATCGAACTCGTAGATCGCATCCATCACACGCTGGGCTCGTTTTCCCGTGACGCGTGCCAGAACGCGATCACTTCAAGGTAGTTGCCCCTCGGGCAGTAGTAGATGAAGTACTTTGTACGTGCCAGGTACAAGCGCCTCGTTTCCGGCGCGCGAGCATTTTCCACCTTGCTTCCGATGCCCGGTTGTTCGACCAGAGCGTCGATCGCTGCCGCAAGATCCGACTCGATGGCGCCCGGCGCAGCGGGACGGTTCTCTCGCCACCAGTCTGTGGCCTTCAGAATTTCGCGCTCAGCGCGCGGCTTGATGCGGGCAATCAGCGCCACGCTCAGCCGCGCTGCTTCAGCTTTGCAAAGAGTTCGTCGGCGGAGATGCCTTCTTCGAGGTCGGCTTCGGCCAAAGCGTCTTCGAGGTCGGCCTGCAAATGCGCGGGCAGCTTGACGCTAGGCTGGGCGTCCTGCGCCAGCACGGTAACGATGGCACCTTCGGGCAGCGTGACGCCTGATAAGACGATCTTGCCTTCGACGACGGTGCCCGTTGCGAGTTGCATGGCCGAATGTTACTCCGCAGCCCTCAAGCCACCACCACCGGAATCTTCCCGATCTTCATCTGCCACTCGCGCGGCCCAGTGTTATGCACGCTGGTGCCGTCGGCGCTGACGGCCACCGTGACCGGCATGTCCTTCACGTCGAATTCGTAGATCGCTTCCATGCCCAGGTCGGCGAAGCCGACGACTTTGGCGCCCTTGATCGCCTTGGACACGAGGTAGGCCGCGCCGCCGACGGCCATCAGGTAGGCGCTCTTGTGCTTCCTGATCGCCTCGATGCCGCTCGGCCCGCGCTCGGCCTTGCCGATCATTGAAATCAGGCCGGTTTGGCCGAGCATCATCTCGGTGAACTTGTCCATGCGGGTGGCCGTGGTCGGACCGGCCGGGCCGACGACTTCGTCGCGCACCGGATCGACCGGGCCGACGTAGTAGATGACCCGGTTGTTGAAGTCCACCGGCAGCTTTTCGCCCTTGTCGAGCATGTCGGCGATGCGCTTGTGGGCGGCGTCGCGGCCGGTGAGCATCTTGCCGGACAGCAGCAGCGTGTCACCGGGCTTCCAGCTGGCGACTTGTTCTCGTGTCAGCGTATTGAGATCGACCCGTCGGCTTTTGTTGTAGTCGGGCTGCCAATGCACGTCGGGCCACAGATCCAGGCTCGGCGGTTCCAGGTACGCGGGGCCCGAGCCGTCCATCACCACATGGGCATGGCGCGTCGCAGCGCAGTTGGGGATCATCGCCACCGCCTTGCCCACGGCGTGCGTCGGGAAGGTCTTGATCTTGACGTCGAGCACGGTGGTCAGGCCGCCCAGGCCCTGCGCGCCGATGCCCAGCGCGTTGACTTTCTCGTACAG
The DNA here is from genome assembly GCA_902825995.1 of uncultured Burkholderiales bacterium. GTDB lineage: Bacteria > Pseudomonadota > Gammaproteobacteria > Burkholderiales > Burkholderiaceae_C > CADEEN01. The sequence goes on from CADEDE010000002.1 coordinate 77,707, forward strand.
CTCGATGCGCAGCTTTTCGAGGTCGGTCTTCGGCCCACGCTGCAGCAGCTCGAACATGTCGATATCGTCCATCAGCGCTTCCTTGGCCATCACCATCGCCTTCTCGGCCGTGCCGCCGACGCCGATGCCGAGCATGCCCGGCGGGCACCAGCCGGCGCCCATGGTCGGCACGATCTCAAGCACCCAATCGACCAGCGAGTCGCTGGCTTTCAACATCGCGAAGTTGCTCTTCATTTCCGAGCCGCCGCCCTTGGCCGCCACGCCAAGGCCCAGCGTGTGGCCGGGCACGAGCTTCATGCTCACCACGGCCGGCGTGTTGTCCCTGGTGTTCTTGCGCGTGAACAGCGGGTCATCGACGATCGAGCCGCGCAGCTTGTTGTCGGGGTCGAGGTAGGCGCGGCGCACGCCTTCGTTGACGGCGTCGTCGATGGTCCCGTTGCCGAAGCCCTCCCAGCGCAGGTCCATGCCGATGTCGAGGAAGACATTGACGATGCCGGTGTCCTGGCAGATCGGGCGCTTGCCTTCGGCGCACATGCGCGAGTTGGTGAGGATCTGCGCGATCGCGTCCTTGGCCGCCGCGCTCTGCTCACGCTCGTAGGCGCGCGCCAGGTGGGCGATGTAGTCGGCCGGGTGGTAGTAGCTGATGTACTGCAGCGCGGCGCGCACGGTTTCGATCAGGTCGGCGCGGCGGATGGCGGCGGCGGGGGTGGCGGACATGGCGGTCGCTGGCATTGGATGGCGAACCCGTATTGTGCCGCGCGCGCCATGCTGTGCCGTACCTGCTACGCCGCCTGCAATCGCCGGCGCACGAACTGGATGTGGCTTTTCAGCGCGTACAGCTCGTCGGTATAAGACAGTGGCACCTGGATCTGTGCGACCCTGGTTTCGATCTCGTCCAACTCGGCCAGCAACTTGGCGGCGGTGCGCGCGCCGATGGCGGCTTCGATTTCGCGCAACTGGCCGTACCAGCGGAAGACGCGCGAGCGGATGCGCAGCTCGATCAGCGGCGGCACCACGCGCGCCAGCGGGATCAGCACGGCGACGATCGACAGCAGGGCCAGCCACATGCGGTCGATGACATTGGCCAGCCAGAACGGCAGGTAGCGCTGCAACCAGGGCACGCCGTTGCGATAGAAGCGCTGCGCCTCGCCGGCCAGTTCGCGCTCGCCGTCGCGGGCATTCGGGAAGTCGCCCTTGCGTTGGAACCAGCCCGGCTCGCCGTGCACCTGTTGCGCGGCCTGCACAAAGAGTTGCGCCAGCGCCGGGTGCAGGCCTTCGCGAGCGACCAAGGTGGCGGTAGGCGCGACCATGTGCACGTCCGCGGCGGGCAGGTCGCCGGCCAGATCGACCACCCCGCGCGGCAGCGTCACGGCAGACAGGAAACCGAAGCGGCGGGTATAGGCATCGGCCTGCGCAAAGTCGAACAAAAGCACGCCCGGCGTTTGCAGCAGCATCTGCACCATCAGCGATTCGGGCGCCGAGGCCAGCACGATGGCGTCGAGCCGGCCCGCGAGCAGGTCGGCCACCGCCGGCGTTTGCGGCTGCTGCGTCAGCGTGATGGTGCCGGCGTCGATGCGGTTGGCGTCGAGCAGGCGCCGCGCCAGGTTGGGCACGCCGCTGCCCGGCGCCCCGATATTGACGCGCCAGCCGGCCAGTTGCGCCAGACGTTCGAGGCGCGATGCCTGCAACAGGTTTTGCGCGCTCTCGGCGCGGTAGAACAACCACACCGGCTCGTAGAACATGCTGCCCAGCGACGCGAGGCCGGCGTCAGTCGCCTCATCGTTGCGGTGCTCGACATCGGCGCCGCCCTGCACGAAGGCCAGGTCGATGCCCGAGCCGGGGTCGCGCAGCAGGGTCAGGTTTTCGGCCGCGCCCTGCGTGTGGCGCAGCTCGACGCGGATGCCGTGTTGGGCCAGCGCGGCGGCATAACGCTTGCCGAATTCGCTGTAGGCGCCCTGTTCGACGCCGGTGGCCAGCACCACCCGTTTGGGCGGCGTCGGGTTCAGCCACACATAGGCCAACGCCAACAGCGCCGCGGCCAGCAGCACGAAGGGCAGGGCCGTGACGGCAAAGACACGCCAGGCCGGTGCGCTGGCGCCGTCTTCTGTGCAGGGCTTGTCGCTCATAGCGCTGTGCGCAGGGTCCAGAGTTCCGGGAACAGCACCACCTCGAGCATCTGGCGCAGGTAGCCCACGCCGCCGGTGCCGCCGGTGCCGCGCTTGAATCCGATGACGCGCTCGACGGTGGTCATGTGACGAAAGCGCCAGAGGCGGAAGGCGTCTTCGAGGTCGGTGAGTTCTTCACCGAGCTGGTACAGATCCCAATGTCGGGCCGGGTCGCGATAGACGGCCAGCCAGGCCGCTTCGACCTGTGCCAGCAAGTCGGCGCGGTGCCGGCGTGCAGCTCGTGCCGCATCAGCTTCATCCACAACTCGCTGGTGAGCGGCCCGTCGGTGCTCATGTCACGGCCGCCTTGCGCTTGAAGCGGGCTTCGCGCCGAGCGAATTGCCGTCGAGGTAGATCTCGCCGGTGGGCAGCGTGAACTGCTCGCGCAGAGGAGCCAGGGCGTCTTGCGCATCGAGCGCGAGGCAGTCTTGACGGGTCGTCATGTCAAAGATCGCAACACTGCGCGCACCGGCGAAGCGTCGGCGGCGAGATATCCCACAGCCGCGTCATGGCGGTGACAGGCGTTTTTTGCGCAGCAGCGCGCGGTACTCGGCGCTGCCGCGCAGGCGCGCCACCCTGGCGTCGATGGCCTTGCGGTCGAGCGATTCCAGCCGCCGCGCGAGGCAGGCGCTAACGAAGGCACGGCCGTCACCATATTTGTTGACCGACCAGCCGATGCCGCTGGCTTGCGCGCAGCCGGGCCAGAAGGCAACCCAGCGCCAATCCGGGTACTCGTGGCCGTTGCGCGAACGCGTGGCGTTGGCCAGCCGCACGCCGACCACGCCCGAGGTGTTGCGCGTGGTCTTCAGGTTCTTGCGCTCGATGCGCCCGGGCAGCTTCGGCAGCGTGGCCTCGACCCAGGCTTTCGCCGCGGCGGTGGCCTTGCGCCACGAGCCGTACTGGCGCAGCGTGAAGTTGGCCTGGTGGCGAACGCGCTGGCGCGTAATGCGGGCCATCACGCATTTCTCGCGGGCATTGATCGTCAGGTACAGCATGCGCCGGGGATCATAGGGCGCTTCGCCCCACCCGGCACCGGGCTTGTCCCGACGCCATGTCGATGGCTTCGTCCGCGACCGCCTGCCGCCGCTGCAGGCGGCTTGGGACCGTCAATTCAGCCGATACGACCGAGCAAAAGGTACTCCATCAGCGCCTTTTGCACGTGCATGCGGTTTTCGGCCTCGTCCCAGACCACCGACTGCGGCCCGTCGATGACCTCGGCGGCCACCTCCTCGCCGCGGTGCGCCGGCAGGCAATGCATGAACAGGGCATCGGGCCGTGCCGCGGCCATCATGTCGGCATCAACGCACCAGTCGATGAAGGCCTTGCGGCGCTCTTCGTTTTCGGCCTCGTAGCCCATGCTGGTCCAAACGTCGGTGGTCACCAGGTGCGCGCCACGGCAGGCGTCCATCGGGTGGTCGAAGACCTTCACGCAGCGGGTGTTCGTGACGCCGGCAACGACCGGGTCGAGTTCGTAGCCCGTGGGTGTGCTGACGTGCAGCGTGAAGCCCAGGATGTCGGCCGCCTGCAGCCAGGTGTTGGCCATGTTGTTGCCGTCACCGACCCAGGCCACGACACGGCCCTTGATGTCGCCACGCTGCTCGATGAAGGTGAATACATCGGCCAGGATCTGGCACGGGTGGTATTCGTTGGTCAGGCCGTTGATGACCGGCACGCGCGAGTGCCCGGCAAAGCCTTCGAGCTTGGCCTGCTCGAAGGTGCGGATCATCACGATATCGACCATGCGGCTGATCACGCGCGCTGAATCCTCGACCGGCTCGGCGCGTCCCAACTGGCTGTCGCCGGTGGTCAGATGCACCACCGAGCCGCCCATCTGGTACATGCCGGCCTCAAAGCTCACGCGGGTTCGCGTACTGGCCTTCTCGAAGATCATCGCCAGCGTGCGATCGACCAGCGGCTGGTATTTCTCGTAGTTCTTGAAGCGCGTCTTGATGATCCGCGTGCGCTCGAAGAGGTAGGCATATTCCTCGGCGCGCAGATCCTTGAATTGCAGGTAGTGCTGCATCAGTGCGTCGCCCGGCTTCATGGTTTGGGCGCAGCCAGGAACTGGCGAACCAACGGCGCCAGCAGGGCGACGATTTGTGCGGCTTCATCGGCGCTGACGATCAAGGGCGGCAGCAGGCGGATCACGCGCTCGGCCGTCACGCTGATCAACAGACCGGCCTCGCAGGCGCGGCCCAGCAACTCACCGCAGGGGCGGTCGAGTTCGATGCCGATCATCAGTCCGGCGCCGCGGATTTCCTTCACGCCCGCGAGGCCTGCGAATTCGCGTGCCAACCCGGCCTTGAGCAGCTCGCCGATGTGGGCCGCATGGGCCAGCAGCCCGTCCTCTTCCATGATGCGCAGGGTTTCGACACCCGCCCGCATCGCCAACGGATTGCCACCAAAGGTGGTGCCGTGGTTGCCTGGACTGAATACACCGGCGGCCTTTGGACCGCAGACCACCGCGCCGATCGGCACACCCGAGCCCAGGCCTTTGGCCAAGGGCATCACGTCGGGCACGATGCCAGCCCATTGATGCGCAAACCATTTGCCGGTGCGGCCGATGCCGCATTGCACTTCGTCGAGCATCAGCAGCCAGCCCTGCTCGTCGCAGACGCGGCGCAGGCCCTGCAGATACTCCCAACGCGACGGGTTGACGCCGCCTTCGCCCTGGATCGTCTCGAGGAACACCGCAACGACATTCGGCCGTGTCTTGCGCACGTTTTCGATCGCTGCCAGATCGTTCAACGGCACGCGAACGAAGCCTTCGACCAGCGGCGCGAAGCCGGCCTGGACCTTGGGGTTGCCGGTGGCCGACAGCGTGGCGATCGAGCGGCCGTGGAAGGCGGCTTCATAGACCACGATCTCGGGCCGGTCGATGCCTTGGTCGTGGCCGTATTTGCGCGCGATCTTGAGGGCGGCTTCGTTGGCCTCGAGGCCGCTGTTGCAGAAGAAGGCATTGGTCAGCCCCGACAGCGCGGTGAGTTTGGCCGCCAGCTGCTCCTGCAAGGGCACGTGGTAGTAGTTGCTGGTGTGAATCAGCTTGCCGATCTGGTCCTGCAGCGCCGGTACCAGCTTCGGGTGGGCATGGCCGAGCGTGTTGACCGCGATGCCGCCGAGCGCGTCGAGGTACTCGCGGCCATCGGTGTCCCACACGCGGCAGCCTCGGCCATGTGACAGCGCTATCGGCAGGCGGCCGTAAGTCTTCATCACATGGGGTTCGGCGGGCGCGGTCATGGCGGTACCTGTGTGGAAGGTGGAAATGCAAACGCCGGCAGCGTCACGATCTCACGCGCCAGCGCACAAGCATTCTACGGTTGGGGTCGCGTTGGCCGAAAGACCGGTCAGGACGCGAGACCGAAACCATGACCATGCTTGCTGCGGCGCAACAACTGCGCGGTACCCAGGGCACAATGGCGCCTGCGTACCCTGCGCCACCGGCGTTGGTGCTGGTGGCCGTGGCCTGCGAGGCGGCGGCGGGCACCGTGCCGGCGCAGCCCGCCTCATCAAGCATGACCGCCACTCCAGCCGTCGCGAAACCGCGCGAGTTCTTTATTCAAGGCCTGACCAAGGACGGCCGCACCTTCCGCCCCAGCGACTGGGCCGAGCGGCTGGCCAGTGCCATGTCATGCTTTCGACCCGAGGGCAGCGTCGGTGGCATCGGTGCTTTCATTGGCTACTCGCCCTATTGCGTGCCGACGGTGGTCGATGGTGTCAAATGCGTGATCGTCAATGAGGCGCTGCGCGGCATCGAGCCGATGGCCTGGGACTTCGTGATGAACTTCGCCCGCGACAACGAGCTGCAGCTCCGAGAAGTGTGCGTGCTACCCGAGCAGAAAAAAGCCCGCCGAGGCGGGCTTTGATCGGCGCGCCAGTGTGGCGTCAGGCGGCGACTGCCAAGCCCTTGACCTTGGCCGCCAGGCGGCTCTTGTGGCGCGCGGCCTTGTTCTTGTGGAACATGCCTTTGTCGGCCACCGAGTCGATCACGCTCTGGGCTAGGGTGAACATTTCGCCCGCCTTGTTTTTGTCGCCTGAGGCCACGGCCTTCTGCACATTCTTGACGACGGTGCGGAACTTCGAGCGTAGCGCCGTGTTGGCGGCGTTGAGCTTGACGTCCTGGCGCGCGCGCTTGCGGCCCGAGGCGAGTCGAACGGTCTTTTTCTTGGCTTTGGACGAGGTGGCCATGCTGGGGACTGAAGCAGATTCTGCGAAGTTTTTTAGTGTACCACGCCGTACCTATTCGGCCCCGATCCGGGATCGGGACGTTAGCAGGTGCTATCTATAATCGCGCCCGCTTCGCACCTGCGTCGCCCCTGACCCGCATGCGGCCTCGCTGCTGAGAACCCGTGAACCTGCTCAAGGCTGCCTCCACCGTCTCCCTGCTGACCCTGGCTTCGCGCATCACCGGCCTCGTGCGCGAGTTGCTGGTGGCCGCGACCTTCGGTGCCAGTGCCGCCACCGACGCTTTCAACGTCGCCTTTCGCATCCCGAACCTGTTGCGGCGTTTGTTCGCCGAGGGCGCGTTTTCGCAGGCTTTTGTTCCGATCCTTGCCGGCACGCGCACTCGCGACGGCGACCACGCCACGCGCCTGCTGATCGACGCGGTGGCGACCGTGCTGGCCTGGGCCTTGCTCATCACCTGCGCGCTCGGTGTGATTGCCGCGCCGGTGATCGTCTGGCTGATGGCCTCGGGGCTGGCGCGTTTTGACGATGCGGTGCTGATGACGCGCTGGATGTTCCCCTATATCGGCTGCATGTCATTGGTGGCGCTGGCCGCCGGCATCCTCAATACCTGGAAGCGCTTTGCGGTGCCTGCCGCGACCCCGGTGCTGCTCAACCTGGCCGTGATCGGCGCAGCATGGTGGGGCGTACCACTGTTCAAGTCCTCGGGCGTCGCACCGATCTATGCCCTGGCCGCGGGCGTGATGTTGGGCGGCGTGCTGCAACTGGCAGTGCAATTGCCGGCGCTGGCGCGCATCGGCTGCTTTCCGCGCATCGGCCTGGCACCGGGCGCCATTCGCCGGGCCTGGCAGCACCCGGGCGTCGGGCGTGTATTGAAGCAAATGGCGCCGGCCCTGCTGGGCGTATCGGTGGCGCAAATCTCGCTCGTCATCAATACCCAGATCGCGTCGCATGTCGGCATCGGCGCGGTGTCGTGGCTGACTTTTGCCGACCGACTGATGGAGTTTCCGACCGCATTGCTCGGCGTCGCTCTGGGTGTCGTCTTGCTGCCGCAACTGTCCGCTTCGCTTGCAGGCCAGGACAGCGCGCGCTACACCGGCTTGCTTGATTGGGGTCTGCGCCTGGTGGTGCTGCTGGCGCTGCCCTGCGCCGCGGCGCTGCTGGTCTTTCCGCAGCCGCTCGTGGCCGTGCTCTACCACTATGGCGCCTTCAGCCCGCGCGATGTAGCGCAGACCGTGATGGCGCTGCGTGGTTACGGTGTCGGGCTGATCGGGCTGGTGGCAGTGAAGGTACTCGCGCCCGGTTTCTACGCCCGGCAGGATATCCGCACCCCGGTCAAGATCGCTGTCGCCGTGCTGCTGGCCACGCAGGCCATGAATGCCCTCTTCGTGCCCTGGCTCGGCCATGCCGGGCTGGCCTTGTCGATCGGCCTGGGCGCACTGATCAATGCCGCAAGCCTGCTGATCGGTCTGCGCCGCCTGGGCGCCTACACCCCGGCGCCGGGCTGGGGCGGTTTTCTGGCGCGTGTGCTGCTGGCCACGGCGGCGCTGACCGCCGTGCTGGCCTGGGCCGCCTGGCGCATCGACTGGATCGGTCTGGCCGCGCAGTGGGGTTGGCGCATCGGTCTGATGGCGGCGGTATTGGGCGGCGTCGCGCTGCTGTATTTCGGCCTGCTGGCGCTCCTGGGCATGCGGCCGCGGCAGTTCATGCGCCATGGCTGACCTATATACACTGCCACGCTATGAATTCGCTGCGCTTTGAGGCGCCAACGCTGCTCGATTACTTCGCCAATCTGGTGGCCGACGACGGCCAGTTTTCGCAGATCGAAGCGGCCATCGCGATCGCCCATGACGAAGAGCCCTCGCTCGACGTGCAAAGCGTGCTGTCGCAGATCGACACCCTGGCCGCACGGCTCAAGCAGCGCCTCGCCGCCGATACCGGCGCCATGCAGCGCCTGCGCTACCTGAACCGCTATTTCTTCCAGGAGCTGGGCTTTGCCGGCAACGTCAACGACTACTACGACCCGCACAACAGCTATGTGCACCGCGTGCTGGCCACGCGGCGCGGCATCCCGATCACGCTGGCACTGCTGTACATCGAGATGGCGCAGCAAATCGGCCTGGACGCGCGGCCGGTGTCCTTCCCAGGGCATTTCTTGGTCAAGCTGAAGATGCCGCAGGGCAAGGTCGTCATCGATCCCTTTACCGGGCAGTCGCTGTCGCGCGAGGCCCTCGACGAGCGCCTCGCGCCTTACCGTCGGCGCCAAGGGCTGGTCGGCGACTTCGAGGCGCCCCTGGGCCTGTTCCTGCAGGCTGCGAGCGGACGCGACGTGCTGGCGCGCATGCTGCGCAATCTGAAGGAAATCCATCGCAGCGCCGAGCGATGGCCGCAATGGCTGGCCGTGCAGCAGCGCCTGGTGCTGCTGCTGCCCGAGGCCTGGGAAGAACTTCGCGACCGCGCGTTGGTGTTGGCCGAGCTGGGCGAACACCGCGCCGCGGTCGACGATCTGCAGGACTATCTCGAGCACCGACCCGACGCGGATGACGCACGTGCGCTCAACCAGCGCCTGGCCGAGTTGCGCAACGCCGGCCGGCCACGCCTGCCCTGAGCCAGGCCGCGACACGATGACGTTCACGCCTGCCCAACGACGCGGCCTCGCCTGGGCTGCACTTGCGCTCGCGGCGGTGCTGCTGTTGTGGCTGCTGGCGCCGGTGCTGACGCCCTTCATCGTCGCCGCGGTGCTGGCCTACGCGCTGCATCCGGCGGTCGAGGCCCTGGCGGCGCGGCGGGTGCCGCGCATCGTGGCGGTGATGACGGTCCAGGTGCTGGCCATTGCAGCACTGCTTGCCGTGTTGCTGCTGGTGGTGCCGATCCTCTCCAAGGAGTTGCCGCTGCTGCGCGAGCAGGTGCCGTTCTTGGCCGAGAAATTGAACCAGCGCCTGTCGCCGTGGCTGGCGCAATTCGGCATAGCGGTGTCACTCGACAGCGCCAGCATCAAGGCCTTTGTGGCCAAGCTGCTCGATGCCAATCTCGAAGACTGGATCGGTACGGCACTCAGTTCGGTGCGCATCGGCGGCAGCCTGCTGCTGGCCTTCGTTGGCAATGCCTTCCTGATGCCGGTCGTGTTGTTCTACCTGCTGATCGACTGGCCGCATCTGGTCGGGCGTGTGCATGGCCTCGTTCCGCCGCGAATGCGCGTCGGCGTGCAGGGCTTCCTCGACGAATGCGATGGCGCACTCGGCCAATACCTGCGCGGCCAGCTGATGGTAATGGGCGCCTTGGCCGTCTATTACAGCCTGGCCCTGGCCCTGGCCGGCTTCGACCTCGCGCTGCCGGTCGGCCTCTTCACGGGCCTGGCGGTCTTTATTCCCTACCTCGGATTCGGTCTCGGCCTGGCGCTGGCGCTGCTGGCCGGCGCGCTGCAGTTCGCCAGCGGGTATGGCGTGATCGCGGTGGCGGTGATCTACGGTATCGGGCAGATCGGCGAGAGCCTGTTTCTCACGCCACGACTGGTCGGAGAACGCCTCGGGCTTAACCCGCTGGCCGTGATCTTTGCGCTGCTGGCCTTCGGCCATCTGCTCGGCTTCGTCGGTGTGCTGATCGCGCTGCCGGTGAGTGCGCTGATCCTGGTTGCGCTGCGGCGTGGGCGTGGCGCCTACCTGTCGAGCCGGCTCTTCCTGGGCTGAGCGCCGTGCGCCAGATACCGCTCGCGATCGGCCCGGCATCGCTGCACACCTTCGATGGTTTCGTGCCCGGCGCGAATGCGGCCGCGCTGGGGTACTTGCGCGCGCTGGCTGCGTCGCTGCCGCATTCAGCGGCGTCGCCCGAATCGCCAGTCGCGCCGGTTTATCTGTGGGGCTCACCCGGCAGCGGCAAGACGCACCTGCTGCGCGCTTTGACCGAGGCCGCCAATGAACGCGGCCAGCGCGCCGGCTGGTTCGACCTCGCCAGCCCCGCGCCGTGGCACTTCGACGAGGCCTGGTCGCTGTTGCTGCTCGACACCTGCGAGTCTTTCGACAAGGCCCAGCAGCAGGCCGCCTTCACGATGTTCATTGAGGCCGCCACCCATGGCGTGCCGATCGCGGCGGCGGGCGCCGTGCCACCGATCGACCTGCCCTTGCGCGACGACCTGCGCACGCGCCTGGGTTGGGGCCATGTGTTCGCACTCGCGCCACTGGCGGAAAGCGACGCCCGTGCCGCGCTGCGTCGCGAGGCCGACCGGCGCGGCATTTTCCTGTCCGACGAGGTGATGGACTACCTGCTGACACGCTTTTCGCGCGACCTGCAGCATCTGATGGCGCTGCTCGAACGCCTGGACGAGTTTGCGCTGTCGCAACACCGTGCCGTCACGCTGCCCTTGCTCAGGCGCATGTTCGAGCAGGAGGGTGCCGAACTGTGAACCGCCACGCGCTCTTTGTTCGCTGCCCCCCAAGGGGGCGCCGGTTCGCTTGGGGCGGCCCGGCGCTCACCCTATGAACCTGACCCTGTTCGACCTCGACGGTACGCTGATCGAGACCGACTCCGACCACGCCTTCGGCGAGTTCATGGTCGCGATCGGCTGGGTCGATGGCGCCGCATTCCGGCGCCGCAACGATGCCTTCTACGAAGACTACCAGGCCGCCCGGCTCGACATCGATGCGTATATCGATTTCGCCACCGCCCCCTGGCGCGATCGGCCCGAGAGGCAAGTGCTGGCGATGCGCGAACGATTCATGCGCGAGCGCATGCAGCCAGCCTTCGACGAACGTGCCAAGGCGCTGGTGCGCGAGCACCAGGCCGCCGGCGACCGGGTCGCCATCGTCACCGCGACCAACGAATTCATCACCCGGCCGATCGCCGATGCGTTCGGCGTGGCCGAGCTGATCGCGGTCGAACTGGCGCGCGACGACAATGGCGCCGTGACCGGTGCCGTGCGCGGGGTGCCGTCGTTTCGCGAAGGCAAGATCGTGCGCGTCGAACAATGGCTGGCCGGGCAGGGCCTGCGGCATGCCGACTTCGACCGCATCACGTGCTACAGCGACTCCGGCAACGACCTGCCGCTGCTCGAATGGGCCACACACCCGGTGGCCACCAACCCCGGGCCAGCCTTGGCCGCGATCGCGCGCGATCGCGGCTGGCCGATCCTGAACCTGTTCGCAGAAATGAAATCATGATCCGAAAATTGATCAACAAACTGCTCGGCAAGGCGCCGCGCGCGAGCGCCAAAGGCGCGCGCATCCCGTTGGGCAAACGCGTCGAGGTCGCGGCTGTCGAGCACGGCATCAACCCCGATCTGCTGGACGAGCGCGCCGTCAAGGTGGTGCACACGCTGCAGGAGGCTGGACACGCCGCCTACATCGTCGGCGGTGCGGTGCGCGACCTGCTGGTCGGGCGACGGCCCAAGGATTTCGATGTCGCCACCGACGCCACCCCCGAGCAGGCGAAAGCGTTATTCCGGCGTGCCTTCATCATCGGCCGGCGTTTTCGCATCGTGCATGTGATCTTCGGCCGCGGTCGCGATCACGAGGTGATCGAGGTCGCGACTTTTCGCGCCTACCTCGACGCGGAACAGGCCGAGCAGGTCGGTGGCAACGAGAAGACCTCGAAGAGCGAACTGGCGGGCAAGACTCACGTCGTCGATGCCGCCGGCCGCGTGTTGCGCGACAACGTCTGGGGGCCGCAGATCGAAGATGCCGCGCGGCGCGACTTCACCATCAACGCGATGTACTACGACCCGCTGACGCAGGTCGTGATCGACTATCACGGCGGCATCAAGGACATCAGGAAGTGCGCGCTGCGCATGGTCGGCGACCCGGCCTCACGCTTCCGCGAAGACCCGGTGCGCATCATTCGGGTCGTGCGCTTCGCGGCCAAGCTCGGCTTCGACATCGAGCCGGCCACGCGCGCACCGATCCGCGAAATGGCCGCCTTGCTCGACAATGTGCCGAGCTCGCGTCTGTTTGACGAATTGTTCAAGCTGCTGCAGACCGGCCACTCGCTGGCCAGCGTGGCCGAGCTGCGCAAGCAGGGCCTGCAACGCCTGTTTCCGCTGCTCGAGCCGCTGATGGCCGATGGCGTCAAGCACAAGAACCAGCGCGTGCAGTTCATCGAAGCGGCGCTGGCCGACACCGATGCGCGCATCGCCCAGGATAAGGGCGTGGCGCCGAGCTTCCTGCTCGCCTGCCTGCTCTGGCACGAGGTGCGCCAGCGCTGGCAGGTCGCACGGGATGCCGGCGAGCACGCCGCGCCCGCACTGCAGCAAGCCATCGATGCGGTTTTCGAAGCTCGCGTCGGCGATATTTCCGGCCGCGGCAAGCTGGGCGCCGAGATGCGCGAGGTCTGGCTGATGCAACCGCGTTTCGAGCGCCGCAGTGGCACCACGCCATATGCGCTGATCGAGCAACCGCGCTTTCGTGCGGCCTACGATTTCCTGCGCCTGCGCGCCGATACCGGCGAGGTGAACGACGAACTGGCCGACTGGTGGGAAGATTTTTCGCTCGGCAGCGCGGACGAACGCGAGGCGTTGATTGCCGCGACACGCGAGGCCCAGCGCACGCAGCCGCTCGAGCCCAGGGTGCCCAGGCCACCGCGCGAGCCCGCCGCGCAGTGCGCTGGCGACGTCGCCGCCGCCGGCCCCGGCGACAGCGTGCCGGCCAAGCCGCGCCGCCGCCGTCGCCGCAAGCCGGCCGGCCGTGGTGCAGCCACGCCAGCGCTGGGCGACGCCGGCTGAGTTTGTCGGGCCGAGATGGCGGGCGATGAGCGCATCTTTGTCGGCCTGGGTGGGAACCTGGGCGACGCCGCCGCCGCCGTGCGCGCCGCGATCGCGTCATTGGGCGCCTTGCCGCAGACCATGCTGGTCGCCGCTTCGTCGCTCTACCGCAGTACGCCGCTCGATGCCGACGGCCCGAATTACGTCAATGCGGTGGCCGAGTTGCGCACCGCTCTCGAACCCGGGGCGCTGCTGGCGCAACTGCAGCGTCTGGAGCAAGGCTTCGGCCGTGAGCGGCCGTACCGCCATGCACCGCGCACGCTCGACCTCGATTTGCTGATTTACGGCCAGCGCCGCATCGGAGGGCACGTGCTGACCATCCCGCACCCGCGCTTGCACCTGCGCGCTTTCGTGCTCGCCCCATTGGCCGAGTTGGCGCCAGCATGGGTGCTGGAGGACGGCCGCACCGCGGTCCAGGCGTTGTCCGCACTGCGCGATCAACGCATCGAAAGGATCGCCGAATGAAGGCCTGGCTCTTGCCTGTGCAGACCTTCGGCCGGTGGTGTTGTCCAACCTGTTCGTGCCTTTCGCGGTGTTCTACATGCACCAGCCCCTGAAACTCCACTACCTGCGGGCTGCGCTGTGCCTGCTGGGGGCGGTTTACTTCGTCTTGCCGCGGCTGAGGGCGCGCGTTACGCCGCATACACTGGCACAGTGACCACAGGATGACGACTCGCTGACCGTCGTTGGAGGGCGCACCGATGCTGTTCGGCAAGCTGCTGCCGCGCGAAGGCAATTTCTTCGAACTCTTCAACGAGCACGGCCGCTACCTTGCCGAAGGATCGCGGGCGTTTATGGCGCTGATCGAAAACTACGCCGACCCGGGGTTGCGCCAGCGCTATGCCGACGATGTGGATGTGGCCGAGCGCCGCCGACAAGATCACCGCCGAGGTCAACCGCCTGCTGCACAAGACCTTCATCACGCCGATCGACCGCGAGCAGATCCACGGCTTGATCAATGCGATGGACGACGTGCTCGACCTGCTGCAGGATGCCACCGAGACCCTGTCGCTGTATGACGTGCGCGAGATCACCGCCGAGGTGGTGCACCTGGGCGCGCTGGCGGTTCGCTGTTGCGAGCGCGTGGTGCATGTCGTGACCCTGATGCCCAAGCTCGGCCAGGCGACGACGGCCGAAGCCGCGCTGAAGATTTGCGAAGAGATCGACCACCTCGAGTCCGACGCCGACCGCATGCTGCGCGCGGCCATGAGCCGCCTCTTTCGCGAGCAGGCCGACGTGCGAGAACTGATCAAGTTGAAAGCTATCTACGAACAGCTCGAGTCGATCACCGACCGTTGCGAAGACGTTGCGAACCTGATCGAGGGCGTGGTCCTCGAGAGTTCCTGAACGGCCGCGGAGCCTGAGGATGGACGGGATCCAGGTGTCGTTTCGGGTGATCGCGCTGCTGGTGGTGCTGGCCATCGCGTTCGATTTCATGAACGGTTTCCACGACGCGGCGAATTCGATCGCCACGGTGGTTTCCACCGGCGTGCTGAAGCCGTATCAGGCGGTGGCCTTTGCCGCTTTCTTCAATTTCGTTGCGATCTTGGTTTTCCAGATGAAGGTGGCGGCGACCGTCGGCAAGGGCATCGTGATGCCGGGCGTGGTCGATCACTACGTGGTCTTCGCTGCCCTGGTCGGGGCGATCATCTGGAATATCGTGACCTGGTGGTATGGCATCCCATCATCAAGCTCGCACGCGTTGATCGGCGGCATCGTCGGCGCGGTGACGACCAAGGCGGGAGCCGACTCGCTGATTGCCGCGGGCGTGTGGAAGAGCGTGGCTTTCATCCTGGTGTCGCCGCTGCTGGGTTTCGTGCTGGCCTCGCTGATGATGGTGGCGGTGGCCTGGATTTTTCGCAGCACGAGGCCGCAGCGGGTCGATAGCACTTTTCGCCGCTTGCAACTCGTGTCGGCCGGCCTGTACAGCCTCGGCCACGGCGGCAACGACGCACAAAAGACCATCGGCATCATCTGGATGCTGCTGATCGCCACCGGCTACGCCAGTGCCGCCGACAATCTGCCGCCGGCCTGGGTCGTCTGGAGTTGCTATATCGCGATCGCGCTGGGCACCCTGTTCGGTGGCTGGCGCATTGTCAAAACCATGGGCCAGAAGATCACCAAGTTGAAACCGGTGGGCGGCTTCTGTGCCGAAACCGGCGGTGCGATCACGCTGTTCCTGGCCTCCGGTCTGGGTATCCCGGTCTCGACCACGCACACCATCACCGGCGCCATCGTCGGCGTGGGCTCGACGCGGCGCGCCTCGGCGGTGCGCTGGGGCGTCGCCGGCAATATCGTGTGGGCGTGGATCTTCACGATCCCCGCGTCGGCGCTGATGGCCGCGCTGGCCTACTGGATCGGCCGCGGCATTCTTTGAGCTACTGGCTGAGCGCGCGCGATGCTTCGACCTGCCACTCGAAGTAACGCTGGCCGCTGAAGGCGATGGTGGCCATCAGCGCCGTGGCACCGAGCATCAAGGCCGCGATCACGCCGAGCACCGGGCCCCAGGCTGTGGCATGAACGGGGGCGCCGGGGTTGTGGCGAGCATCCCAACGCGCGTCGGGCGTCAGCCCATAAACGATCGCGCACAGTGCCGCCTGCGCCAGCATCAGGCCCAGCAGTGGCAGCAGCAGCCACGACAGCCGGTCGTCCTGTCCGAACTCAAGCACGCGCCACGCGCCCAGCAACCCGGCCAGCGTGGGCAGCGGGTGCAGCCAGGCAAGGGCATCTCGCGACCCGCGCAGGTACAGGCGGTGCAGGCCCAGGCTGCCGCCGAGCAGCGCAAGCCAGGTCGCCAGGGTCTTCGACTTGTAATGCATCAGCGCTCGGTGGGCCCCGTTGCGCCTCCTTCGCCCAGGCTTTTCTGCATCAGCACGACATCGAGCCAGCGGCCGAACTTCCAGCCCGCGGCTTTGAATACGCCGCAGGACTCGAAGCCGCAGGCGCGGTGCACGCCGATCGAGCTGGCGTTGGCGGCGTCGCCAATCACGGCCAGCACCTGGCGCGCGCCGCGCGCTTCGCACTGCGCCAGCAGTTCGGCCAGCAGCCATCGACCGAGGCCCAGGCCCTGCGCAGCGGGGTCGGGGTCGAGGTAGAGCGAATCCTCGAGGCAGAAGCGGTAGGCGCGGCGCGGGCGAAAGTGATTGGCGTAGGCGTAGCCGAGCACCTGGCCGCCGCGCTCGGCTACCAGCCATGGCAGGCCCGTGCCCAGGACGTCGTCGCGACGCCGGGCCATCTCGGGTTCATCGGGGGCCTCGATCTCGAAGGTACCGGTGCCGTGCATCACAGCGTGGCCATAAATGCGGGTGACAGCGGCCAGGTCGGCAGCGGTGCTCGGGCGGATGGTCAGCGGCGGCATGGGTGGGTGGCAGGAACGACCAGCAAGACTATAATGCGCAGTTTTCGGCGACGGCCGGTCGGGTGACTGGCGTATCTACGGCGCCGGGCCATGCATTGCGTCAAACGGCGGTGCATCAACGATCCGACCGGCCGTGTGTCTCCTGGTGCGGTGGACGAACGAGTTCGAATTTCGAGGAAACCCCATGGTTGTCATCCGTCTGTCTCGCTCCGGCGCCAAGAAGCGTCCGTTCTACAACATCGTCGTTGCCGACTCGCATGAGCGCCGCGACGGCCGCTTCATCGAGCGCGTCGGCTTTTACAACCCGGTTGCCGCCGGTGGCGAGCAGCCGCTGCGCGTGGCCACCGATCGCATTGCCTACTGGACCGGCGTCGGCGCCCAGGTTTCACCCACCGTGGCTCGCCTGGTCGGCCAGGCCAAGGCCGGCGCCTGAGGCGCGCCGGCACGGCTGCATGGCGAGGCCGCCGTCGCTGGCCGCCGTGTTGAGCGACGCACCGGAGTTCCCTGCCGACGCCATCGAAGTCGGCCGCGTCGTGGGGGCCTGGGGCGTCAAGGGCGCCTTCAAGGTGCAGGCGTATGCCAGCGATCCGCAGGCTTTGTTCTCCTCCAAGCGCTGGTTCCTTCGGGTGCCTGAAGTGCCGGCTGCAGGGCCGCGCCGGCCAGCGCTGCCGACATTGTTGCGCATCGCGCAGGCACGAGGGCAGGCTGCCACGGTCGTGGCCAGCGCGCACGAGGTACAGGGCCGCGATGCCGCCGAAGCGCTCACGGGTGCGCGGGTGTTCATCTCGCGGGCCAGCTTCCCGACGGTCGGCGACAGCGAGTACTACTGGGTCGATCTGATCGGCTTGGCCGTCGTCAACCGGGACGGCATAGCGCTCGGCGAGGTCACCGACTTGATCGATACCGGCATGCACAGCGTGCTGCGCGTGCGCCGGCCCGATGCGTTGGCCGATGCGGCGCCCGACCAGGCCGAGCGGCTGATTCCCTTTGTTGCGGCCTACATCGACACGGTCGATTTCGGGGCGCAGGCGATTCGCGTCGATTGGGGTCTCGACTATTGATGCGCTTCGACGTCATCACGCTCTTCCCCGAGCTGTTCGCACCGCACCTCGCGCTCGGTGTGACGCGGCGGGCGTTTGCGTCCGGCCAGGTCGATGTGCGCCTGTGGCCGCTGCGCGATTTCGGCGAGGGCGCGTACAAGCGTGTCGATGACCGGCCGTTCGGCGGCGGGCCGGGCATGGTGTTGCTGGCCGAGCCGCTCGAGCGCGCGCTGTTTGCGACGTATGCCGATCGCGGCGGTGCGCTGCCGCCCGTGATTCATTTCACGCCCGCCGGCCGCCGCCTCGGTCAGGCGCTGGTGCGTGAGATGGCCGTCGGCCCCGGCGCCGTGCTGTTGTGCGGTCGCTATGAGGGCATCGATCAGCGTTTTCTCGACCGCCACGTGACGCTGGAGCTGAGCCTGGGCGACTTCGTGCTCTCGGGCGGTGAACTGCCGGCGCTGTCGCTGATCGACGCCGTGGCCCGATTGCAGCCTGGCGTTCTCGGCGACGAACAATCCCACCAGCAGGACAGTTTTGGCGCCGACGGCCTGCTCGACTGTCCGCACTTCAGCCGACCGGAGTCCCTGCCGGGCGCGCCAGTTGCTGGCGGGGTGCCAGCCGTGCTGTTATCGGGCCACCACGCTGAGATTACGCGCTGGCGTCGCCAGCGTTCGCTCGAACTGACGGCCGGGCGCCGGCCGGATCTGCTTGCCGATGCGCGGGCGGCCGGCAAACTCAGTGCGGACGATGAGCGCTTTCTGGCCTCGCTCGGGCTATAATTTCAAGCTTTTCGATCCTCTGCCGGGACAGCGCTTCACCGCTTCACCAACGGTCAGCGCAAAGACCTCTCCAGGTTCTCCCAACAATCCGCCGGCACGATCACCAGGAGAAATGCAAGTGGATCTGATCCAAACCCTCGAGCAGGAAGAAATCGCCCGGCTCGGCAAGACCGTGCCCGCCTTCGCCCCCGGCGACACCGTGGTCGTCAGCGTCAACGTCGTCGAGGGCACGCGCAAGCGCGTGCAGGCCTACGAGGGCGTGGTGATTGCCAAGCGCAATCGCGGCCTGAACTCCAGCTTCATCGTGCGCAAAATTTCCAGCGGTGAAGGCGTGGAGCGCACGTTCCAGCTGTACAGCCCGCTGATCGCCGGCATCGAAGTCAAGCGCCGTGGCGACGTGCGCCGCGCCAAGCTCTACTACCTGCGCGAGCGCTCGGGCAAGTCGGCGCGGATCAAAGAGAAACTGGCCTGAACCTGCGTGAGCTGAAACGCAACGAAGCCGCCTGCGGGCGGCTTCGTCGTTGGCGCTCTATGCTTGGATCATGACGACCGCCGAAAAGGCTGGACCGCCGATCCTGAACCCCCGCGCCGTGCCCGTGGTCGGCAACGACGCGCACCTGCCAGCCGTCGATGAGAAGCGGCTCACGGCGCACGCCTTGCGCCAGCGCTTCGCGTCGCCACCATGGTGGCAACCCGAAACCAGCGGCGATGGCCGCCTGTTCGAGGGCCGCGAGCGTATGGCTGCGTCGGTGCTGGTGCCATTGGTCGAGCGTGACGGCGGACTCACCGTGCTGCTGACACAGCGCACCGCGCACCTGCGCGACCACGCCGGGCAAATCAGCTTTCCTGGAGGCCGCGCCGAAGCCGACGACAAGGACGCCGTTGCCACCGCGCTGCGCGAGGCTGCGGAAGAAATCGGCCTGGCGCGGCAGCACATCGACGTCATCGGCTCATTGCCCGAGTACCGCACGGTGACCTGCTTCGACGTGACCCCGGTCGTCGCGCTGGTGCGGCCGCCCTTCGAGCTGGCACTCGACACACACGAGGTGGCTGAGGCATTCGAAGTGCCGCTGACATTCCTGATGACACCGGCCCATCACCAGCGGCACAGCTTCGAGTTTCCAGGCTACCGGCGCGAGTTCCTCTCGATACCGTGGCCGCGACCCGATGGCCAGCGCGAGCCCTACTTCATCTGGGGCGCGACGGCTGCGATGCTGCGCAACCTGTACCGCTTGCTCAGCGCCTGAACTCCGTATCATCGCCGCCGATGAGTTTTTTTGCCGTTTTCTTCGCCTTGCTGATCGAACAGATCAAGCCGCTGCCGCGCGACAACTGGGTGCATGACACGCTGATCTCGTGGGTCGGCTGGACCGGGCGCAATTTCGACGCCGGGCGCGAGCGTCACGCCATCGTCGTCTGGTGCATCACCGTGTTGACGCCTGCACTGGCGGCGACTGCGCTGTACCTGGTGGCCGTGCACTACAGCCTGTTGGCAGGGCTGGCGGTCAACGTGGCGGTGCTCTACCTCACGCTCGGTTTTCGCCAGTTCAGCCACTATTTCACCGATATCCGCGATGCGCTGGAGCGCGGTGACGAAGACCAGGCGCGGCGCCTGCTCGGTCAATGGCGGCACCTCGACGCCAGCGAGCTGCCGCGCACCGAACTGCTGCGCCACGTGCTCGAGCACTCGCTGCTCGCCGCCCACCGCCATGTCTTCGGCGTGTTCTTTTGCTTCGTCGTCTTCTCGGCGCTCGGCCTGGGGCCGTCCGGAGCGGTGGCCTACCGCATGGCCGAGTTCGCCGGCCGTTACTGGGCCTTCAAGAGCCGCACGCTCGACGCGCCGGCCAACGAGCGGCTGATGCATCTTTCGCAACGCCTGTTCGAGCTGATCGACCATCTGCCGGCGCGCCTGACGGCCTTCGGATTCGCCGTGGTCGGCAATTTCGAAGAGGCTGTCAACGGCTGGCGCAACGATGCCGGCCTGTGGAGGCACGACAACGAGGGCATCCTGCTGGCTGCTGCGGCGGGCGCCATCGGTGTGCAGCTTGGCGGGCAGGCTGCGCCGGGCGTCACCCCTGACCGCTCGAAAACCTTCGACAGCGGCAGCGCTGCGCAAACCGCCGGCGTGCCGCCGCAAGCCGGCCACTTGCAGAGCGTGGTCGGCCTGGTCTGGCGTTCGGTGGTGCTGTGGTTGTTGCTGACGGCCCTACTGTCCTTGGCCAAGCTGTTGGGGTGACACGGCAGGCCGTGCCGGGCCACTCCCAAACCGGTCCTGGGCCCCGCATGGCCGATCGTCATGGTCGACCTCGGGCGAGGCGAAGCGTCTTCGGGCTCATACCGCCTCAATACCGTGTGCCGACAAGCGCAGAACACGATCGGCGCGCGCCGCCGCGGCCCTGGAATGCGTTACCAGCACGCAGGCCGCGCCTTCGGCGCGCACCTGGGTGGCCAGCAAGTCGATCACGCGCTCGGCCGTGTCCGGGTCGAGGTTGCCGGTCGGCTCGTCGGCCAGCACCAGCGGCGGGCGGTGCACCAGTGCCCGCGCGATGGCCACGCGTTGCAACTGGCCGCCCGACAGCGTGCGCGGCAGGCGATCGCCGAAACCGGCCAGGCCGACCGCCGCCAGCATCTGGGCCACGCGCGCCGCATCGGGTCGCCCCAACAGCAGCAAGGGCAGGGCGATGTTCTGCGCCACGCTCAGGTGCGGCAGCACGTGAAAGGCCTGGAACACGAAGCCGACGTGGGCCCGTCGCCAATGCGCGAGCGCGCGCTCGTCCATGCTGCGCAAGGCGCGGCCGGCCAGCTCGACGCGGCCGGCGCTCGGCGCATCGAGCCCGGCCAGCGCATTGAGCAGCGTCGACTTGCCGACCCCCGATTCGCCGAGGATCGCGACCAGCTCGCCGCGCGCGACGGCAAACGAGACCTGCTCGAAAACCGGCGCGTCGCCGTAGTGCTTGGCGAGCCCTTCAACGCGCAGCAGCGGCGCGTTCACTGTGGCCGCCATTGCGCGATCAGGGCCGTGACTTTCGCCAGCATATTGTCGCCATCGCAGGTCACGACCTGGCGTTGCATGCCGCGCAGCCAGGTCAACTGGCGCTTGGCCAACTGGCGCGTGGCCGCAATACCCCGTTCGCGCACAGCCGCGCGCAGGGCCTCGCCGACCAGGCCTTCATCGAGTGCGGCCCAGGCCTGGCGGTAGCCGACGCAACGCATCGACGGCAGGCCGGCGTGCAGATCGCCGCGTGCGCGCAATTCGCGCACTTCATCGAGCAAGCCTTGCGCGAGCATGGTGTCGAAGCGGGCGGCAATGCGCTCGTGCAGCCAGGCCCGCGATGCGGGTTCGAGGGTGATCAACGCCGCCGGCTGTACGGCGCGCGGCGCCGTATGAAAGCTCGACAGCGTGCGCCCGCTGGTTCGGAAAACTTCCAGCGCACGCCCGATGCGCTGCGCGTCGGTGGGTGGCAAACGCGCGGCGCTGGCCGGGTCGATGTGTGCGAGTTCGGCGTGCAAGGCCGGCCAGCCGCGTGCAAAGGCTTCGGCTTCGAGCGCGGCGCGCAGGGCTGGGTCGGCGGCGGGCAGGGCATCCAGGCCATCGCTCAGGATCTTCAAATACAGCATCGTCCCGCCGACCAGCAGCGGCAGCCGGCCGCGTCCTCTGATTTCGTCGATCAAGCGTGTCGCGTCGGCCGCGAACTGCGCCGCCGAGTAGGCCT
Source organism: uncultured Burkholderiales bacterium (assembly GCA_902825995.1). Taxonomy (GTDB): domain Bacteria; phylum Pseudomonadota; class Gammaproteobacteria; order Burkholderiales; family Burkholderiaceae_C; genus CADEEN01. The sequence continues at coordinate 99,692 of CADEDE010000002.1, forward strand.
CGAGCGGGTCGATTAGGTCGATCAGGTGGTGTGGCACCGCGGCGCGTTCGGCCGCGCTCGGCTTGGCGGTGCCGATGTCCATGCCGCGATAGACCAGCGCCGAATCGACGCTGATGATTTCGAGCGGCACGTGCTCGGCCAGCGCCAGGGCAATCGCGCTTTTGCCGCTGGCCGTCGGGCCGGCCAGGCCGATCCAACGCGATTGCGTCATGCCGCCTTCCGCTCGCCGTGCCACTGCACCAGGGTCCACGCCACAAGGGCGGTCGCCAGGCCCCCAAAGGCGACAGCCAATGCCATCGGCGCCAGCGTACCGTCGATGGCCTGGCCGAGCCACAGGCCGACCGCGAAGGCGCTCAGCGCCAGCACGCAGCCGGCCAGCGCCGCGGCACGCACGGCGCTGGCACGCCTTTGCATGGCGACGCTCGCGGCCGTGGCTTGAGTCATGCGGCAAGCCTACCAGCCGGTTGCATCCCTTCACACAACCCGCCAACGTGGCGTTACGATAGCCGCACGATAATTCTGGAGACTGCTCGATGACGACCCGAACGAAACGCGCGCTGGCCACCCTGGTGGCCATGAGTCTGAACTTTGCAAGCCTGGCCCAGGCGGCGCCCTTGGCGCCGTCGGCCGCCGTACCGGCGCTGATCGGTACCGAACAGGCTGCCGCCGCACAACCCGGCCGTACCTTGCTCGAGCAGACGTTGGCACGCGCCGATGTGGTGGCCGCGTTGCAGGCGCGGGGTGTCGGCATCGACGCCGCGCGCGATCGCGTCGCCGCACTGACTGACGCCGAAGCCGCGCATGTCGCCGCGCAGATCGACCAGGCCCCGGCCGGCGGCGACGTGCTCGGCGTCATCGTGACCATCTTCGTGGTCCTGCTGATCACCGACATCCTCGGCTTCACCAAGGTCTTCCCGTTCACGCGCGCGATTCGCTGAATGACGGCCCCAAGCTCGCTGCGCTCGCGCCCTCCGAGGGCATAAGCGCTAACGTATTATTCATGCTCATTCCTGCTCACATTGATAC
>CADEDE010000003.1 GCA_902825995.1 uncultured Burkholderiales bacterium
GGCGGGGGCACGGCAGCCCGGCCGGATTGAGGCCGGGCAGGGCCAGGGGGGGCGAGGGGATGGCCACGGCGCGCCAGCGCTACGCGCCCAGCCAGCCGCGCCGCAGCGACGCCGCGGCGGCGGCCGGCTTGTCGGCCAGAGCCAGGGCCAGCGTGGTCGGCGGGGTGGCGGCGGGCCGCAGCTTCAGCCTGAGCACACGCTGATCGCGCACCAGCAACAGCTCGAAAGGCTGGCCCGCGGCCAGCCACTGCGGCGCATCGTCGAGCCGGCGGATGCGCCAGCCATCGACCGCCAGCAGCTCGTCCCCCGCCGACACGCCCAGCTGCGCAGCGGCGCTGCCGGCCAGCACCGACTTGACCTGCACGCCGCTGAGCGCGCCTTCGGCCAGGCGCAGCCCGAGCGCCGCCGCGAATGCGAGCGGACTGTGGCGCTGCGCGATGCCGGCGGCATCGAACAAGGCCGGCAGCGGCAGCTCGCCGGTGCCGTGGACCCAGGCCGCCAACTCCCTGGCGTAGCTGCGACCACCGACCTCACGCAGCGCCGCGGCGATGTCGCGTTCGTCGATCGCGCCGCCGCGGCTGCTGCGCCAGAGCTGGCGCATGACGTCGTCGAGCGTGCCGCGGCGATCCTGGCGCAAGCTCAGGTCCAGGGCCAGCGCGACCAGTGCGCCCTTGCTGTAGTAGCTGACCGTCGCATTGGCGGTGTTCTCGTCGCTGCGGTAGTACTTGACCCAGGCGTCGAAGCTGGCTTGCGCCACGCTTTGTACCTGGCGCCCGGGCGTCGCGGCCACGCCGTTGAACGTCTTGGCGACCAGGTTCAGGTAGCACGCCGCATCGATCAGGCCGGCGCGCAGCAGCAGCAGGTCGTCGTAGTAGGACGTAAAGCCTTCGAAGAACCACAACAGCGGCGTGTGGTTCTCGCGCGCGTAGTCGATGCGCGCCAACTCGCGCGGCTTCAGGCGCTTGACGTTCCAGCTGTGGAAGTACTCGTGCGAGATCAATCCGAGCAGGGTGTTGTAGCCCTCGCTCGCAGCGCTCGGCCCGCGCCGCGGCAGGTCGCGACGGGCGCCGATCAAGGCCGTGCTGGCGCGGTGTTCGAGACCGCCGTAGCCGTCTTCGACGGCATTCAGCATGAATACATAGCGATCGAAGGGCGGCCGGGGCTGGTGCCTGGACCTCGGCTTGCGCGTGCCGTGCCAGAAAGCGATCTGGGTTTCGCAAATGCGGCGCGCATCGGCCATCAGGCGCTCGCCGTCCAAGCTTGGCCAGGCCCCCGCGACAACGAACTCGTGCGCCACCCCGGCGGCGTCGAAAGCGCCGCGCCAGAAGCGGCCGAGCTCGAACGGGTGATCGACCAGCTCGTCGTAGTCGGCAGCGACATAGCCCCGCCGGCCGTCGCCCGGCATCGCGGTGGCCACCGACCAGCCGCGCGGCAGACCGGCGAGCGTGATGCCGTGGGCCTGGCTCTCGCGGCCTTCGACGCGCAGGCACAGGCTGGTGCCGTTGAAAAAACCGCGATCGCAATCGAGAAAGGCCGCGCGCACGGACGTGTCGAAGGCATAGACCAGGTAGCTCAAGATCAACCCGCCGCGGCCGCTGCAATTTGCCTGCCAGCGGCTCTTGTCGAGTTGCTGCAAGGCCAGCGCCTTGCGGCCCTGCCGCGCCTCGAGCCGCGACAGGTGGCGGCCGAATTCGCGCACCATGTAGCTGCCGGGAATCCACACCGGCAGGCTCACGCGCTGTTCGGCCGCGGGCTGCGGCACGGTCAGCGTAACGCGGTACTGGTGCGCGTGCAGATCGTGCAGCTCGATACGGTAGTGGATCATCGACCGGTTTCGGATCTCGTCGGTGCGGATTGTCGCCGTTGATCGACGCTGGCTAGACTGTGGCCTTTGACCACAGGAGCCTGCATGCGCCGCCGCGAACTCCTTGCCGCCGCTGCGGCCCTCACCGGCGCCGGTGGCAACCTCGGCGCCGATGCCGTGGCCAAGGCCGCGCCCGACGGCACGGCCATCGTGATGGGCGCTGTGGCCACGCACGCCATCAACCCTTGGCTGTACAGCAAGATGCCCTACAACGCACTCACCGACTTCACGCCGATCACGCTGGTGGCGCAGGTGCCCAACGTGCTGGTGATGAATGCCGATGCGGCGCAGCGCCTGGGCCTTGCCTCGCTGCGCGAGCTGGTGGCCTACGCCAGGCAAAACCCCGGCAAGCTGAACTACGGCTCCGGCGGCAACGACTGAGATGTCCGCCCCCACGCTCGCTGCGCTCGCTGCCCCGAGGGGGCGCTCAGTCGGCTCGGGAGCGGCCCAGCGCCGACTGAGAAACCCGCCATGGACCTGAGTTTCACCGCCGAAGAAACCGCCTGGCGCCAGCGAATTCGTGACTGGGTGGCGACCAACCTGCCGCCCGACATCAGCCACAAGGTGCGCCACGCGCTGCAGCTGACGCGCGACGATCACCAGCGCTGGGCGCGCATCCTCGGCGCCAAGGGCTGGCTCGGCTGGGCTTGGCCGGCGGCCTTCGGCGGGCCCGGCTGGAACGCCGTGCAGCGCCATCTGTTCGAGGAAGAATGCGCGCTCGCCGGCGCACCGCGCATCGTGCCCTTCGGCCCGGTGATGGTGGCCCCGGTGATCATGGCTTTCGGCACGCCCGAACAGCAGCGCCGCTTCCTGCCCGGCATCGCCAGCGGCGAGGTGTGGTGGAGCCAGGGCTACAGCGAGCCGGGCTCGGGCTCCGACCTCGCTTCACTGCAATGCAAGGCCGAGCGCAAAGGCGACTACTACATCGTCAACGGCCAGAAAACCTGGACCACCCTGGGTCAGTACGGCGAATGGATCTTCTGTCTGGTGCGCACCAGCAACCAAGGCAAGCCGCAGACCGGCATTTCGTTCCTGCTGATCGACATGAAGACGCCGGGCGTTTCGGTGCGCCCGATCACCCTGCTCGACGGCGGGCACGAGGTCAACGAGGTCTGGTTCGACCAGGTCGAAGTGCCCGCCGACCAACTCATCGGCGAGGAAAACAAGGGCTGGACCTATGCCAAGTATTTGCTCTCGCACGAGCGCAGCAATATCGCCGACGTCAACCGCGCCAAACGCGAACTCGAACGCTTGAAGCGCATCGCCAGGGCAGAAGGGCTTTGGGACGACCCGCGCTTTCGCGACCAGATCGCCCTGCTCGAGGTCGATATCGTCGCCCTCGAGATGATGGTGCTGCGCGTGCTGTGGGCCGAAACCTCGGGCAGGCAACCGCTCGACGTCGCAGCCCTGCTGAAGATCCGCGGCAGCGAAATCCAGCAGCGCTACACCGAGTTGATGATGCTGGCTGCCGGGCCTTTTGCATTGCCGTTCATCAAGGAAGCAATGGCAGCCGGCTGGCAGGGCGACCATGTCGGCGCAGCGCACTGCGCGCCACTCGCCGCGACTTATTTCAACGTTCGCAAGACCACGATCTATGGCGGCTCGAACGAAGTGCAACGCAACATCGTTGCACAGACGGTCCTCGGGAGTTGACGTGAACTTCGATTTCACTGACGACCAGGTCTCGCTGCGCGATGCCGTGCAGCGCTGGGTGGAAAAAGGCTTCTCGTTCAGGCGCCGCCATGCCTTGGCCAAGGCCGGCGGCGCAACGCGCGGGGTCTATGCCGAACTGGCCGCACTGGGCCTGACCGGCCTGGCGGTGCCGGCCGAACAGGGGGGCCTGGGCTGCGGCGCAGTCGAGGCGATGGTGGTGATGGAGGAGCTTGGCCGCGGCCTGGTCAATGCGCCCTACGCCGCAGGCGCCCTGCTCACACCGGCCTTGCTCGCGCGTGGCGACGCCGCTGTGCAAGCGGCGTGGCTGCCGCGCATCGCCGCTGGCTCGGCCCTGGTCGTGCCGGCCTTGCAGGAGCGTGGCATGCGCTATCGCCTCGATGCCGTGGCGACGATCGCCACCCGGGCAGGCGGCGGCTGGTCGCTCGACGGTCAAAAAAGCCTGGTGCCCGCCGGCGACGAAGCCGATGCCTTTGTCGTGCCGGCGCGCGTCGGGCCGCATGCCGTCGCACCGATCGGGCTGTTCCTGGTCGAGCGCGGTCGCTGCGCCGTGCGCGGCTACCCGACGCAGGACGGCGCCCGCGCGGCCGACGTCAGGCTGGCGGCAGCGCCGGCGCAACCGGTCCTGGCCGACGGCGCGAGCGCGCTCGAACTGGCCACCGATGTCGGCATCGCCGCCGTCTGCGCAGAGGGCGTCGGCCTGATGGACAAACTGCTCGCGATCACCGTCGGGTACATGAACACGCGCCAGCAGTTCGGCGTGGCGATCGCCAGTTTCCAGGCCCTGCGCCACCGCATCGCCGATGTGAAGATGGCGATCGAGCTGGCGCGCTCGATGAGCTACTACGCGAGCCTGAAGCTCGGCGAGCCGGCTGCGCAGCGCCGGCGCGCGCTGTCGCAGGCCAAGGTGCAGCTCGGCCGGTCGATGCGCTTCGTCGGCCAGCAATGCATCCAGCTGCACGGCGGCATCGGCGTCACCGACGAGTACATCGCCAGTCACTACTTCAAGCGCCTGACGATGCTCGAGATGGCCTATGGCGATACGCTGCACCACCTTGGCGAAGTCAGTCGGCGCATGCAGGACAGCGCGGGGGTGTTCGCGTGAATGCTTGCGCGGCCTGGCACGATGCGATCACCGATGTCGCCGGGCTCGCGGTCGGCCATTTCACGCACCGGGCGCGCGCCACCGGTTGCAGCGTGGTGCTGTGCCCGGCCGGCGCCGTGGCCGGCGTCGATGTGCGCGGCGGTGCGCCGGGCACGCGCGAAACCGCCCTGCTGGCGCCCGGGAACCTGATCGACCGTGTGCATGCCGTGCTGCTCACCGGCGGCAGCGCCTTCGGGCTCGACGCGGCCGGCGGCGTGATGCGCTGGCTCGAAGAGCGCGGCCACGGTTTTGCGGTCGGCAAGGCCTGCGTGCCGATCGTGCCGGCGGCCGTGTTGTTCGACCTGTGGCACGGCGACCTGTCGATCCGCCCCGACGCCACCGCCGGCTACGCGGCCTGCGCAGCCGCGGCCCAGGACCAGCCGGCGCAGGGCAATGTCGGCGCCGGCGCTGGCGCGGCGGTGGGCCAGCTCTTCGGCATCGAGCGCGCGATGAAGGGCGGCATCGGCAGCGCCTCGATCCGCGTCGGCGGCGTCACCGTCGCGGCCCTGGTCGCCGTGAACGCCACGGGCGACGTGATCGACCCGGCCGACGGCGCGGTTCTGGCCGGCGCGCGCACCGCGGCCGACAGCCGGCACCTGGTCCACAGCGCCGCAGCGCTGGCGCGCGGCGAACTGCCGCAACGGCTACAGGCCGGCATGGCCACCACCATCGGCGTGGTGGCCACCGACGCTGTACTCGACAAGGCCCAGTGCCGCAAATTGGCCGGCATGGCGCACGACGGCCTGGCGCGCTGCATCGACCCGATCCACACCGCCTACGATGGCGACACGCTGTTCGCGCTGGCCACCGGCAGCAGCACGACGCCGGGCAACCTGACGTTGATCGGCGCCCTGGCGGCCGCAGTCACTGCGCGCGCCGTCATCAATGCGATCCATCACGCCAGCGGCCAACCCGGCCTGCCGGCCGCGCGCGACTTGGGCGACGCCTTGTGATTGCACAAAGCAAACCAACGCTGGCCCAGATCCTGTTCAGCCAGGGCTTCGGCACGCGGCGCCAATGCGCGGCGCTGATCGCCGATGGCCAGGTCCAGATCGGCGGCGTGACGCACGACGACCCGCACGCCGCCCTGCCCGCCGAGGGCCTGGTATTCAGCGTCCAGGGCCAGGCCTGGCCCTACCACGCCAGGGCGCTGGTGATGCTGCACAAGCCCGCCGGCTTCGAATGCTCGACCCGGGCACGCCACCACCCGAGCGTGTTGACGCTGCTGCCGGGACCGCTGCGCGGGCGGGGCGTGCAGCCGATCGGCCGGCTCGACGCCGACACCACCGGCCTCTTGCTGCTGACCGACGACGGCATACTGATCCACCGCCTGAGCTCGCCCAAACAGCATGTGGCCAAGGTTTATGAAGTGCTTTGCAAACACGCGCTGGCGGCCGACACCGTGGCCCGGTTGCTGGCCGGTGTGGTGCTCGACGACGATCCGCAGCCGGTCAGGGCCGGCGCCTGCCTGGCCACCGGCGAAAAGCAGTTGCGGCTAACGCTGACCGAAGGGCGCTACCACCAGGTCAAGCGCATGCTGGCGGCCGTCGGCAACCGCGTCGAGGCCCTGCACCGCAGCGCATTCGGCCCTTGGGCACTGCCGGCCGACCTGCCCCCCGGCGCCTGGCGCTGGCTGGACGCCTGCACCACCCCAGCGAACTGAGGCTCCGCGCCGGCCGGTTGGGAATCATCAGAACCGACAGCCCAGCCCCGCCTGCGCCTGCACGTTCAGGCGCAGGCTGCGCAGAAAGGGTTGGGACGCGGCGAGTGATATAGCGGCACAGTTGCTCCAGCGCCTGGCGGTCGTCGCCAGCGCAACGGACGGCGGCGTACAGGCTGAAACCGTTCATGTTCGCGCACAGCGCTTGCTCGAAGCCGTGCGCCAGGATGCCGCACTCCAGGTGAACTGGAAATCGAAGCGAAACCCGCTTTGGCAGCCTCACTGCCTGAGGTGACGGGTTCGGGATGGGTCGGTGTCGGGCATCGGGGGTTCGTGATCGTTGCGGTGCAGTCCAGGTTCAAGTTTCCGGGCGATCGTCTTGAAGCCAGGCCGGGATGTCTCGCTTCGCATGCAGCACCCGCCAGACCTCGATGCGATCGGCGAGCTCCATGTAGAAGACCAGGTACGGGAAACGCGAACAAACCCAGGAGCGCAATCCCGGCAGGTTGAGTTCATGCGCGTAGCGCGGCGAGCCGGTGCCTGGCGCGCGCTGAATGTGCTCGTAGGCTGCTTCGAGTGAATCGATGAACCCAGCTGCCGCCTCGGGCGCCTCAGCCAGGTAGTGGTCGATTGCGTCCTGCACATCGGCATCGGCGCGCGCGCGCCGATGCAGCGGCTTGGGCAAGGCCCGTGTCATGCGCGGCGCTTGGCCGGGGCGCGGGGCGCAGCGCGCTAGCGCAATGTGGCGAAATACGCCGCGTCGGCGACACCCGTCGGCGCGGACTGCGCGCCTTCGAGCAACATCGCGCGCAGCCGCAATCGTTCCTGATCGCGGCGGATCAACTCGCGCACGTACTCGCTCGACGTGCCGTAGCCGGCGCTCGCGACCTGGCCATCGACAAACTCGCGCAAGGTATCCGGCAGGGAAATATTCATCGTGCCCATGGCTGTGTCCTGGAGGCGCCCTTCGGCGCCGGATCGTTAGTTTGCCAAATTTTGGCAATGGACTCAATGCACTCTCAATGGCTCGGGGATAGGAAATTCAAACGCCCTTTTCATGACCATGGCAGGGCCGGGTCCGGCACTTGATCCGCTCGGCGCGGCCACTGAAGTCGGCGCCGGCCGGCGAACAGCCGGTGACGACGGCCGAAAGGCGTCTCTCATCGGGGGTGTCTGCGGGTCGACCCGGGTGATCAGGCTGCGTTGACCCGTCTCTCGAGAAACGCCGGGCCACTCCCAAGTTTCCTTGACCCCGGGGGGCCTGACGCGAAGCGGCAGGTCTGGGGGCGCTCAGAACCGACAGCCCAGCCCCGCCTGCGCCTGCACATCCAGGCGCAGGCCGGCGCTGGACTCGCGCGACGGCGTGAGGCGCGACGGCAGGCGCAAGCGCAGCGTGCAATCGGTCGCGTCGAGGCCCAGGCTGCGCAGAAAGGGTTTGGGCGCATCGGTGGCGATGCTCAATGCGTGGTGCGCGCGCTGCCGCCCGGCGCCGGGCAGACCGGCGAGCACAGGCGGCAACTCGATCACGCCGATGGCGCTGCGGGCGACCGGCGACGTCGGCGCCTCGCCGTCCTTGCCATGACCCGCCGTGCTGGCGCAGACCAGCACGCTGTACAACAGAACGCGGCAATGAACTGGCGTGATCGACATCGAATGGCTGCTTCCACCCTGGCTGAAGCCCAGTCTGGGCAGCGCTGCTGAAGCGCAACTGAAGCAGCACAGCGCACTTGTGTCAGGCGGTGTCGGCGGGCTGGTCCAATATCAACTCGACCACGAAGCCTTGCGCGGCCTCGGGCAAGCGCAGCGAGCCGCCGTGCGAGCGGGCCACCAGGTCGGCCAGCATCAGGCCCAGGCCGGTGTGGTCGTCGTAGTCCTGCGCGCCGAGCGCCTCGCGCAAAACGCGCAGGCGCTCGGGCGTGGCGCCGGGCCCGTCGTCGTGAACACGCACGGTGCCGGGCCGCGGCTGGCTGACAACCACGTGCCGCGCGCCGTAGCGCTGGGCGTTGTCGAGCAGATTGGCCAGCGCGGCGGCCAGCAGGTCGGGGTCAGCCTGCAGCGGCCCATTGGCCTGCACCGCGACCTCGATCCCAACGACCGGCAGGTGCGCCAGCAGTGCTTTCAAATCCACCGCACTGCGCTGCACGTCGCCGCCGACGCGAAACAGATCGAGCAGCGCCTGCACCACGCGTTGCAGGCGGCCCGAGGCTTCGCGTACGCGTTGCAGACGCTGCTGCACCGCGGGCGTGCTCTCGCGCAGGGCGACCGCGAGTTGCGCGTCCATGCCGGCCAGCGGTGTGCGCAGCGCATGGGCCGCATGCGAGGAAAAGGCGCGCTCGTGGGCGACGCGGCGCGCCAGGCGCTGCCCGAGTTGGTCGATGGCTGCATGCACCGGCGCCAGTTCGGCCCGTTCGGCCACGCCGAGAGCCTGCGCGCGGTCGAGCGGGTCGTGGCGTTCGAGTTTGTCGGTCAGGCGCTCCAGCGGGCGCAGTTCGTGGCGCACGCGGGCCCGCAGCCACCAATGGCCGAGCAGGCCGATCGACAAGGCCGCCAGCACCGCGCTCATGGCCACCTCGGCCTGCACCTCGCGGCGCTCGCGCAGACTGTGCGCCACATAGAGCATGCGGCCCTGGCTGCCCATCGCGACGCCGAAGACGCGCCATTCGTCGGTGGCACTGAAGCCCGCGGTGGCCAGCGGGCGCAGAGCCTGCTCGGGCGCATTGGCCGCGCGTTGCAACACCGCGCCGCTGGCGGCCACGAGTTGCCAGGCGAATTCGCCCTCGCCTGCCGCCGGCAGCGGCGCGGCGTCCAGGCCGGGCCCGCCGTCACGATAGGCGACCCTCAGCGCATTGGCCAATACCGCCGCGGTCGCCTGCAACGATTCGTCGAGCAATTCATCGACCTCTTCCTGCGCCGCATAACCCACCGCCACGGCCACGCCCACGCCCCACAGCACGGCCCACAGCAAGAGGGCGTTGGCCAGCCGCGCACGGATCGATGGGGTTCTCTTTGGATTCACGACGCTGGCCTCTCGCCGATGCGATAGCCCAGCCCGCGCACGGTTTCGATCAATTCGCGGCCGAGCTTGCGGCGCAGCGCGGAAACATGCACTTCGAGGGCATTGCTGGCCACTTCGCTGTCGAAGCCATGCACCAGTTTTTCCAGGTCGGCCTTGGGCACGATGCGCCCGGCGCGCAAGGCCAGCGCTTCGAGCACGGCCCATTCGCGCGCCGTGAGTTCGGCGCGCCCGGCGCGCGTGAACGCGGTGCGCGCGGCCAGATCGACCTCGACGCCACCGAAGCTGCAACGCGACCGGGCGGCGCCGGCGCCGCTGCGCCGGCTCACGGCGCGCAGGCGGGCGCTCAATTCCTCGGGCGCGAAGGGCTTGACCAGATAGTCGTCGGCGCCGGCGTCCAGGCCGCCGATACGGTCGCCAAGGCGGTCGCGCGCGGTCAGCATCAGCGCCGGCGTGGCATCGCCGCGGGCGCGCCGCGTGCGCAGCCAATCGAGGCCGGAACCGTCGGGCAATTGCCAATCGACCAGCAGGGCGTCATACGGTTCACCGCGCAATGCGTCGGTGGCGGCCAGGCAGGCGCACCAATCGACCCGATGCCCGTCGGCGCGCAGGAAATCGCGCAGGCCTTCGCCCAGCGTGGGGTCGTCTTCGATCAGCAGCAGGCGCATGGCGGTTCGGTTGTTGCGCGAACGGTAGCACTGCCGCCGCGGCGGGCGGCTTCAGCCGCACTTCAGCCTGGCTTCAGGCCAGGCCGGCGCAATCGGGCCCATGTCCGAATTCTTGCCGGGAGGCGCAGCGTCGCCGCGTTCGCCCTTGCCTGGTCTGTGCCTGCGCTTTGCGGCCACCAGCGACCAGTTGGTGCTGGCCGCTGGCCTGTTCTGGGCGCTGGCCGTCAACCGGCCCTTCTTTGTCGCGGCCTCGCGCGCTCACACCAACGCGAACGGCTGGTCCTGGAGCTTTGTCGTCGGCCTGGCCCTGATGCTCGCGGCGCTGCATGTGCTGCTCACCGGCCTGCTCAGCACGCGGCGCAGCGTCAAGCCGGTGCTGGCCCTGCTGGCGGTCGTGGCCGCCTTTGCGCTGCACTTCATGCAGGCCTATGGCGCGGTGCTCGATCCGTCGATGCTGCGCAATGCCCTGCATACCGATTTTGCCGAGACCCGCGAACTGCTGTCCTGGCGCCTGGCCCTGGACCTGCTGCTGTATGCCGGCTTGCCGATCGCGCTGCTGGCCTGCGCGCGGGTGCAGCGCCGGCCCGTGCGTCGCGCGCTGCTGTCGCGCGCATTGCTGCTGGGTTTGGCGCTGGCGACCTTGCTGGGCGCGCTGATGTGGCAGTTCCAGCCGCTGGCCGCGCTGATGCGCAACCACAAGGAGTTGCGCTACCTCATCACCCCGGCCAACGTGCTGTGGTCGCTGGGCAGCGTGCTGGCGGCCGACGCGCGCGGCGCCACGCGGCCGCGCCAGCCGATCGGGCTGGACGCCGCGCCGGGCCCGCGCTGGGCCGCGACGACCCGGCCGCGGGTGATGGTGATCGTGGTCGGCGAAACGGTGCGCAGCGCCAACTGGGGCCTGAACGGTTATGCGCGCCAGACCACACCGCTGCTCGCCCAGCTGCCGGTGCTCAACGTCCCCGATACCAGCGCCTGCGGCACCAGCACCGAAGTCTCGCTGCCCTGCATGTTCGCGCCGGTGGGCCGGCGCAACTACGACGAAGCGACGATCCGCGGCAGCGAATCGCTGCTGCATGTGCTGGCGCGGGCCGGCGCAACGGTGCAGTGGCGCGACAACCAGTCGGGCTGCAAGGGCGTGTGCGACGGTTTGCCCACCGAGCTGGTCACCGCCGCCACCGCGCCCGGCCTGTGCCAGGGCGAACGCTGCTGGGACGAGGGCCTGCTGCGCGGCCTGGACCAGCGCCTGCAAAACGCGCAAGGCGTGCAGGTGCTGGTGCTGCACATGCTCGGCAACCACGGGCCCTCGTATTTCCGCCGCTATCCGAGCGCATTCGAGCGCTTCACGCCGGCCTGCCGCGACGACGATCTCGGCCGCTGCACGCAGGGCGAAATCGTCAATGCCTACGACAACGCCGTGCTCTACACCGACCATGTGCTGGCGTCGCTGATCGCGACCCTGGACGCGAACGCCGCGAAGGTCGATGCGGCGATGCTGTTCGTATCGGACCACGGTGAATCGCTCGGCGAAAAGGGCCTGTTCCTGCACGGCGTGCCCCACGCGATCGCGCCGCGCGAGCAGACCCAGGTGCCGATGCTGATGTGGTGGAGCGATGGCTTCGGCCAGACGGCCGGTCTGGACCGCCCGTGCATGCAGCGGCGCAGCGCCGAGCCGGCGCAGCACGACCACCTGTTCCACACCGTCCTCGGCCTGCTCGACGTGAAGACCGCACTTTACGACGCGCAATTCGACCTGACGCGCCGATGCCGCCGCGAATGAGCGCTACGCCGACGTCGATGGCCCGCATGGCGCACAGCTGGCCGCTGCCGCCGCCGGGCTGGCTGCGCATGAGCGGCGTCGCACTGCTGGCCGCCGCGCTGGCGCTCGTGCTGCTGGCTCAGTTCGGCAACCTCGACCTGGCGCTGGCCGATCACAGCTTCGACGCGGCGCTGCGGCAATTTCCGTGGCGCGACAGCTGGTTTGCCGATACCTTCATGCATCGCTGGGTCAAGCTGCCCCTGATCCTGGCCGGCAGCCTGCTGGTGCTTGCCGCCGCGACGGAATCCGTGCTGCACCGGCCTCGGCTCGGCGCCGCCGATCGTTGGCGGCTGCGTGCTTCGGCCGCGATCGCGTTGCTGGTGCCGCTGGCCATCGCGCTGGCCAAGCGGCAATCGGCGTCGCATTGCCCGTGGAGCATCGAGCGCTACGGCGGGCACGCGCTGTATGTGCGCCTGCTCGACGCGCTGCCCGCGGGCTTCGAGCCCGGCGCCTGTTGGCCGGCCGGCCATGCCAGCAGTGCGCTCTGGCTGGCCGGCCTGTGCGTGTGGTGGCTGCCACAGCGGCCGCGCGCCGCCGCGGCGGTCTTTGCCGCCGGCCTGGCCGCCGGGTTCGCGCTGGGTTGGGTGCAGCAATTGCGCGGCGCGCATTTCCTCAGCCACACCCTGTGGTCGATGTGGATCGCGGCGGGGCTGGTATGGGTCGTCTTGCTCGGGCTCATGCTGGCCGGGCGCAGTCGCTGAGCCATTGACTGGGGTTGGCCGCAACCCGTGGCAACCCCAGGGCCACGCGGGCATTGGCGTTGCGGCCAGCCGTTAGCATCGACGCATGTCCGCTGCCGATCTGATGGGCCTGCTGCTCTCGCTCCTGGCGCGCCTGATCACAGGCGCGCAGGGGCACTGGAAAGGTTGCCCGCCGACGGCCGAGCAACGCATCTACTTTGCCAACCATCAGAGCCACTTCGACTGGATCCTGATCTGGGCCGCGCTGCCCAAGGACTTGCGCAGCAAGACGCGTCCGATCGCGGCCAAGGACTACTGGACCTCGAGCCCCTTCAAACACTGGCTCACGCGCGAAGTCTTCAACGCGGTCTATGTGTCGCGCACCCGCACGACGGACCAGGATCCACTGGAGCCGCTGGTCGAGGCCCTGAAACAAGGCGACTCGCTGGTGATTTTTCCCGAAGGCACGCGCAGCAACAAGGGCCAGCCGCAAGCCTTCAAGAGCGGCCTGTTTCACCTGGCCGAGCAGTTCCCGCAGGTGCAACTGGTTCCGGCCTGGATCGACAACGTCCAGCGCGTGATGCCCAAGGGCGAGGTCGTGCCGGTGCCGATCCTGTGCACGGTGACCTTCGGCGCGCCGCTGCAACTGGGCCTCGAAGAAGACAAGCGCGCCTTCCTCGATCGCGCGCGTGAAGCGGTGCTGGCGGTGCGGCCGAGAACGGCATGAGCCTGGGCAAGCTGCGCCAACTGGCCGTTGACGAGCAGGTCGCGCTGCTGTTCGTGATCCTGTTCGGCGTGCTCGCGCTGATAACCCTGGGCGCCTTCCTGTACTCGCTGCGCGATACGCCCGATACGCACAGCGCCGCTGCGCTGGGTTTTCGGCGCGACCTGCGCGCGGTCTGGGTCGGCACCCTGCTGTTCTGGCTGGCCTGGCTATCGGGGCCGATCGGCGCGACCCTGTTCTTCGGCTTGTTTTCCTTCCTGGCGCTGCGCGAATTCATCACCCTGCAACATACCCGGCGCAGCGACCACCGCAGCCTGCTCCTGGCCTTCTTCATCGTGCTGCCGGTGCAGTATGCGATCGTCGCCACGCGACACTTCGACCTGTTCGCGGTCTTCGTGCCGGTCTATGTCTTCTTCGCCATTCCGGTGCTCAGCGCGATGGCCGGCGACCCGCACCGCTTCCTCGAGCGCAACGCCAAGATCCAGTGGGGCATCGTGGTCTGCGTCTATGGCCTGTCGCATGCGCCGGCCCTGCTGCTGCTCGACTTCAAGGGCTACGAAGGGCGCGGCGCCTTCCTGCTTTTCTTCCTGGTCATCGTCACCGCCGTAGCGCAGGTGGTGCAGGAACTGGCCAGCCGCCGCCTGCGCCGCCGGCCGCTGGCGCGCCAGATCAGCCGCAGTTTTTCGGCGCGCGCCTGGATCATCGGCGTGCTGGTGGCCGCCCTGGCCGGCGCGCTGCTGTACTGGATCACCCCGTTCAAGGCCGGCCAGGCCCTGGTCATGGCCTTCATCGCCGCCGGCTGCGGCACGCTCGGTGAATTCGTCATGAAGGCCCTGAAGCGCGATGCCGGCGTGCACCACTGGGGCAATCGCAGCGGCGTCACCGGCGCGGTGGGTTTGCTCGACCGCGTGGCACCGCTGTGCTTTGCCGCGCCGGTATTCTTTCATTCGGTGCGCTGGTATTTCAAGGCCAGTTTGTGATGCAGCCCCCAAGCTCACTTCGTTCGCTGCCCCCTGGGCCACACGAGGGCCCCTTCGTGGCCCTTGGGGCGCGTCAGTACCTTGGGGCGGCCCGGCGGTACTGACATGCGGATCCTCGGCATCGACCCCGGCCTGCAGACCACCGGCTTCGGCGTCATCGACGCCGACGGCCCGCGCCTGCACTACGTGGCCAGCGGCACGATCAAGACCGCCGCGGTGGCGCGCGGCGATCTGCCGGCGCGGCTGAAGATCATCTTCGAGGGCGTCTGCGAAGTCGCGGCGCGCTACGAGGCGCAATGCGCCGCGGTGGAGATCGTCTTCGTCAACGTCAACCCGCAGAGCACCCTGCTGCTGGGCCAGGCGCGCGGCGCGGCGCTGGCCGCCCTGGTCTCGCGCTCGCTCGAGGTCTCGGAGTACACCGCGCTGCAGATGAAGAAGGCCATCGTCGGCAGCGGCCACGCGCACAAATCGCAGGTGCAGGCGATGGTGCAGCGGCTGTTGGCGCTGACCGCGGCCCCCGGCAGCGATGCCGCCGATGCCCTGGGCATCGCCATCACCCATGCCCATGCGGGGGCATCGCTCGCGGCGCTGGCCAAGGCTTCGCCGCTGGAGCGGCGGCAACATGCGCAGTACCGGCGCGGCAGGGCATATTGAACGGCTCGAAGGCAGCGTTTTGCTCTGTCGATGGCACACGCATCGTGCTTGTCTCGCAAACGCGGCGTGCAACGCGAATGTGCGATTGCATCAGCCCAATGTCGGCAATGTGGAGTCTGAGCCAAGGTCGCCTGGCGGCCCAAAGGCGAAGATGACTGTCTGCTCCGGCGCTTGGCCCGAGGCGGGATGCCTGCCGGGGTTCAGGCTGCGGGTACGCAATTCACCCCGGCAGGCATCCCGCCCCGGGCCCGCCAGCCGCGGTGAGGTGGCGCGCATTGAAACGCGCAGCGCCATGCTGCCAGCAAGGCGACGGGCGCAGAGCTGCCGGGGTGAATTGCGTACCCGCAGCCTGAACCCCGGCGGCTCTGCGCCCGGCGCCTTGCATGCGCAGACCGTCAAGGCCAGTGCATTGCGGACACGTCGCCGACGTACCTGAAGGGTCGAGTGCTGTCCGTCGATCAGGCCTGAAGCGGCCTCTCGGCAGGATGGCAATGCACCGAACTCGTCGCTCGCCAACAGCATCGATGAGCTACTACGGTCGGGACCGTCGGCGGCCGTCGCCCCTCGCTCGGTCCGCGCGCGCTCAGCCAAAGACCATCCGCCAAATCGCCACCACCACATGGCCCCAGATGCCGATATTGAAGCCCAGCAGGGCGAACAATTTTGCGGTGTTGAACAGGATCCGCGCGCGCCGCGCGCAGGCTTCTTCGCCGGTGGCGGCATAGAGCACCACGTACATCAGCGAGGGCAGCATGGTGGCCACCGTGAGCGTGGCCATGACCCAGTAGAAGATGGTCATGGGTTCACAACAAGGGTGTCAGGCGTTCGAGCAGGATCACCGCGACAAAGCCGACGGCGGCGATCAAGGTCCACTTCACGATCACCATGCCGCGCTGGCGCCAGACAGGCCGTCCGCTGGCCACGAAAGCCGCAAAGCACAGCAGACCGGCCAGCAGCAGCAGGCCGAAGACGAGACGAAAAACGAGCATCGGCGCACTTTCCCGGTCACCAGGCCGGGGCCAGTTCGGCAAAGCCGGCCGGCGCCTCGGTGGTTTTATAGAAGCTGGCGATCTCGTAGTTGCCGGGATCGGCCAGCAACGCGCGCAGCAAACGGTTGTTCAGCGCGTGGCCACTCTTGAAGGCGGTGTAGTGCGCCAGCATCGGGTGCCCGGCGATATGCAAATCGCCGATGGCATCCAGGATTTTGTGTTTGACGAACTCGTCGTCGTAGCGCAGGCCGCCGGCATTCAGCACCCGCGTATCGTCGATCACGATCACGTTGTCCATGCTGCCGCCCAGGCCCAGGCCGCGCGCGCGCATGGCTTCGACATCCCTGGTGAAGCCGAAGGTGCGGGCGCGCGCGATATCGCGCTTGTAGCGGCCCGAGCCCATATCGAAGCTGACGCGCTGGCCGGTGGCGTTGACCACCGGGTGGTCGAATTCGATCTCGAAGCTCAGCACATAGCCGTGGTGCGGATCGAGCCGGGCCCACTTGAGTTGCGCACCCTCGCCTTCGCGGACTTCGACGGTCTTCAGGACACGGATGAAGCGCTTGGGCGCGTTCTGCAATTCGATGCCCGCGCTTTGCAGCAGAAAGACGAAGCTCGCCGCCGAGCCGTCGAGCACCGGCACTTCATCGGCGGTGATATCGATGGCCAGGTTGTCCAGGCCCAGGCCGGCGCAGGCCGAGAGCAGGTGCTCGATGGTCTGCACCTTGGGCGCACCGGGGTCACCGCCGGCGCTGATCGTCGAGGCCATGCGCGTATCGCACACCGCCTGCGGGTTGACGGGAATGCTCACCGGCTGCGGCAGATCGGTGCGCCGAAAAACGATGCCGCTGTCGGGTGGCGCGGGCTTGAGCGTGAGTTCGACCTTCTGCCCGCTGTGCACGCCGACGCCGACGGCGCGGGTGAGCGATCTCAGGGTGCGCTGTTGGAGCATAGGGTGATTGTCCCGCACCGATGAAACCCGCGTGCCGATCAAGCCGAGCGACCGCAGCAGATCCGGCTTTGCCGATCTGCCAGCGGTGCCCCCTTGAGGGGGAGCGGCGAAGCCGCTTCGGGGGTGGTCCAACTAGTCGGCCTGCTTGCGCAAAAAGGCCGGGATCTCGATCTCGTCCATGCCGTTGCTGGCCAGGGCATCGACCTTGGCCGCCGCCTGGGTGCGGCCGTGGCGCCAGACGCTGGGCACGTTGTAGTCGCTCGCCGCCTGCACACCGCCCGCGGCCGCGCTGACGGGCGCAGCCATCGCGCTCATGATCGGCAGGTTGTCGGTGCCGGTGCGCAGCACGCTGGCGCTGTGCACCACGCTCATCGGCGTGCTCTGCTGGATGCGCCTGGCCGGCGACAGGCCGGTGGCGATGACGGTGACGCGCAACTGGTCGCCCAGGCCTTCGTCGTAGGCGGTGCCGTAGATCACATGCGCATCCTCGGCGGCGTAACGGCGGATGGTATTCATCGCGTTGCGGCTCTCGCTCAGCTTGAAGTTGCCCTTGCTCGCCGCAATCAGCACCAGCACGCCGCGCGCGCCCGACAGGTCGATGCCTTCGAGCAGCGGGCAGGCCACGGCCAGCTCCGCCGCCTTGTTGGCGCGGTCGGGGCCACCAGCCTGCGCCGTGCCCATCATCGCCTTGCCCGGTTCGCTCATCACCGTCTTCACATCTTCGAAGTCAACGTTGACCAGGCCCGGCACATGGATCACGTCGCTGATGCCGCCCACGGCGTTGCGCAGCACATCGTTGGCGTGACCGAAGGCCTGCTCCTGCGTCACGTCATCGCCGAGCACTTCGAGCAGCTTTTCGTTGAGGATCACGATCAGCGAATCGACGTTGGCTTCCAGTTCGGCGACGCCGATTTCGGCGGCCTTCATGCGCCGATTGCCCTCGAAGTCGAAGGGCTTGGTAACGACACCCACGGTCAGGATGCCCATCTCCTTGGCGATGCGCGCAATCACCGGCGCGGCGCCGGTGCCGGTGCCGCCGCCCATGCCGGCCGTGATGAAGAGCATGTGCGCGCCATCGATGGCCTGGCGGATGCGCTCGGCCGCTTCGTCGGCCGCGGCCTTGCCGGCTTCGGGCTTGGCGCCCGCGCCCAGACCGGTGCTGCCGAGTTGCAGGAGCTGGTCGGCATTGCTGCGGTTCAGCGCCTGCGCATCGGTATTGGCGCAGAGGAATTCGACGCCCTGCACATTGTTGGCGATCATGTGTTCGACGGCATTGCCGCCGCCGCCACCAATGCCGATGACCTTGATGCGGGTGCCCTGGTCAAACTCTTCGATCATTTCAATCGCCATGGTGTTTTCTCCTTCGTGAGAGTGCGTTGCCGTACAAAAAAAGAACTTCCAATTTCCGAGCCTCGCCGGGCCCTTTTTCAATCGCTAAAAATTGCCCAAGAACCAATCCTTCGCGCGCCCCAGCACGGAGCCGACCGAGCCCGCCTTGGCCGCCACCTTGTGCCCGCGCAAGCGCGCCAGCCGCGCTTCTTCCAACAGGCCCATCACGGTCGCCGAACGCGGGTTGGCGACCATGTCGCAGAGCGCGGCGGCATACAGCGGGTTGCCGCGCCGCACCGGCTTCAGGAAGATGTCTTCGCCGAGTTCGACCATGCCCGGCATCACCGCCGATCCGCCGCAAATGACAATGCCGCTGGAGAGCAATTCTTCGTAGCCCGATTCGCGAATCACCTGGTGCACCAGCGAGAAGATTTCCTCGATGCGCGGCTCGATTACCCCCGACAGGGCCTGGCGCGAGAGCAAGCGCGGCGCGCGGTCGCCCAGGCCCGGCACCTCGAGGTTCTCGCTCGAATCGGCCAGCAACTGCTTGGCCACGCCGTACTCGACCTTGATCTCCTCGGCGTCCTTGGTCGGCGTGCGCAGCGCCATCGCGATATCGCTGGTGATCAGATCGCCGGCGATCGGGATCACCGCCGTGTGGCGCACCGACCCGCCGGTGAAGATTTGCACATCGGTGGTGCCGGCACCGATATCGACCATCGCCACGCCGAGTTCCTTCTCGTCGGCGCTCAGCACGGCGTGGCTGGAGGCGCTCGGATTCAGCACCAACTGATCGACTTCCAGGCCGCAGCGGCGCACGCACTTGACGATATTTTCGGCCGCGCTCTGCGCGCCGGTGACGATGTGGACCTTGACTTCGAGGCGGCCGCCGCTCATGCCGATCGGCTCCTTGACCTCGTGGCCGTCGATGACGA
This sequence comes from uncultured Burkholderiales bacterium, assembly GCA_902825995.1. Lineage (GTDB taxonomy): Bacteria > Pseudomonadota > Gammaproteobacteria > Burkholderiales > Burkholderiaceae_C > CADEEN01. Next base: position 19,080 of record CADEDE010000003.1, read on the forward strand.
ATTCCTGCGGCTCGACCAGCAGCAAGCGCTGGTCGTTCGGGATATTGACGGCCTTGGCGGTTTCGACCACCCGCACCACATCGACCTGCGTCACTTCCTTGTCGCGCACGATCACCATCCCGGTGCTGTTCTGTCCGCGGATGTGGCTGCCGGTGATGCCGGTATAAACGCGGGTGATCTTGCAGTCGGCCATCAGCTCGGCCTCTTTCAGCGCGAGCTGGATCGATTGCACCGTGGCATCGATATTCACCACCACGCCGCGTTTGAGGCCGTGCGAGGGCGCGATCCCCAGCCCCGCCACGCGCAGCGCGCCGTCAGCCATCACCTCGGCCACCACCGCCATGACCTTGGCGGTGCCGATGTCCAGGCCCACCACCAGATCCTTGTATTCCTTTGCGGCCATCTTGGTGTCCTTTTGGTTTTTCAGCGCAAGGTCGCGGAATTCGTCGTCACGCCGCGCAGGCGCAGCGCATAGCCGTCGGGGTGGCGCAGGTCGGCGGCGAGCAGGGTTCGCGCAGCGCCGTCGGCGGCAGCGAATCGCTGCGTCGCCTGCCCCAGCGTGCGCACGAAGCGCTCGGTGCGCGCGATGACTTCATCGGCGCTGCCGCGGCCGAGTTCGAGATCGGCGCCGCCGTCGAGTTCGGCGCGCCAGGAACCGCGGCTGGACAGCTCGAGGGTATCGATGCGCGCGCTCATCGGCGCGAGCGCCGACGCCAGGCGCTGCTGCATCGCCAGCATCTGCGCCGAGCTGCCTTCAGGGCCAGCCAGCGTGACCAGGTTCTCGTCCTCGACATCGCCGAGGTTGGCCTGGAAGACTTCACCCTGCTGGTTCACCAGCTTGTCGCTGTTGGCATCGCCAGACCACAGCGCCACCGCGCGGTGCTCTTCGAGCGTGACGGCCAGGCGGTTCGGCCAGACGCGGCGCACCACGGCCTGGCGCACCCAGGGCACCGATTCGAAAGCCGCGCGGCCGCGCTCCAGATCGAGGCTGAAGAAGTTGCCGGCCAGGCGCGGCAGGGCATTGGCGCGCAGCGTCGCCAGGTTGCTGCGCGCAAGGTCGCCGTCGAGGGCGATCGAGCGCAGCGTGAACAGCGGCGCGCGCAGCAGCCAGGCGATCGATGCGGCGAGCAACACCATTCCCGCCAGCGCAAATATCGCCAAGGCGGCAGCGTTCATCGCGCGGATATCCAGCGGCAACGCCTGCGGCGCGCGCTGGCTGGTATTGCGGTTGCGGGTGGCCATGTTGGCTATTCGGGCTTCGCCGTTGTTGCTTCGGCGCGAGCAAGGCGCCGGGCGGGGCAGGGGTGGGGCTCAGACGGCTTGCCCTTCGCTGCGCTACGGGTGCCCTGCGGTACTCGGGTTTCTGGCCCCGCTGCCCAACTTCCTCCGCTCGCTGCGCTCGCTGTGGTCGAACAGGGGCAGCGAGTCAGTTCACGAAGCGCGCGAGTACGCGCGCGGCCAGAAACCCTGCGTTCCTCGGCTGCGCCAATTCGCCCCACCCCTGCCCCACCCGGCGCGTTGCGGGACTGGAGTTTTGTATTCGAGGCACCGAGCAACCCCTTCTTTCGCAGGCCCGAGGGCGTGGGGCGCCTATGCGCAGCCGAGGAACGCCGGGCTTGGGGCCGCGCGCTCATTTGGCGCGCTTCGTGATCTGACTTGTCGCCCTCTGTTTGAGCGTAGCGAACGCAGTGAGCGAAGCAAGTTGGGCGACGGGCCCCAAGACCGAGTACCGCAGGGCACCCGTAGCGCAGCGAAGGGCAAGCATCGAAGCCCCGGCGCCGCACCACCCTCGGGCAGGCACGAACGCAGCGCAACGGTGTCGAAGAGCGATTCATCCTAGACATCGCCTCTCCCGCTATCGAGCCGCGCCGCACTCAGCAATTGCACGCAGAGTTGCTCGTAGCCGAGGCCCGCGGCCGCGGCCGATTTGGGCACCAGCGAATGCCCGGTCATGCCCGGCGAGGTATTCATTTCCAGCAGGAAAGCGCGGCGATCGGCGGCGCGGATCATCAGATCGGCGCGGCCCCAGCCGCGGCAGCCGAGCGAGCGGTAGGCCGCGAGGACGATGCGCTGGATCTCCTGCTCTTCGGCGGCCGGCAGGCCGCTGGGCACCAGGTATTTCACATCGTCGGTGAAATATTTGTTCTGGTAGTCGTAGGCACCTTCGGGCGCGACGATGCGCACCACCGGCAAGGCGCGCGCGCTCGCGCCCTCGCCGATGACCGGGCAGGTGACTTCCTCGCCGTCGATGAACTCCTCGCACAACACATCGGCGTCGTAGCGCGCGGCGAGATCGACGGCGGCCTGCATCTGCGAATAGCCGACGACCTTGGTCACGCCGATCGACGATCCCTCGTGCGGCGGCTTGACGATCAGCGGCAAGCCGAGCGTGTCGGGCACCGCGCGTGTGTGCGCCGGCGTGTATTCGCCCGCACCGAGCACCACATAGCGCGGCGTGGGCAGGCCATCGGCCAGCCACAGGCGCTTGGTCATCACCTTGTCGATGGCTAGCGCACTGGCCATCACGCCCGAGCCGGTATAGGGAATGCCGAGCAATTCCAGCGCGCCCTGCACCGTGCCGTCTTCGCCGTGGCGGCCGTGCAGCGCGATGAAGCAGCGCGCAAAACCCTCGCGCTTCAATTCGACCAGATCGCGCTGCGACGGGTCGAAGGCCTGGGCGTCGATGCCCTGGCTCTTCAGGGCAGCCAGCACGCCGCCGCCGCTCATCAGCGAAATTTCGCGCTCGGCGCTGCTGCCGCCCATCAGCACGGCGACTTTTCCGAAGTTCATGCTGCGCTGCCTCCGCCCAGCTCGACAATCCGCGAGGCCACATGGCCGATCGAGCCAGCCCCCATCACGATCACCACATCGCCGCCGCGGGCCTGGTTGAGCGCGGCCTCGGGCAGGCCATCGACTTCATCGACGAAGACCGGATCGACCTTGCCCGCCACGCGCAGGGCGCGCACCAGGGTGCGGCCGTCGGCGGCGACTATGGGGCCTTCGCCGGCCGAATAGACCTCGGTCAGCAGCACGACATCGGCGCTGCCGAGCACCTTGACGAAATCCTCGAAGCAATCGCGCGTTCGCGTATAGCGGTGCGGCTGGAAGGCCAGCACCAGGCGCTGGCCGGGGAAGGCGCCGCGCGCCGCGGCGATCACGGCGGCCATCTCGACCGGGTGGTGGCCGTAGTCGTCGATCACGGTGAAGCGGCCCGAACCGTCGCGCGCCGGCACCTCGCCGCAGCGCTGGAAGCGGCGCCCGACGCCAGCGAATTTTTCGAGGGCGCCGGCAATCGCTGCGTCGGGGAGTTCAAGCTCGGTGGCGACCGCGATCGCGGCCAGCGCGTTCAGCACGTTGTGCTCGCCGGGCAGGTTCAGCGTGACCGCCAGCGGCGGCAGCACGCTGCCGTTGCGGCGCTCGGCGACGAAGCGCATCTGGCCGCCGGGCAAAGCCTCGACATGCGTCGCGCGGACCTGGTTGTCGGCGCCGAAACCGTAGGCCACCACCGGGCGCGAGACCATCGGCAGGATCGAGCGCACGCCGGCATCGTCGCCGCAGACGATGGCCGCGCCGTAGAAGGGCATGCGGTGCAGAAAATCGACGAAGGCCGCTTTCAGTCGCGCATAGTCGTGGCCATAGGTGTCCATGTGGTCGGCGTCGATATTCGTCACCACCGACAGCACCGGCGTCAAATTGAGGAACGAGGCATCGCTCTCGTCGGCCTCGACCACGATGTACTCGCCCGAACCGAGGCGCGAATTGGCGCCCGCGCTATTCAGGCGCCCGCCGATGACGAAGGTCGGATCGACGCCGGCTTCGGCGAGCACACTGGCGACCAGCGAGGTCGTCGTCGTCTTGCCATGCGTGCCGGCGATGGCGATGCCGCGCTTCAGGCGCATCAGTTCGGCCAGCATCGCCGCGCGCGGCACCACCGGGATGCGCGCGGCACGTGCGGCGATCACCTCCGGGTTGCCGCCGCCGACCGCGGTCGAGGTGACCACCGCGCCCGCGCCCTTGATCTGCTTGGCATCGTGGCCGACGAAGACGCGGATGCCGAGCTGGCCCAGGCGCTTCAGGGTCGGGCTGTCGCTCTGGTCGCTGCCCGATACGGTATAGCCCAGGTTGTGCAGGATTTCGGCGATACCGCTCATGCCCGAGCCGCCGACGCCGACGAAGTGGATGTGCTTGATGGCGTGTTTCATCGCGGTCTCACGAGGCGTTCGATTTCATCGGCCACGCGCGCTGCGGCGCGCGGGCGGGCCAGCGCATGGGCCTTCTCGGCCATCGCCTGCAGCGTCGGTCGATCCAACGATTGCAGCAACTCGGCCAGCCGTTCTGGCGTCAATTCCGCCTGTGGCAAATGGATGGCCGCGCCGTGCTGGGCCATGAACAGGGCGTTGTCGCGCTGGTGCGCGGTGGTGCTGACGATCAGAGGCACCAGCAGGGCCGGCACGCCGCCGGCACACAGCTCGCTCACCGTCACCGCGCCGGCGCGGCAGATCATCAAGTCGCAAGCCGCGAGTCGATCGGCCATGTTGTCGATGAAGGCCAGCACTTCGACGCCATCGTTGACGCCCGCGGCGGCATAGGCCTCGCGCACGCCGTCGCGTTGCAGCGCGCCGGTTTGATGCACCAGCTGCGGACGCTGGCCCGCATCGATCAATGCCAGCGCCTTGGGCAGGGTGTCGTTGAGCACCTTCGCGCCGAGGCTGCCGCCGACGACAAGCACATTGAGCGGCCCGCTGCGCCCGGCGTAGCGCTCGGCCGGGGCCGGCAGCGCCTCGATTTCGGCGCGCACCGGATTGCCGGTGACGAGCGCCCGCTTGTGGGTCGTGGCGGCGGCGCCGTCGAAGCCGAAGGCGATGCGATCGGCCACCGGCAGCAGCGCCTTGTTCGACAGCAACAGCGAGGCGTCGGCATTGACCAGCAGCAGCGGCTTGCCGAGCAACGAGGCCATCAGGCCGCCCGGGAAACAGACATAGCCGCCCATCCCGAGCACGGCATCGGCGCGTCGCTTCTTCAGCAGCGACAGGCATTCCCAAAAAGCCTCGAGCAGACGCAGGCCGCCGCTCAGCGTGTGCATCAGGCCTTTGCCGCGCAGGCCGCTGAAGCCGATCGCATCCAGCGCGATGCCGGCGGCAGGGACCATGCGGTTCTCCATGCCATGCTGCGTACCGAGCCAGCTGATGGTCCAGCCGCGCGACTGCATTTCCTTGGCCACCGCGAGGCCGGGAATGATGTGGCCGCCGGTTCCCGCGGCCATGATCACGAGGTGGCTCATTGCGCAGCGCTCACGAGCGCCCTCCCCGCATCAGTGAGCGGTTCTCGATATCGATGCGCAGCACGATCGCCAGCGAAACCAGGTTCATCAGGATCGCCGAGCCGCCATAGCTCATCAACGGCAGCGTCAAACCCTTGGTCGGCAAGACACCCAGATTCACGCCCATATTGATGAAGGCCTGCCCGCCGACCCAGATCCCGATGCCCTGCGCCAGCAAGCCCGCGAATACACGATCCAAAGCCACCGCCTGGCGCCCGATGTGAAAAATGCGCCGCGTCAACCAGAAAAATGCAGCGACGACGACAAAGACGCCGACGAATCCGAGTTCCTCGCCAATCACGGCGAGCAGGAAATCGGTATGCGCTTCGGGCAGGTAATGCAGCTTCTCGACTGAGGAACCGAGCCCCTGGCCGAAGATTTCGCCGCGGCCGAAGGCGATCAGCGAATGCGTGAGCTGGTAGGCGCGGCCCTGCGCGTAGAGCGGGTTCCACGGGTCGAGGTAGGCAAAGATGCGCTCAGCGCGCCACGGGCTGAGCGCGATCATCAGCACGAAGACAGCGACGAGCACGGCCGCGGCGAGCGCGAACATGCGGCCGTTGACACCGCCGAGAAAAAGAATGCCCAGCGCGATCGCGGCAATGACCATGAAGGCGCCCATATCGGGCTCGGCCAGCAGCAACACGCCGATGAAGCCCAGGGCGATGGCCATCGGCGTCACGGCGTGGAAGAAGTTTTCGCGCGTATCCATCTTGCGCACCATGTAGCTGGCGGCGTAAAGCGCGATGCCGAGCTTGGCCAATTCACTCGGCTGGAAATTCATCAAGCCGAGCGGAATCCAGCGCCGCGCGCCGTTGACGCCCTTGCCGATCGCCGGCGCCAGCACCAGCAGCAGCAGCAGCAGCGCGGCCACGAAGACCCAGGGCGCGTACTTCTCCCAAACCGCGACCGGGATCTGCACCGCCGCCAGCGCAGCGACGAAGGCGATGGCCAGCGACAGCGCGTGCCGCGACAGGAAATGCACAGACGAGTAGCGCGCGAACTTCGGGTTGTCGGGCAGCGCCACCGATGCCGAATAGACCATCACCAGGCCCAGCAGCAGCAGCGCCAGCACGACCCACACAAGCGTCTGGTCGAAGCCATGCGCCCGGCTGGGTTGGGCCGGTGTCGGGCCGACCCAGTTGCGGATCGGCACGCTCGCAGCGGCGGCTTGGCCACCCGCAAAGCGCGCGCGCAGCGCCCCGAGCCAGACCGTCGGCGACAGCCGCCTGCCCGTCACACCAGATCTCCCTGCGCCGCCGCATGCGCCTGCACCGCGGCGACGAAGACCTCGGCACGGTGGCCGTAGTTGCGGAACATGTCCAGACTGGCGCAGGCCGGGCTGAGCAACACGGCGTCGCCTTCGCGGGCTTGCGCGAAACACCACGCCGTGGCGGCCTCGAGCGTGTCGTAGCGCTGCATCGGCACGCCGCTGTTGGACAGCGCGGCTTCGATGGCTGCGGCGTCGCGGCCGATCAGCGCGACCGCGCGAGCATGCTGCTTCAACGGTACGGCCAGCGGCGAAAAATCCTGGCCCTTGCCGTCGCCGCCGAGGATCACGACCAGCCTGGCTGGCGCCTTGTCGGCGCCCAAGCCGTGCAGCGCAGCGACCGTCGCGCCGACATTGGTGCCCTTGCTGTCGTCGAAGGCCTCAACGCCGCCGACGCTGGCGACGAAGGCCAGGCGGTGCGGCTCGCCGCGGTATTCGCGCAGGCCATGCAGCATGGGGGCCAACGAACAGCCGACGGCCGTGGCCAGGGCCAGAGCGGCCAGCGCATTGGCGGCGTTGTGACGGCCGCGGATGCGCAACGCGTCGGCCGGCATCAGGCGCTGCAGGTGCAGGTCTTCAGGGTCTGCCGCCCAGCCGCGCTTGCGCGAGCCTTCCTCTTCGACCATCGCGCGAACGAGCCAGGCCATGCCGTTTTCAAGCACCAGCCCGAAGTCGCCCGATCGCAGCGGCGCACCGAGGCCGAATCGGATCGCCTGGCGCGGCGCGGCCGGCACGGCGCGGCCGCGCGCGTTCTTGACCATCGCGGGCGCCTGCACCATGGCCTCGACCAGGGCGTCGTCGCGGTTGACGACCATCACGGCCTGGTCGCCGAAAACGCGCGCCTTGGCCGCTGCGTAGGCCGCCATCGAACCATGCCAGTCGAGATGATCCTGGGTGACGTTGAGCACCGCCGCCGCGCTCGGCTCGAAGCCGCGCACGCCGTCGAGCTGAAAGCTCGACAGCTCGAGCACCCACACCTGCGGCAGCGGCGCGGGCTCGCCATCTTCAGTCAGCGCATCGAGCGCAGCGGCCAGGGTATCGAGCATCGTCGGCCCGATGTTGCCGGCCATTGCGACCCGTTTGCCGCAGCGTTCGACCAGCAGCGCCGTCAACGCGGTGGTGGTGGTCTTGCCATTGGTGCCGGTGATGGCGATGAGCTTGGGCACGTAGTCGCGCTCGCGCTTCAAGTCGTCGAGCGCGTGCGTGAAGAGTTCGAGCTCGCCTTGTACGGCGATGCCTTGGGCGCGGGCGGCTGCCAGCAGCGGCGCGATACGCTCGTCGTGCGGCGCCAGGCCGGGGCTTTTCAAGACCAGCCTGGCGTCGTGCAGCGAATCGGCCGCCAGCGTACCTGCGAACAGCGTGGCTTGCGGGGCCGCGAGCGCCAGCGCCGGCGCTTGCGGCGGCGCTGGCCGCGAATCCCATACGCGCACGTTGGCGCCGTGGCTGGCGCACCAGCACGCCATCGCCAGGCCCGATTCACCCAGGCCGAGGACGAGGACTTGAAGGTCTTTGAGATGGTTCATCTCAATGCCTCGCTGTCGGTTGGGTCTGCCCCTGCCCGAGGGCGGTGCGACGCCGGGGCTTCGGATGCTGGCCCTTCGCTTCGCTACGGGTGCCCTGCGGTACTCGGTCTTGGGGCCCGTCGCATAACTCGCTACGTTCGCTGCGCTCACTGCGCTCGAACAGATGCGACGAGTCAGTTGACGAAGCGCGCCAAATGCGCGCGCGGCCCCAAGACCTGCGTTCCTCGGCTGCGCATAGGCGCCCCAACGCCGCACCGCCCTCGGGCCTGCGAAAGGATGAGGTTCTCGGTACCTCGAATACAAAACTCCGGTCCCGCAAGGCGCCGGGTGGGGCAGGGGTGGGGCGAATTGGCGCAGCCGAGGAACGCAGGGTTTCTGGCCGCGCGCGTACTCGCGCGCTTCGTGAACTGACTCGCTGCCCCTGTTCGACCACAGCGAGCGCAGCGAGCGGAGGAAGTTGGGCAGCGGGGCCAGAAACCCGAGTACCGCAGGGTACCCGTAGCGCAGTGAAGGGCAAGCCGTCTGAGCCCCACCCCTGCCCCGCCCGGCGCCTTGCTCGCGCTGAACAAGCGTTCAGCCGCGCGGCCCTCACCCCAACCCTCTCCCAGAGGGAGAGGGAGGAATACAAGAAGGCGGGGACGGCGCTCATCGCAGCTTCAGGCTCGCCAAACCGACCAGGCACAGCAGCATCGTGATGATCCAGAAACGGATCACGACCTGGGTTTCGTTCCAGCCGCTCTTCTCGAAGTGGTGGTGCAGCGGCGCCATCTTGAACAGGCGCAGGCCGGTGCCGGTTTGGCGCCGGGTCCACTTGAACCAGCCGACCTGCAAGATCACCGACAAGGCCTCGACGACGAAGATGCCACCCATGATGGCGAGCACGATTTCCTGGCGCGTGATGACGGCGATGGTGCCCAGCGCGCCACCGAGCGACAGCGCCCCGACGTCGCCCATGAAGACCTGCGCCGGGTGGGCGTTGAACCACAGAAAGGCCAGGCCCGCGCCGGCCATCGCAGCACAGAAGATCAGCAGCTCGCCGGCACCGGGGATGTGGGGAAACAGCAGGTACTTGCTATAGACCGAACTGCCGACCACATAGGCAAAAACGCCCAGCGCCGAGCCGACCAAGACCACCGGCATGATCGCCAGGCCGTCCAGGCCGTCGGTGAGGTTCACCGCATTGCTGGCGCCGACGATCACCAGGTAGGTCAGGATGATGAAGCCCCACACGCCGAGCGGGTAGCTGATGGATTTGAAGAAGGGCACCAGCAGGTCGGCGTTGGGCGGCAGCGGTGTCGAGAAGCCGCTCTGCACCCAGCGCATGAAAAGCTGGAAGACGCGCAGGTTGGAGCTTTCCGAGACCGCGAAGCAGAGGTAGAAGGCCGCAACCAGGCCGATCAGCGACTGCCAGAGGTATTTCTCGCGCGAGCGCATGCCCTCGGGGTTCTTGTGCACCACCTTGCGCCAGTCGTCGACCCAGCCGATGGCGCCGAAGCCGAAGGTCACCAGCATCACGATCCAGACGAAACGGTTGCTCCAGTCGAACCACAACAGCGTCGCCACGCCAATGCCGATCAACACCAGCACGCCGCCCATCGTCGGCGTGCCGCTCTTGGCGATGTGCGCCTGCACGCCGTACTCGCGGATCGGCTGGCCGATCTTCATTTCGGCCAGGCGGTTGATGACCCAGGGCCCGAAGGCCAGACCGATCAGCAGGGCCGTCAACGCCGCCAGCACGGCACGAAAGGTGAGGTACTGGAAAACGCGCAGGAAGCCGAGCTGCTCGGGGTAGAGCGACTGCAACCATTGGGACAGACTCAGCAACACTGGCGGGTCTCCTGCAAGGCTTGCACCACGCGTTCCATCTGCATGAAGCGCGAGCCCTTGACCAGCACCGAGGCCGCTGCAGGCAGTTCTTCTCGCGCCGCGATCAACGCCGGCACCTCGGCGAAATGCCGTGCCGTGGGGCCGAAGGCGCGCGCCGCCTCGCCGCTCATGGCGCCCACGCACCACAGGTGCTCGACGCCGCGCTCGCGCGCATAGGCGCCGACCTCGGCATGGAAGGCCGGCCCGCGATCGCCGACCTCGCCCATGTCGCCGAGCAGCAGCAGGCGCGGTGCCTGCATCGAAGCCAGCACGTCAATGGCGGCGCGCACCGAATCGGGGTTGGCGTTATAGCTGTCATCGACGAGCGCGATGCACACACCGCGCAGCATGGCGGTTTTCATCTGCGAGCGACCCTTGACCGGCTCGAAGCCTTCGAGCCCGCGCTGGATCGCCGTCAGCGGCGCACCGGCCGCGAGCGCGCAGGTGGCTGCCGCCAGTGCATTCTTCACGTTGTACCGGCCGGCCAGGCGCAGCGCCAGCGAAACGGCACCGGTGGGCGTGTGCAGGACCAGGGCCCAGTGATCATCGACCCACAGCGCATCGGCGGTCACATCGGCTGCGCCTTGCAGCGCGAACGTGAGCTGGGGCCGTGTGCCGGCAAGCTGGTGCCACAGCGGCGCATACGCATCGTCAGCCGGATAGACCGCCGTGCCGGTCGCGCCGAGGGCCTCGATGGCCGCGCCGTTTTCGCGCGCGACGGCCTCCACGCTGGCCATGAATTCCTGGTGCTCGCGCTGCGCGTTGTTGACCAGGGCGATGGTCGGCCGCACGATAGCCGCCAGCTGCGCGATCTCGCCCGCGTGGTTCATGCCCAGCTCGACCACGCCCGCGCGATGCCACGCGGCATCGTCCTGGCGCAGGCGCAGCAGTGTCAGCGGCACGCCGATATGGTTGTTGTAGTTGCCCTCGGTGGCGAAGGCAGCCTCGCCGAGCCAGGCGCGCAGGATCGCCGCGATCATCTGCGTCACCGTGGTCTTGCCGTTGCTGCCGGTGACCGCGATCAGTGGCAGATGAAAGTGTGCGCGCCAGGCGGCGGCAAGTTGTTCGAGGGCTTGCTGGGTATCCTGGACTTGCAGGCCGGGGAGTTGCGCCTCGTTCAACCCGCGCTGCGCGAGCGCGGCCACCGCGCCCTTGGCCTTGGCGCCGACCAGCATGTCGTGACCATCGAAGCGCTCACCCTTGAGCGCCACGAACAGATCGCCCTCGCGCAGCGTGCGCGTATCGCTGTGCACGCGCAGGATGGGTGTAACGCCGTCGCCGACGAGGGTCGAGCCGGGCAACAGTGCGTGGGCTTGCGCGAGCGTCATCATTCGCTGGCCCTCCTGGCGAGCGCGGCTTGCGCTTCAGCGACATCGGAGAACGGGTATTTGATACCGGCGATTTCCTGGTAGTCCTCGTGGCCCTTGCCGGCGATAAGGATCACATCGCGCGCAGCGGCGGCGGCGATGCCTTGTGCGATCGCGGCGCGGCGGTCTTCGACGGTTTGCACAGGGCCTCGGCGCGCGATGCCGGCGACGATATCGGCCAGGATCGCGGCCGGCGCTTCGCCACGCGGGTTGTCGCTGGTGACGATCGCCTGATCGGCCTCGTGTGCCGCGATCGCGCCCATCAGCGGGCGCTTGGTGGCGTCGCGGTTGCCGCCGCAGCCGAAGATGCAGATCAGTTTGCCGCCGCGCGCCGTGGCCAGCGGCCGCAGCGCCAGCAGCGCCTTTTCCAGCGCATCGGGCGTGTGGGCGTAATCGACGACCACTTCGGGCAGCGCGGCATCCACGCTCACACGCTGCATGCGCCCCGGCACCGGCGTGAGATGCGGTACGACCGATGCGGCGTCGGCCAGCACAACCCCCAGCGCACGCAAGCCACCGACCACCGCGAGCAGGTTGCTGGCGTTGTAGTCGCCGATCAGGGTGCTGCGGACAGTGACGCTTTGCTCGCCTTCGTGCAGGTCGAAAGCCAAACCGCCATCGATATAGCGGATATCTTGCGCGCATAGCCGGGCGTTGCCGCGCGCCGAGTAGGTCCAGATATCGAGCGTCGACGCTGGCAACTCACTTGCCAGCGTCGCACCCTGCGCATCGTCGACATTGATCACCGCCGCGCGCAGGCCCGGCCACGAAAAGAGCCGCCGCTTGGCCGCCCAGTAAGCCTCCATCGAGCCGTGGTAGTCGAGGTGGTCGCGCGTGAAATTGGTGAATAGCGCGACGGCGATGCGCAGCGCGGCGACGCGCTGCTCGACGATGCCGATCGACGAGGCCTCGATCGCGCAGGCCTTGAAGCCGCCGTCGGTGAAGAGCCGCAGCGCGCTGTGCAGCATCACCGGGTCGGGCGTGGTCAGGCCGGTGAAGTCGATCTGCGCGGGGCGCGCGGGCCGCGGCACGCCGCCGGCTTGCGACGCAGGCCGCGGCGGCTCACCTATCCCCAGGGTGCCGACCACGGCGCAGCGCCGGCCGAGCAGGGTCAATGCCTGCGCCGTCCACCAGGCGGTCGATGTCTTGCCGTTGGTGCCGGTGGTGGCGACGACCTCGAGTGCGGCGCTCGGCTGCTCGAAGAAGGCGTCGGCGATCGGCCCGGTCGCGGCCTTCAGGCCCGGCAGCGATGCAATGCGCGCATCGTCGAAGCGGAAGGCTTCGAGCCCTTCGCGCTCGACCAGGCAGGTGGTGGCGCCGGCCTTCAAGGCGCTGGCCACGAAGCGCCGGCCGTCGGTGGCCGCGCCCGGCCAGGCGATGAAACCATCGCCCGCGCGGATCTTGCGGCTGTCGGTGGTGATCGTGCCGGTGACCCACGAACGCAGCCAGCGCGCGGCGGCGTCGTTGGATTTGAGCGCGGTGATGCTCATCGCGCCGCCCGCCGGGCCGCCCCAAGGCCGGCGCGCGCCCCGAGGGTCACGAAGGGGCCCCTGCCGGGCCCGGGGGGCAGCGAAGTGGCGAAGCCGCAAGCTTGGGGGTACATCAGAAGCTTTCCTGCACCGCGGTGGCCATGATCTGCGGCTTCACATCCAGATCGGGCGCCACACCCAGCGTGCGCAGCGTCTGCTGCACGACCTGGCTGAACACCGGGGCGGCCACGTCGCCGCCATAGTGCACGCCATTGCTCGGCTCATCGACCATCACCGCGACGACGATGCGCGGCTTGTCGATCGGCGCCATGCCGACGAACCAGGCACGGTACTTGTTGGTGGCGTACTCCCGGCCTTCCTGCTTGTACGCAGTGCCGGTCTTGCCGCCGACCGAGTAGCCGATGGTCTGCGCCTTCGGTGCGGTGCCGCCGGGACCGGCCGCCAGGCGCAGCATTTCGCGCACCGCGCGCGCGGTTTCGGGCTTCAACACGCGCAGGCCCGAGCCTGGGTTCAGCGGCAGCGCCTGCTCGAGCATCGATGCCGGAATCACCTCGCCGTCGCGTGCGAACACGGTGTAGGCGCGGGCCAGCTGGAACAGGCTCGTTGACAGGCCGTAGCCGTAACTCATCGTCGCCTGCTCGATCGGCCGCCAGGTCTTGTACGGGCGCAGGCGGCCGGTGACGGCGCCGGGGAACTGCAGCTGCGGCTTCTGGCCGAAGCCGACCTGCGAGTACAGCTCCCACATTTCTCGCCGGTCCATCTGCATCGCCATCTTCACGGTGCCGACGTTGCTCGACTTCTGGATCACCTCGGCCACGCTCAGCACGCCGTACGGGTGCGCGTCGCGGATCGTGCTGCCGGTGATGGAGATGAATCCGGGCGCGGTCTGGATCGGCGTGCTCGGCGTAACGCGGCCGGTCTCGAGCGCCCAGGCGGCGATGAAAGGCTTCATCGTCGAGCCGGGCTCGAAGGTGTCGGTCAGCGCGCGGTTGCGCAGTTGCGCGCCGCTCAGGTTGTGGCGCTCGGCCGGGTTGAAACTCGGGACGTTGGCCAGGGCCAGCACCTTGCCGGTCTGCACGTCGAGCACGACCACGCTGCCGGCCTTGGCCTTGTGCTCGGCCACCGCGTCGCGAACGCGCTGGTAGGCGAAGAATTGCACCTTGGCATCGACCGCGAGTTCGATGTCCTGCCCGTTGCTGGGTGCAATCTGCTCGCCGATGTCTTCGACCACGCGGCCCAGGCGGTCCTTGACCACCATGCGCGAGCCATCGCGGCCCTGCAACTCGTTCTGGAAGGCGAGCTCGACGCCTTCCTGGCCGCGGTCTTCGACATCGGTAAAGCCGACCAGGTGCGCCGCCGCCTCGCCCTCGGGGTATTTGCGGCGGTACTCGCGCGTCTGGTAGATGCCCTTGATGCCCAGGGCCTGCACCTGCTGCCACAGCGGCTCATCGATCTGGCGCTTCAACCACGCGAAGCGGGTGTTCGGGTCGCCGAGTTTCTTTTCCAGCTCAGCCAACGGTACGGCGAGCAGCCGGGCCAGCTGGCGCTTTTGCTCGCGCGTGGCCTGCACATCTTTCGGGATCGCCCATACCGATGGCACCGATACGCTGGTGGCCAGCAGCGCGCCGTGGCGGTCGGTGATGCGGCCGCGGCTGGCGGGCAGCTCGAGCTCGTGGGCGTAGCGCTTTTCGCCCTGGTCGCGATAGAACTGGTTGCCGACGATCTGGACATGCGCCGCACGACCGAGCAGCACGCAGGAGCCCAGCCCGACCAGAGCAACCAGAAACTTGCTGCGCCAGGGCGGCGTTTTCGACGCCAGCAAAGGGCTCGACGAATAACTGACGCTGCGCGCGACGGCTCCGGATTTCTTGCGGCCCAGCTTCATTTTCCAGCCCCTGAAACTGCGGCTGCATCGTCGTGCACATACACCGTGACGGCCGGCGTGGAACTGCGCATCGCCAGCTTGTCGCGCGCGGTGCGTTCGACACGCAGGCTGGTGGCCTGGGCCTGGCGCTCGGCTTCGAGACGCTTGGTTTCGGTGTCGAGCCGGGCGGCTTCGTTCTTCGCCTTGTCGAGTTCCGCGAACAGGCGCCGCGAGTCGTAGGCCGTGCGCACCAGGTACAGGCTGCTGAGCAGCAGCGCCAGCGCGAGCAGGAGGTTCATGCGCGTCATGCCGGAACTGCAGTGCGTTCGGCCACACGCAGGATCGCCGACCGCGAACGCGGGTTGGCGGCGATCTCGGCCGCATCCGGCCTGATGCGCGCCAGTGCGTTCAGGCGCACCGGCCGCGGCGCCGCAAACGGTGCACGGCGGTCGAACTCGCTCCGGCTTTCGCGGGCGATGAAGGTCTTGGCAATGCGGTCCTCGAGCGAGTGAAACGCGATCACGGCCAGGCGCCCTTGCGGTTTGAGCAGTGCCAGCGACGCGTTCAGGATCTGCTCGAGAGCCTCGAGCTCAGCGTTGACGAAAATCCGAAGAGCTTGAAATGTGCGCGTCGCAGGATCCTGGCCCGCTTCGCGGGTGCGCACCGCACGAGCCACGAGCTGGGAAAGCTCGAACGTGCTTCGCACAGGGCGCTCGCCCTCGCGCCGAGCGACAAGCGCCTTTGCAATCGACACAGCAAACCGTTCTTCCCCATAGTCGCGTATCACCTCTGCAATGGCGCGCTCATCGGCGCGGGCCAAAAAATCCGCGGCGCTCTCGCCACGGGTCGGATCCATGCGCATGTCCAGCGGACCGTCGAAGCGAAAGCTGAAACCGCGCGCGGGGTTGTCGATTTGCGGCGAGCTGACGCCCAGGTCGAGCAGCACGCCATCGACAGCCGCGATGCCCATTGAAGCCAGCACCTGCGAAAGCTCTGTGAAGTTGGCGTGATGGATCGAAAACCGCGGATCCTCGATGCGCGCGACACCGGCGCTCGCCGCGGCCACCGCCTCCGGATCGCGATCGAAGGCCAGCAGGCGCCCGTCGGCTGCCAAGCGCTGCAACAGCAAGCGCGAATGCCCGCCACGGCCGAAGGTGCCATCGACATAGACGCCCGACGGGTTCGTCACCAATGCGTCGATCGCTTGGTGGAGCAAGACGGTGGTGTGCTGCCATGGCGCTGCGTTCACCCCGCCCTCACATCACGTGGTCGCGCAACACGTCGGGCATACCGGCAGCCAGCACGGTGGCCTCGTGCGCGTCATGGCGCACCTTGTCCCACAACTCGAAGCGCGAGCCCATGCCGACCAACAGCACATCGCGCTCCAGGCCGGCCCATTCGCGCAGCTCGGGAGCGATCAAGGCTCGCGAAGCGCCGTCGATTTCGACGTCCATCGCGCTGCCGATGAATACGCGGCGCCAGTCTTCGGCCGACATCGGCAAGGTGAGCAGCTTGGCGCGAAATTGCTCCCAGGCCGGACGGGGAAAAATCAACAGGCAGCGCTTGGGGTGCTTGGTGACCGTGAGCTTGTCGTCGGCCACGGCCTTCAGGATGTCGCGGTGGCGCGCCGGCACGGTCATCCGACCCTTGACGTCGAGGAATAGCCTGGCCCCACCCTGAAATACCGAATCGCTCACGCTGCCCCACTTAAATGCACTTTTCTCCACTCTAGCGGAGGGATCACTGCGGGTCAACGAAAATTGCAAGAAAATCAATCAAATCAAGTACTTAGAAACACTATCTCAGTACAATTTTGAATTGGATTCCGTTCAAAAACAAGGACATGAGAGAGATATCGAAAGTGATACCTCACATGGCAAGAACCCCTGGGAGATTCCCTGAGTAAATCGCTTGACCCCGCCAAGCGTAACCCGATTGCACCGGTGCGGACACCCGATCGGGGGTGTCGGCAGTTCTCACAGATTCGATCCATGTGATCGCTAAGTCTTTGATTTATATGGGTGGCACCGGAATTGCTTTTGACCTGTCGGATCAATTCACAACGCCATCCGGCACGGGGAGTACCCATTGAAACTACGAAAAATTTTCACTGCGGCGGCAACGGCAACCTGCCTCGCCATTGCACCGATGGCCGCGAGTGCGACGGTCACCGGTACCTCACTCGTTCTTCAGATCGATGACCTGTCAACCGCCGGGGTCGACATCACGCTCGTGGACGGCGCCATCGGTGACCTGCTCGGCCCCGGCCTCGTGCTGTACGCCGGCGGCGTGGGCGCCTGGACGGTCGCGGCAACCGGCGTCGGCAACGGCCAGTCATCGATCTTCGGCATCGACCTGAATTCGCTCGCCATATCGAGCAACGCCGGCGGAACCCTGCGGCTGAGCCTGACCGAAACCGATCTCGCACTCGGCATGCCCGGGCCGATATCGGTCACCAGCCTGATCGGCGGCACCACCCAGGGCTCCGTTTCGTATGCCTCGTGGGTGGACGACTCGAATGCGGCTTTCGGACACGGTGCGCTGTTGTTCTCGGGTGCGTCCGGCGCGGGAGCGTTCGCTGCGTCGGGGTCGCAGACGGTTCCGGTTGCCGACCCGTTCTCTTTGACGCTGCAAGTGGACATCACGCACCTGAGCCGACAGCTGACCAGCTTCGACTTTGCGGCCCAAGTGCCCGAACCCGGCACCCTGGCTCTGCTCGCCGTCGGACTGCTGGGCCTGGGCGCAGCGACGCGGCGGCGTCAGCGCTGAGCTGGGCGCGGCTTGCGGTCATTCAGGGCGGCGCAAGCCGCCCTTCGCATTTTTGCCCAGGGTGCACCGACAAGCCCGCAGGCCTGCGCAGACACACGCCTGAATCGATGTACCGTCGAGCCCCTCCCTGAAAGGCTCGCACCATGACCCTCCTTCTGACCGGCCTGCTGCTGTTTCTGGGCGTGCATTCGGTGCGCATCGTTGCCGAGGGGTTTCGCACCCGGCAGATCGCGCGGCTGGGCGAAAGCGGCTGGAAAGGCCTGTATGCGCTGGCCTCGATCGCCGGCTTTGCGCTGATCGTCTGGGGCTACGGGCTCACGCGACAACAGCCGGTCGTGTTGTGGACCACACCTGTGTGGCTGCGACACGCCGCCGCGCCGCTGACCCTGCTGTCGTTCGTCTTCCTTGCCGCGGCCTACATACCGGGCAATGGCATCAAGACCCGCCTGCACCACCCGATGGTGCTCGGTGTGAAAGTCTGGGCCTTCGCGCACCTGATCGCCAACAACACGCTCGCCGACCTGCTGCTGTTCGGCAGTTTCCTGGTCTGGGCCATATTCGGTTTTCGCGCAGCGCGGACGCGCGATCGGGCTGCAGGGACGACCTACGCAGCAGGCACGCTGTCACGCACCCTGGCCACACTCGCGATCGGCGCCGTCGCCTGGGCCGCGTTTGCGCTCTGGGCTCATGGCGCCTGGATCGGCGTCAGGCCGTTCGCCTGATGCCGCCTCGCAGCATCCGCGAAAGGTCGGGCAGCCGCTTGAGCGCACGCCAGATCGAACGCAACAACAGCAGCGTCAACAGCGCTTCGACGAAGGTCACGACAAACGCGAAGAACGGATTCCAGCGCGCCTCGCGGGCGCGGAATTTCGCCAAGGCGCGATCGCGCGAAATCTCGATCGAATCGTAGAAGCTCGGGATCACCAGCAGCGTCAACAGCGTCGAGGTGATCGTGCCGCCGATGATCGCCACCGCCATCGGGCGGTAGAACTCGCTGCCCTCGCCGACGCCGATGGCCACCGGCAACATGCCGGCGATCAGCGCGATGGTGGTCATCAGGATCGGCCGGAAGCGCTTGCGCCCCGCCGTCATCAGCGCCTCTTCGCGCGCCACCCCCGCGGCCTCCTGCACCCGGGTGGCGTCGAGCAGCAGGATCGCATTCTTGGCCACCAGGCCCATCAGCATGATCACGCCGATGAAGCTCATCAGGTTCAGCGTGCCGCGCGTGGCCAAGAGCGCCAGCACGACGCCGATCAGCGACAGCGGCAGCGACAACATCACCGGCAGCGGCGCAGTGAAGGAGCCGAACTGGACCACCAGGATCAGGTACATCAGCGCCACGCCATAGCCCAGTGCGGTAAACATGGCGCCGAAAACCTGCTGCTGATCGCGCGAAGCGCCGGCCAGCTCGATGCCATAGCCGGGCGGGAAATCGATGGCCTTGGCGATCTTCATCGCATCCGAGGTGACCTCGCCCGACGAGCGCCCCTGCGCATTCGCCGAGACCGAGATCGTGCGCTTGCCGTCGGCATGCTGGATCTGGCTCGGCCCCTTGCCGACCGTGACCTTGGCGATCTGGTCCAGCGGCACGATGCGCCCACCGCCGCCCACCGCGATCGGCAGGCGCTCGATATTGCTGGCATCGACGCGGTCTTCGGGTGCCAGGCGCACCGCCACATCGCGGGTTTCGCCGTTCGGATCGACCCAATCGCCGACCTCGACGCCGGCAAAGGCCACGCGCAGCGCCTGCGCCGCATCGGCCGCCGAGATGCCCAGCGCATTGGCCAGGCCGCGGTCGAGTTCGATCTTCAATTCATTTTGCGGATCCTGCTCCGACAGGCCGACATCGACCGCGCCGGGCACCTGGCGCAGCTTGGCCATGAACTCGTTGGTGATCGCCAGCAGCTGGCGCGAATCGACGCCGTTGAAGCGGATCTGCACCGGCTTTTGCGCGCCCATATTGAAATCCTCGAGCACGGTGTATTCAGCACCGACCAGGCGTGCACTCAGCGCGCGCAGATCCTTGGCGATGGCTGTGTTGCTGCGCTGGCGCTTGTTGCTCTTGCCGATATCGACATACACGCGGCCGCCGCCCGGATTGACGAAGCTGTTGGTGGCCGTCGTCTCGGGCACGCTGCGCGCCAGCGCCGCCACGCCCTCGACCTTGGCGCGTGCGTAGGCCAGGCTCGACGAAGCCGGCGTGCGCACATCGATTGCCAGCACCCCGGCATCGGAAGTCGGCAGGAAGCTCGAGCCGCCGAACTGGTACTGCAGGCCGAGCGCACCGACCAGGCTCAAGAGCGCCATCAGAAACATCCAGCGCCGATGGTGCAGGGCCCAGGCGATGACATGGCCGTAGCGGTCGGCCTGGTGATCGAACCAATGATTGAAATGTTGCAGCCCCAGGCTGATGCCGCGCTTGGGCGCCTGGTGGTGGCCGGCCGGATCGCCCCAGTAGGCCGAAAGCATCGGATCCAGCGTGAACGAGATAAACAGGCTCACCAGCACCGAGGCCACCACGGTCAGGCCGAAGGGCCGGAACCATTCGCCCGAGACGCCGGGCATGAAGGCCACCGGCGCAAAAACGGCAACGATGGAGAAGGTGGTCGCGGCCACCGCCAGGCCGATTTCGGCGGTGCCGTTGAGCGCCGCGCTGCGCCGGTCAGCACCGCGCTCCATGTGGCGCACGATATTCTCGCGCACCACGATCGCATCGTCGATCAACACCCCGATCGCCAGCGACAGGCCCAAGAGGCTCATGAAATTGAGCGTGAACCCGGCCAGCCAGACGGCGATGAAGGCGGCGATCACCGAGGTCGGCAGCGACAGCGCGGTGATCAGCGTCGAGCGCCAGGAATTCAGGAAGAGATAGACGACGAAGATCGTCAGCCCGGCGCCGAACATCAGCGCGTGAACGACATTGTTCAGGCTGTTCTGCGCATCCTTGCCGCCATCCTGGGTGACTTCGAGCGTGGTGCCTTCGGGCAGGGTCTTGGCCAATTCGGCGCTCAGCTTGCGCACGCCGGCGGCCACGCTGACCGTGCTGGCATCGCGCGAGCGGGTGATCGCCAGGCCGACATTCGCGCGGCCGTTGCGAATCGAATAGCTCGTCTGCTCGGCGAAGGCATCCTGCACGCTGGCCACCTGGCCCAGGCGCAGCAATTCATTCGGGCGGCGGCGAATCACGATCTGCTCGAACTCGGCCGGCGCCTCGATGCGGCCGACCAGCCGGATGCTCTGGTCTTCGAGTGCGCCGCGCACCTTGCCCACCGGCGCGGTGGTGTTCTGCGCGCGCAGCGCATTCACCACTTCGGTCACCGAGATCGAATATTCGCGCAGCTTCTCGGCGTGCAGCAGCACCGAGAGTTCGCGCCGCAGCGAGCCGTTGACATTCACCGTGGCCACACCGGGGATGGCGCGAAATTTGTCGGACAACTCGTCTTCGGCCAGGCGTGAAATCGCGGCGTGGCTCTGCCGGGTGGACGACAGCGCGAGCTGCACGATCGGCTGCGCCGCCGGATCGACGCGCGTCAGCACCGGTTCGCGGATTTCGATCGGCAGCTTGTGGCGCACCGTGCCGATGGCGTTGCGCACCTCGTCGGCGGCTTCGATCATGTTCTTGTCGAAATTGAAGATCAGCACCAGTTGCGCGCTGCCTTCGCGCGCGGTCGAGCGCACCTGATCGACACCGGTGATCGTCTGCAAGGTCTTCTCGATCCGGTTCACCAGCTCGCGCTCGACCGACTCGGGCGATGCCCCCGGATACGGCACCGTGACCACCAAGATCGGCTGCTCGACATCGGGGATCTGATTCACGCGCAGCTTGGTCAGCGCGAGCAGGCCCAGGCCCATTAGCGCGATGATGATGACCACCGTGGCGACCGGGCGCTTGATACTGAAATCGGAGAGGAACATGATGGCCTCCGCTGCCCTATTTCGCCGCCGCCGAAGCGGCCACTGCAGGCTTGGCGAATTCGACCTGCTGGCCTTCGATGAGCGCGATGCCCGGGTTGCGCAGGATCATGTCGCCGTCGGCCAGGCCGGCTTTGACCGGATATTCGCCGCGGCGTTCGTCGCGCGCGCCGAGTTGCAGCGCGACCTTGGCGATGCGCCCGTCCTTGACCCGCCAGACCGCGGTTTGCCCGCCGGCGCGAACGATCGCCGCTTCAGCGAGCATCAACGCGGCACTGCCGCCCTGGGCCTCGATCCGGCCCTCGGCGTACAGGCCGGCCACGCGCGGCGCCTTGGCCGGATCGGCAAACTCCACCAGCACCTCGACCTGGCGCGTCGCCGCATTCGCCGACGCATCGATGCGCCGCACCTTGCCGGCGAACTGCACATCGGGAAAACCGTTGACGCTGAACGAAACCGGCTGGCCGACCTTGATCTCGTGCATGCGATCGGCCGAAACCAGGCCCTCGAAGCGCATGCTCGACGGTCCGATCACTTTCACCAACTCCTTGCCCATCTGCGCGGTATCGCCGACCGAAGCCTTGCGCTCGCTAACCACGCCGTCGAAGGGCGCGCGCACCTCGGTGCGGCGCAATTGCTGCTGCGCGCTGGCCACACGCGAGCGCGACGCCACCAGTTCGCTTTGCACACCATTGCGCCGCACCTCGGCGTCTTCGAGCGCCTGCATCGAGCTCATGCCCTGGCTTTGCAGGGTCTTCAAGCGCTGCACCGAGCGCTCGGCCTGCTCGAAGGCCTGTGCCGCCGCGCGCGCCGAGGCATCGGCCGATTGCAGGGATTCGCGGATCGCGGTGTCGTCCAGGCGCACCAGCAGATCGCCCTTGCGCACCGCCTCGCCGTTGTCCTTCAGCACCTGGTTCACCACGGCCGAGACCTCGGCGCGCAGATCGGCGCGCTTTTCGGGCTGCACCGAGCCGGTGATCACCGGCCCGCCCGCCGTGGCACCGGCGCCGGCCAGCGTGACTGTGCGCAGGTCTTCGGGCGAGAGCAGCAGCACCGGCGCGACGGTGGCTGCGGCCACGCCCGACTCACCGGCGTTGCCGCACGCCGTCAGCACACACACCGCCAGCACGGTGGCGAACCGCCGAAAACGCAACATCAACGCAACTCCAGACCGTTGGCTCGCCCCTGCGGGCGCGAAGAAGCCGCGAGCTTACCCGCGTCGACTGCGTCCGCAACGACGATGCGACGAGTCAACGCAACCGCGTCGCCAGTGCGTGTTGCCCGGCGATGCGCGAAAAATGTGAAGCGAGCCGATAGGCCGGATTCTGTGCACCGGCGCTTCTTGCGAAGCGCCGGCGTGACCGCCATTCATCTGGGCCGCCCATTGCCGGACGGCTCGGTGCCACCTACCCGCCAGCTCCGCGAGCCACGTCAACGCTGGCCTACTTGGTGTTGCTGCGCGCAGAGATTGCCCGTTTCACCCCACGGGCGAACCCGTGGACTCGTCTCTGTTGCTCTGATCCTCACCTCGCGGTGGACGGCCGTTAGCCGCTGCGCTGCTCTGTGCAGTCCGGACCTTCCTCCAGTGCCGTCTTTCGACGCTTGCACCAGCGGCGGTCTGGCTTGCTTCACGCTGGCATTGTCCCATGCGCGGCACCCTGCGCAGCTGCGGCCCGCGGACGCCAGGTAGCTCAGCGCTCCAATGCCGCGATCCGCTCTGCGATCGGCGGATGGCTGGAAAACAGCGCCATCAAGCCGCTCGGCAGCCCGGTAATGCCCATCGCCTGCACGGTTTTCGGCAACTCGCCGGGCGGCAGGCCGCCCAGGCGGGCCAGCGCGTTCATCATCGGCTGCGGCCGGCCCATCATGTCGGCAGCGCCGCGGTCGGCGCGAAACTCGCGCTGGCGCGAGAACCAGGCCACGACGATCGCGGCCAGCACGCCGAGCAGCATGTCGAGCACGATGGTCGTCGCGTAGTAGCCGATGCCTGGGCCGCCGCGGTCGTTGCGCAGCACGACCCGATCGACCACGTAGCCGATCACGCGCGACAGGAAGACCACGAAGGTATTCATCACGCCCTGGATCAGGGTCATGGTGACCATGTCGCCGTTGGCCACGTGGGCGATCTCGTGTCCGATGACGGCCTCGACTTCTTCCCGATTCATACCTTCGAGCAGGCCGGTGGACACTGCCACCAGCGCCGAGTTCTTGAACGCGCCGGTGGCAAAGGCATTCGGATCACCCCGGAAGATCGCGACCTCGGGCATCTGGATGCCGGCCTTGTCGGCGAAGCGCCTGACCGTGGTCACGATCCACTGGTGGGTGGCGTCGGGCGAATCGTTGATGATCTGCGCGCCGGTGCTCCACTTGGCCATCGGCTTGCTGATCAACAGCGAAACGATCGCGCCGCCGAAGCCCATCACGGCCGCAAAGCCGAGCAGCGAACCCAGATCCAGTCCGTTGGCGGTGAGAAATCGGTTCAACCCCAGCACGTTGGCGACGAGGCCCAACACCAGCATCACAGCCAGGTTGGTAACGATGAACAGGACGATGCGTTTCATGGCGCTCCCGCGGCGGAAAGGTGAAAGATAAGGGCGCCCATGTTAGGGCGCGTGCGCCGGCTTCAAGAGCCCTTGGCCGGCTTGGCTTGCCGCCTGTCGCGCACCATCACGTTGGACGTGCCTTCGTTCTGAAACTCGAACAACTGCGTCGCCGCCAGCAGCTTGCTCAAGGTGGCGTAGCCATAGTTGCGCGGATCGAACGAAGCCTGGTTGGCAATCTGCTGCCCGACCGCGCCCACCCGCGCCCAAGCATCGTCCTGGGCTGCGGCTTGCACGGCATTGCGCAACAGCGCACTCAGCTTGGAATCCTGCTTGAGCTGCGCGGTCGGCACGCGCAGCGGCGCGGCGCTGGCCTCGCCCGGCCCGGCCGGCTCGCCCAATTTGTCGAGGAACAGAAAGCGCGAGCAGGCATTGACGAACGGCTCGGGTGTTTTTTGCGCGCCGAAGCCATAGACCGCCGCGCCCTTGGCGCGAAGGTGCATCACCAGCGGCGTGAAGTCGGCATCGCTGGAAACGACGCCGAAGGCATCGGGCCGGTCGGTGTAAAGCAGTTCGAGGGCGTCGATCACCATCGCCATGTCGCTGGCATTCTTGCCTTTGGAATAATCGAACTGCTGCATCGGCCGGATGGCATGTTCGTGCAGTTGCTCTTCCCAGCCCTTGAGCTCGGGCTTCTTCCAGTTGCCGTAGGCCCGGCGCACGTTGGTGACGCCGAAGGTGGACAGCTCGGAGAGGATCACATCGATCTTCGAGGCTGGCGAATTGTCGGCATCGATCAGCAGCGCAATGCGCGCCTCGCGGGGTGCGTCGCGCCCATTGCTCATGCCAGTCTCCAGTTCATGGTTTCTCCGCCACGCAGCGGTTTGAGGGTTGCATCGCCGAAGGGCACGCTCTCAGGCAGTTGCCAGGGCTCGCGCTTGAGCGTCACGCTGCCTGCATTGCGCGGCAGGCCGTAAAAATCGGGGCCGTTGAAGCTGCCGAACGCTTCGAGCCGGTCGAGCGCGCCGGCCGCCTCAAAGGCCTCGGCGTAGAGCTCGAGTGCGGCCGGCGCGGTGTAGCAGCCGGCGCCGCAAACCGAGGCTTCCTTGAGCGCCGCGGCGTGCGGCGCACTGTCGGTGCCGAGGAAGAACTTCGCATTGCCCGAGGTGGCTGCGGCGACCAGCGCCTGGCGGTGCACTTCGCGCTTCAGCAGCGGCAGACAGTAGTAGTGCGGGCGCAAGCCGCCGCTGAAAATCGCATTGCGGTTGTAGAGCAGGTGATGCGCAGTGATCGTGGCCGCGGTGAAGCGGCCGCTGGTCGCCACGTACTGCGCCGCCTCGCGCGTGGTGATGTGCTCGAAGATCACCTTCAGCTCCGGGAAATCGCGCCGCAGCGGCTGCATCACCCGCTCGATGAAGACCGCCTCGCGGTCGAAAATATCGACGCCTGGATCGGTGACTTCGCCGTGTACCAGCAAGAGCAGTCCTTCGCGCTGCATCGCTTCGAGCGTCGCATAGGTCTTGCGCAGGTCGGTGACGCCGGCGTCGCTGTTCGTCGTGGCCCCCGCCGGATAGAGCTTGACGGCGACCACGCCGGCGGCCCTGGCGCGAAAGATCTCGTCGGGCGGCAGCATGTCGGTGAGGTACAGGGTCATCAGTGGCGTGAAGTCGCTGCCGGCCTGTCCAGGCTTGGGCCGTGCCGCCAGGATGCGCTCGCGGTACGCGACCGCCATCGCCGCGCGCGTCACCGGCGGCTTCAGGTTGGGCATCACGATCGCCCGCGCGAACTGCCGTGCCGTGGCCGGCAGCACCGCCGCCAGGGCTGCACCGTCGCGCAGGTGCAGGTGCCAGTCGTCGGGGCGGGTCAGGGTTAGCGAGTCGGCCATGCGTGGGATTGTCCCATCGGCCGTTGCGCGCGGTCCTTGTGCGGTCTTATTATTTCTACGATACTCGAAATGTGGAACATACAAGCGTCGTGCAAGCCCTCGCCGCCCTGGCCCAGCCGCTGCGGCTGCAGGTCTTTCGCGCGCTGGTGGTGGCCGGGCCGCAGGGCCTGACCCCCGGCGCAATGAGCGAAGGCACCGGCGTGCCGCCGAATACGCTGTCGTTCCATTTGAAAGAGCTGGCCCACGCCGGCCTCGTGAGCCAGCAGCGCGACGGCCGCTACCTGATCTACCGCGCCGACTTCGAACAAATGAATGGCCTGCTGGCCTACCTGACTCAAAACTGCTGTCGAGGCGCCGCTTGCGCGGTTGACAAGGCCTGCCCCCCACCCACCCCACGGAGAAAACCATGAGCAAACGCTTCCACGTCCACCTGCATGTTGACAACCTGGCGCAGAGCATCGCCTTCTACAACCAGCTCTTCGCCGCGCCACCGGCGCGCCAGGAGAGCGACTACGCCAAGTGGATGCTCGACGATCCGCGCGTCAACTTCGCCATCTCCACGCGCGGGCACGCCGCCGGCATCGACCATCTGGGCATCCAGACCGACAACGCCGACGAACTGGCCAGCCTGCGCGCACGCGCCCAGGCCGCCGACCTGGCGCTGACCGACGAGGGCCAAACCACCTGCTGCTATGCGCGCAGCGAGAAGCATTGGATCACCGACCCGCAGGGCATCGCCTGGGAGCATTTCCACACCCTGGCCAACGTGCCGGTATTCAGCGAGTCGCCCAAGGGCGACAACGCTGGCGCGTGCTGCACCCCCGCGACCCGCGGCACGCCGGTTGCCGCGGCGGCCGAGACTGCTTCGCGTTGCTGCTGAACCCGATGACCGCCCACGTCCTGATCGTTTGCACCCACAACTCGGCGCGCAGCGTACTCGCCGCGGCGATGCTCAACCACTGGGCTCGCTGCCTGGGCCGGGACGTGCAGGCGCACAGCGCCGGCAGCACACCGGGCGAGCGTATCAACCCGTTCGCGCTCGAGGTTCTGGCCGCCGCCGGCATCGACGCCGGCACGCCGCGCAGCAAGAGCTGGAACGAGTTCGCTGCACCCGGTGCGCCGCCGCTGACCGCGGTGATCACCGTCTGCGACAGTGCGGCCAGGGAGACCTGCCCGTGGTTTCCCGGCGCACCGGTACAGGTGCACTGGGGTTACCCCGACCCGTCGAATGCCGAAGGCGGCGACGCTGGCCGGCGCCGCGCGTTCGAGCTGACGCGCCAGGCCCTGGGTTTTCGCTTGCTGCAATTGCTGGCGCTGCCGCTGGAGACGATGGACGCAACGGCGCTGCGCAGCGCCTTGCAGGCCATCGCAAAAACATGACACTGGCGCAACGCAGCATTGCCGAGTTTGTCGGCACGGCCCTGCTGGTGGCCGTCGTCATCGGCTCCGGGATCATGGGCCAGCAACTCGCCGCCGGCAACGTGGCCATTGCGTTGCTGGCCAACACCTTGGCCACCGTGGCCGGGCTGTTCGTATTGATCGAAGTGTTTGGTCCGATTTCGGGTGCGCACTTCAACCCGGCGGTGTCGGCGGTGATGGCCTGGCGCGGCAACCTGCCACGGCGCGCGCTGGCGCCCTATGTAGCCGCACAACTCGGCGGCGCACTGGCCGGCGCCTGGCTGGCACACGCGATGTTTGCGCTGCCCATTGTGCAGATCTCCGCCAAACTGCGCAGCGGCGACGGGCAGTGGTTGGCCGAAGGCGTGGCCACGGCCGGCCTGATCTTCGCGATCCTGCGCGCGCCGGCCGGCCGCGCCGCGGCCTGGGTCGCAGCCTGGATCGGCGCGGCCTACTGGTTCACTGCATCGACCTCGTTCGCCAACCCGGCCGTGACCTTCGGCCGGATGTGGAGCGACAGCTTTGCCGGCATCGCGCCAGCCAGCGTGCCCGGCTTCGTGCTCGCCCAATGCGCAGGCGCGCTGGTCGGCGCCGTGCTGCATCGCACGCTCGCCGCACGCCCCGGCTGAGCGACGCCCCGCCGCTCAGCCGGCGTGCCGCCAGCGTGCAAGCCGCTGCACCACACGCCGCTTGATCACGCGCCCGACGCGCCAGGCCCACGATGCGCGCACCTGCGCGACGATGCCTTCCTTCCACGCCGTCCAGCGCCCGTACCAGCGCGCGAACCAGGCCAGTTGCATCAAGGCCGGTTGCGTCAACCTGAACAGGCGTGCGAGCAGCGCCGTGCCGCCGAGCTTGGCGCTCACGATCAGCGCCAGGCCCAGGCCGGCCTTGCCGATGCCGATCAGCCACAGCGCCGCGAGCTTCACCGGCAGCAGCAGCAACGTGGGCAGCAGAAAGACGGCCAGCGCGCCGCAGGGCGGCAGCGCGACAATGCGCCGCTCGATCCAGGCCAGCGGCGGCAGGCGCGCGATCCAGGCCAGCGCGCGCTGCAAGGGCTCCCAGCCCCATTCCTCGAACAGGATGACGAGCGCAATCAGCGCTTCGAAGAGGCGCCGCAGCGCACGCAGGATCACTCGATGCCTCGCGAGCGCGCGGCCTTGAACTGTGCACGCCAGGCCTCGAAGCGCCCGCCATCGAGCGCCTCGCGCACCTCGCGCATCAGGTTGACGTAGTAGTGCAGGTTGTGGATCGTGGCCAGCATCGGCCCGAGCATTTCGCCGCAGCGGTCGAGGTGGTGCAGGTAGGCGCGGCTGAATCCGGCGCAGCAGTGGCAGCTGCAGGTCGGATCGACGGGCTGCTCATCCTGACGAAAGCGCGCGTTGCGCAGGCGCAGATCGCCGAAGCGCGTGAACAGGTGGCCGTTGCGCGCATTGCGCGTGGGCATCACGCAGTCGAACATATCGACGCCATCCGCCACGCCCTGGACCAGGTCTTCGGGCGTACCCACGCCCATCAGGTAGCGCGGCTTGTCGGCGGGCAGGCGCTGCGGCGTATGGGCCAGGATGCGCAGCATCTCGTCCTTGGGCTCGCCGACGCTGACACCGCCCACGGCATAGCCCGGAAAATCCAGCGCCACCAGGGCCTCGAGCGAGGCCTCGCGCAGCGGCTCGAACATGCCGCCCTGGACGATGCCGAACAGCGCATTCGGATTTTCCAGGCGCGCGAATTCGGCCTGGCAGCGCGCGGCCCAGCGCAGGCTGAGTTCCATCGACGCGCGCGCCTGGGCTTCGGTGGTCAGGACGCCGGCGCTTTGATACGGCGTGCATTCGTCGAACTGCATCGCGATATCGCTGTTCAAGACCGTCTGGATCTGCATCGAGACTTCCGGGGTGAGCAGCAGCTTGTCGCCGTTGACCGGCGAGGCGAATTTGACGCCCTCTTCGCTGATCTTGCGCATCTCGCCGAGCGACCAGACCTGGAAGCCGCCGCTGTCGGTGAGCATCGGCTTGCGCCAGCCCTCGAAGCGGTGCAGGCCGCCGAATTTTTTCAGCACCTCGAGGCCCGGCCGCAGCCAAAGGTGGAAGGTATTGCCGAGGATGATCTCGGCACCCATCTCATCCAGCGAGCGCGGCAGCACGCCCTTGACGGTGCCATAGGTGCCGACCGGCATGAAGACCGGCGTCTGCACCACACCATGATTGAGCGTCAGGCGGCCGCGGCGGGCGCGGCCAACGCTTGCCAGGAGGTCGAACTTCAACATCGCGGCAGCGATGGTCAGGGCTGCGCCGAGCGCGCCAGCAGCATCGCATCGCCGTAGCTGAAGAAGCGGTAGCGGGCTTCGATGGCGTGGCGGTACAGGGCCATCACGTGGGCGTGGCCGGCGAAGGCCGAGACCAGCATCATCAGCGTGCTCCTGGGCAGGTGGAAGTTGGTCAGCAGTACATCGACGACGCGGAACGAAAAGCCCGGTGTGATGAAGAGTTCGGTCTCGCCGCGCGTGGCTTGCAGCTTGCCGGACACGCGCGCCGCCGATTCGAGCGAGCGCACGCTGGTGGTGCCGACGGCAATCACACGGCCACTGCGTTCGCGCGCTGCGGCCACTGCGGCCACCGTCGCTTCGCTCACTTCGTACCACTCGCTGTGCATGCGGTGGTCTTCGAGGCGCTCGACGCGCACCGGCTGGAAGGTGCCGGCGCCGACATGCAGCGTCACGCACGCGGTTTGAACGCCGCGCGCCTTCAACACCGCGAGCACCGCCTCGTCGAAGTGCAAGGCCGCAGTCGGCGCGGCCACCGCACCGGGCTTGTCGGCAAACACGGTCTGGTAGCGGCGCGCATCGTCGGCGTCATCGGCATGCGTGATGTAGGGCGGCAGCGGCACATGGCCGTGGGCTTCGAGCAGGGCCAGCGCGTCGTCGGGAAAGCGCAGGTGGAACAGTGAGCCGTCGGGGCCGGCGCGGCCGAGCACCTCAGCATCGAAGACGTCGGCGAAACGCACTGTCGTGCCCGGCCGCGGCGACTTGCTGGCACGCATCTGCGCCAACACTTCGTGCCCGGGCAATACGCGCTCGATCAGCGCCTCGACGGCGCCGCCGCTGGCCTTGCGGCCGAACAGCCGGGCCTTGATCACGCGGGTGTCGTTGAAGACCAGCAGGTCGCCGGCGTTGAGCAGCGTCGGAAGGTCGCGAAAGCTGCGATCGGCCGGCGTGGCGCGGCGGCCATCGAGCAGGCGCGAGGCGCTGCGCTCGAGCGCAGGGTGCTGCGCAATCAGATCGGGCGGCAGGGTGAAATCGAAATCGGCGACGCTGACGGACATGGCACGCAGGCTGGACCGGCCTGAAGAGAGGCATCACTGCGTCGATTGTTCCACGGGCGCCGATACAGCGCCGGCCGCCCGCGGCACAGCCTTGACCACGCTGCCGTCGGCACCGATGTGCTGCAACCAGCCGCCCTCGGCCCATTCGCTGTAGAGCCAATCGTCGCCCACGCGCAGCAGGCCCTCGGGCGGCGCACCCAACGGCGCGACCGGCACGCCTTTCAGGGCCGTGGCCATGTAGTCGATCCAGATCGGCAGCGCCAGGCCACCGCCGGATTCGCGCTGGCCCAGGCTGCGCGGCTCATCGAAGCCCATCCAGGCCACGGCCGCGCGGCCGGGCTGGAAACCGGCGAACCAGGCATCGACGGCGTCGTTGGTGGTGCCCGTCTTGCCATACAAATCGCTGCGGCGCAGCTCGCGCTGGGCCCCCGCAGCGGTGCCGGTGCGCGTCACGTCGGCGAGCAGGCTGGTGGTGACGAAGACGTTGCGCGCGGGAATGGCGCGCTCCTCGGCGCCCAGTGCCAGCGGCGGCGCGGCGTCGAACAAGACCCCGCCTCGTGCATCGGTGATGCGCTCGACCAGCACCGGGTCGATGCGCCAGCCGCCGTTGGCCAGCGCGGCATAGGCCTGCGCCATCTGCATCGGCGTGACGCTGCCGCTGCCCAGCGCGAGGGTCAAATTGTCGGGCTGGCGCGCCGCATCCAGGCCCACACGCGAAGCCCAATCGCGCACCGCGGGCGTCCCGATCTGCTGCAACAGGCGCACGCTGACCAGGTTCTTCGATTTCGCCAGCGCCTCGCGCAGGGTCAGCGGCCCGTCGAAACGGCCGTCGCTGTTCTGCGGCGACCAGCCGTTGGCGCCCGTGAACGGCGCATCGTCAATCACGGTCGCCGGCATCACCCCGTATTCGAGCGCCGCCGAATACAGCAGCGGCTTGAAGGCCGAGCCCGGCTGACGCCAGGCCTGCGTGACATGGTTGAAGGGCTGTCGGGTGAAGTCAAAGCCACCGACCAGCGCGCGAACGCGGCCACTGGCCGGATCGAGCGCGACGAAGGCCGCCTGTACCTCGGGCCACTGCGAGATCGACCAGGCGCTGTCCGTGCGGATCACGCGCACCACCGCGCCGCGCTTCAAGGCCAGGGGCGCGCGCGCCTTCGCGGCCAAGGCCGGCAGGGCCCAGCGCAGGCCCTCGCCGGCGAGGGCGATGCGCTCGCCGCTGGCCAGTTGCACACGCACTTCGCGCGGCGATGCAGCGAGCACGATGGCCACGCGCAGTTGTTCGTCGTCACGGTGGTCCTTCAGCGCCTGCGCGGCGGCGCGTTCGAGCGCGGCGCCGTCGCCCTCCGGCAGTCGCTCCTGGCCTTCGGGGCCACGCCAGGCGCCCTTGCGCTCGTGCACCAGCACGCCGCGGCGCAGCGCCGTAAACGCGGCTTGCTGCTCGGCCGCGCGCAGCGAAGTCATGACGCGGATACCGCTCGAGTAGGCCTCGGTACCGAAGCGTTCGACGACCACCCGCCGCGCCATCTCGGCCACGAACTCGGCATGCAGCGGCACCTGGCCGGGCGCGCGGATCGCCAACTTTTCGCTGCGCGCTGCGGCATGTTGGGTTTCGTCGATGACCCCGGTGGCGCGCATGCGTTCGAGCACGATGCGCTGGCGCTGCGTGGCGCGCGCCAGGTTGGCGATCGGGTTGGCGTAATGCGGGTTCTGCGGCAGGCCGGCGAGCATCGCCGTTTCGGCGATCGACAGCTGGGCCAGGGGCTTGCCGAAATAGACCTGCGATGCCGAGGCAAAGCCATAGGCCCGCTGGCCGAGAAAAATCTCGTTCAGGTACAGCTCGAGGATGCGGTCCTTGGACAACCGCTTCTCGATCTCGAGCGCGATGCGGATTTCCTGCAGCTTGCGCTCCGCCGTGAAGCGCTGGGTCAGGAAAAAAGTGCGCGCCACCTGCTGCGTGATCGTCGAGGCGCCCTGGCGCCGCCCGCCGGTGAGCATCGCCAATGCCGCCCGCGCCATGCCTTTCGGATCGATGCCGCTGTGCTCGCGAAAGCGCGCGTCTTCAACCGCGATCACCGCATCCTGCAGCAGCTTTGGCAGCTGCGCGATCGGCATGAACTGGCGCCGCTCGGCACCGAACTGGGCAATCTCGACGCCGTCGGCGGTAAAGACCTGCAGCGGCTGCCTGGGTTGGTAATTCAGCACGCGGTCCAGCGGCGGCAGATCCCAGGCGGCGCGGCTGGGCAGCGCAACGAGCACAGCGCAAAGCACGATCGCGAGCACAGGCAGCTTCATTGGCCGTGATTATCGAGACCTCGGCGGCGCCGCTTCAATCGGCTTGCTTGCGCAGACGGTCGAGATCGGTGTGTTGCAGGCGCTGGCGACTTCAGCGTCTGGGCCGTCTGTGAAGCGCCACGCCAGTTCGACTGAACGCCAGGCGGGACGCATCGGCGGATGACAATCGCCGCCATGCCCGAGGCCCCGCGCGCGATCTCGGCCCCACAGCGGGCGATGGCCAAGCTCGGCCTGCTGCGCGACATCGACCTCGCGCTGCACCTGCCGCTGCGCTATGAAGATGAGACGCGCATCGATCGCCTGGCGGCTGCACACGAAGGCGACACGCAGCAGGTCGAGGCCACGGTCGCCGAATGCCACGTCGAGTTCCGGCCGCGGCGCCAGCTCGTGGCGCACCTGGTCGATGACGAGGGCGAGCCGCTGGTGCTGCGTTTCCTGAACTTCTATCCCTCGCAGCAGAAGGCGCTCGCCGCCGGTGCGCGCCTGCGCGTGCGCGGTGAATTGCGTGGCGGTTTTCTCGGCCGCGAAATGGTGCATCCCGTCGTCAAGCCGGCGAGCACGGCGCTGCCCAGCGCGCTGACGCCCGTGTATCCGACCAGCGCGCAATTGCCACAGGCCTATTTGCGCAAGGCAGTGGCGTCGGCGCTGGCGCGTGCGCCGCTGCATGAGGTGCTGCCGGCCGAGGTGTTGCCGGCGGGCCTGCCGAGCCTGCAAGTGGCGTTGCACCTGTTGCACCAACCGGCGCCGGGTGCAGCGCTGGCCAGCCTGGAAGACCGCAGCCACCCGGCCTGGCAGCGGCTGAAATTCGAGGAGCTGCTGGCGCAGCAGCTATCGCAACTGACGGCCCAGCGCGAGCGCGCGCTGCTGCGCGCACCGGCGCTGAGCGCCGCGCGCGGCGGACTGCACGAACGCCTGCTCGCCGCCCTGCCCTTCACGCTCACCGCCGCGCAGCGCCGCGTGGGCGAAGAAGTCGCCGCCGACCTGACCCGCGGCCAGCCGATGCACCGGCTCTTGCAAGGCGATGTCGGCTCGGGCAAGACGGTAGTGGCGGCCCTTGCCGCCGCGGTGGCGATCGACAGCGGCTGGCAATGTGCGCTGATGGCACCGACCGAGATCCTCGCCGAGCAGCATTTTCGCAAGCTGGTGGACTGGCTCGAGCCGCTGGGCGTGACCGTCGCCTGGCTCACCGGCAGCCGCAAGGGCAAAGGCCGCAAGCAAATGCTCGAAGCGGTGGCCTCGGGGGCGGCCGGCCTGGTGGTCGGCACGCATGCCGTGATCCAGCACGACGTGGCCTTCGCCAAGCTCGGCCTGGCGATCGTCGATGAGCAGCACCGCTTCGGCGTCGCGCAGCGCCTCGCGCTCCGGGACAAGCTCGACCAGCAAGCGCTGGAGCCGCACCTGCTGATGATGAGCGCCACGCCGATCCCGCGCACGCTGGCGATGAGCTACTTTGCCGACCTCGCGGTGAGCACCATCGACGAGCTGCCGCCCGGCCGCACGCCGGTCGTGACCAAGCTCTTCGCCGATGGCCGCCGCGACGACGTGATCGCACGCATCCACGACGAGGTCGCGCAGGGCAAGCAGGTCTATTGGGTCTGCCCGCTGATCGAGGAATCGGAAGCGCTCGATCTGCACAACGCCACCGAAACCCACGCCCAGCTTTGCGCCGCGCTGCCCGGCGCGATGGTCGGCCTGCTGCATGGCCGCATGCCTGGCGCCGAGAAAGCCGCCGCGATGGCCCTGTTTGCCGGCGGTCGGATGCAGGTGCTGGTGGCCACGACGGTGATCGAGGTCGGCGTCGATGTGCCCAACGCCAGCCTGATGGTGATCGAACATGCCGAGCGCTTCGGCCTGTCGCAATTGCACCAGTTGCGCGGCCGCGTCGGCCGCGGCGCGGTGGCCAGTGTCTGCGTGCTGCTCTATACCGCGCCGCTGTCGCCGACCGCCAAGCAGCGCCTGCGCGCGATGGCCGAAAGCAGCGACGGCTTCGAGATCGCCCGCCGCGATCTCGAGATCCGCGGTCCCGGCGAATTCATGGGCGCGCGCCAGAGCGGCGCGGCGCTGCTGCGCTTTTCCGACCTCGGCGCCGACAGCGCGCTGCTCGACCACGCCCGCCGCGTCGCACCGCGCCTGCTGGCCGAACGCCCGGCCGCAGCGGCGGCCCAGGTGCAGCGCTGGCTGGCCTCGCGGGTCGATTACCTGAAAGCCTGAAAAGGGGCTTCAGCCGCTGCTGTGGATCTGGCTTTTCGCGCCGTCGGAGCCCGCTCCCGCACGCACCCCCTGCGCTATTCTCTGCGTCGAGGCTCTTGCATGACCCTGACCGAGTTGCGCTACATCGTCGCCGTCGCCCGCGAAAAGCATTTCGGGCGCGCGGCGGAAGCCTGCTTCGTGTCGCAGCCGACGCTCAGCGTGGCGATCAAAAAGCTCGAACAGGAGCTCGATCTCAAGCTCTTCGAGCGCGGCACCAACGAAGTCAGCGTGACCCACCTGGGCGAAGCCATCGTGCGCCAGGCGCAGATCGTGATCGAGCAGGCCGCCGCGATCAAGGATCTGGCCAAGCGCGGCAAGGATCCGCTGGCCGGGGCGCTGAAGCTGGGCATCATCTACACCATCGGTCCCTACCTGCTGCCCGAGCTGGTGCGGCACGCCATCGAGATGAGCCCGCAGATGCCGCTGATGCTGCAGGAGAACTTCACCGTCAAGCTGCTCGAGATGCTGCGCACCGGCGATCTCGACTGCGCCATCATGGCCGAGCCCTTCCCCGACAGCGGCCTGGCCGTTGCGCCGCTGTACGACGAGCCCTTCATGATCGCCGTGCCGAAGGCGCACCCGCTGGCCAGGCGCAAGACGGTCAGCGCCGAAGAGCTGAAACAGCAGACGATATTGCTGCTCGGCATCGGGCATTGCTTTCGGGACCATGTGCTCGAGGTCTGCCCTGAATTCGCGCGCTTCTCGAACGATGCCGAAGGCATCCGCAAGAGCTTCGAGGGCAGTTCGCTGGAGACCATCAAACACATGGTCGCAGCGGGCATGGGTTCGACGGTGGTACCGCAACTCAGCGTGCCCGAAGCGCCGCAGCCGCACGTGGCCTACCTGAAATTCAGCTCTCCCGTGCCGACGCGGCGCGTGGTGCTGGCCTGGCGCCGCAGCTTCACGCGCTACGAAGCGATCGCCGCGCTGCGCAATGCGGTGTATGCCTGCGAACTGCGCGGTGTGCAGCGCCTGCGCGAGTGAACGCAGCGCCGCCGGGATGAGCGCGGCCGCGGCCGCCTATCAATGCGATAGTTCTATTAAATTTTGTTAACCGATAGAACCAATCTAATCTTCGTTCACCCTTTCCCCACCCAGGAGTGAACGATGAGCCCGAACCGATCGACCTGCCCGGTGATGACCACCACCGCCGGCGCCCCTGTCGCGGACAACCAGAACTCGATCAGCGCCGGCCCGCGTGGCCCGCTACTGCTGCAGGATTGGCAGTTGATCGAAAAGCTCGCCCACCAGAACCGCGAGCGCATTCCCGAGCGCGTGGTCCATGCCAAGGGTTGGGGTGCGTTCGGCACCTTCACCGTCACCAAGGACATCACCCAGTACACCCGCGCCAAGATATTCGGCAGTGTCGGCAAGACGACCGAGATGCTGGCGCGCTTCTCAACCGTAGCCGGCGAGCAGGGCGCGGCCGACGCGGAGCGCGACGTGCGCGGCTTCTCGCTGAAGTTCTACACCGAGGAAGGCAACTGGGACCTGGTGGGCAACAACACGCCGGTGTTCTTCATCCGCGACCCGCTGAAGTTCCCCGACTTCATCCACACCCAGAAGCGCCACCCGCAGACCAACCTGCGCAGCAACACCGCGGCCTGGGACTTCTGGAGCCTGAGCCCCGAGAGCCTGCACCAGGTGACCACGCTGATGAGCGACCGCGGCATTCCCGTGAGCCCGCGCTTCATGAACGGCTACGGCAGCCACACCTACAGCTTCTGGAACCAAGCCGGCGAGCGCTGGTGGGTCAAGTTCCATTTCAAGACCCAGCAGGGCCACAAGACGCTGACCAATGCCGAGGCCGAGTCGGTGATCGGCAAGACGCGCGAGAGCTACCAGGAAGACCTCTACGGCGCCATCGCCCGGAGCGACTTCCCGAAGTGGACCGTGTACGTTCAACTCATGCCCGAGCTCGACGCCGACAAGACGCCGTACAACCCCTTCGACCTGACCAAGGTCTGGCCGCACCAGGACTATCCGCTGATCGAAGTCGGCGTGATGGAGCTGAACCGCAACCCGGCCAACTACTTCGCCGAGATCGAACAGGCCGCGTTCTCGCCCAGCAACCTGGTACCCGGCATCGGCGCCAGCCCCGACAAGATGCTGCAGGCGCGCCTCTTCAGCTACGCCGACGCGCACCGCTACCGCCTGGGCACGCACTACGAGGCGCTGCCGGTGAACGCGCCGAAGTGCCCCGTGCATCACTATCACAAGGACGGCAGCATGAATTTCGCCGGCCCGCGCAGCGGCAACGTCGATGCCTACTACGAGCCGAACTCGTTCAGCGGCGCGGTGCAAGACCTGTCGGTGAAGGAGCCGCCGCTGCGCATCGACGGCGCGGCCGATCGCCACGACCACCGAAAAGGCAACGACGACTACAGCCAGCCCGGCGCCTTGTTCCGCCTGCTCGGCGCCGAGCAGCAGCAGCGGCTGGGGCGCAATATCGCGGCGGCGATGGCCGGCGTGCCGGCCTTCATCATCGACCGCCAGCTCGGGCACTTCGACCAGGCAGATCCACGCTACGGCGCCGTGGTGCGAAGCGCGCTGAAGGCATCCGGCGTGGCGTTCAGTGCCTGAATGGCGCGCCGCTCAGGTGTATCGATTTCCTGCAGCAATTTCAGCGTCGGCTCGGTGCCCAGTTGCAGCAGGGCAGCAATATCGCTCACGTCGTCGGGCAGCGCGGCGTTGTCCCAGCCCTGCGCGGTGTGGCGCGCCAGGCGCACCGCAAGCGCCACATTCTTCACCTGCGGGCTGTCGGCCTGTTGTTCGTCGTCCAGCCGGATCAGCAGCGCCGGCAGGCGCCAGGCTTTCATCAGCGCCTGCTGTAAATCGGCCAGGGAAATGCCGAGCACGGCCTGCTGCGCGAGCGCCGAGCGCAGGGTCGCATCGGCACGCTGGCGGCGTGCAATCGTCAGCGCCAGGACCGGGGCGTGACACCACAACAGCAACTCGGCAAAGCCGTGCAGCAAGGCCGCCTCGTGGATCACCGCGGCGTCCGGGTCCATGCGATGCGCCGCGAAGCCGAGCGCGAATTGCGCCGCGCGGTGCGAGCGATCGAGCACCGCCTGCAACCCGGCCTGCACCTCGGCGGCGCCGGTCGAGCCGTGCAGCGCCTGGCTGATCGTCGGCAGCTCGCCGAAAAGACGAAAGAAGGGCCCGATGCCGAGCAGCACCAGTGCCGCGACCACGGTCTCGATATCGGTCTCGTGGCGGCCTTTGCTGCCCACATGGGCCAGCAGTTTGAGCGTCATCAGCGGGTCGGTGGCGACGGTTTCGGCCAGCAGGCGTGCATCGACTGCGTCCTCGTTGGCCGCCATCTCGCGCACCGCCGCGGCCGTGGCGTCGAGCACGGGGATCGGCGCCGCCCGAAAGTGCGCCAGCCACGCCGACAAATCGCGCAGCGGGCGATCGATGCGGGCCGGGACGGCGGTGGCGGTGGCGGTGGCGGGGTTCATGGTCGGCGCAGGGCTTCGCTGGCAAAGCGTCCCCGCACTATCGTCCGTTGTGCGCCGGGCTTGAGCGCTGGCACGGCATTGTCGATGTCCAGCGGCTCGGCGCTGTCGCTGGCAGCCAGGCTACCGACGTACTGGCTGGCTGTAGGCGGCCGGCGAGTCGGTGGGACGACAGGCCCGGTCCGCGCAGCGGATAGAGCCCGGCCGGCGTGTACCCACGCGGCCCGGGGCGCCACGGGACTGTTGCATCAATGCACCTTTTATGGTACATATGCTGATGAGTAAGAGATGGCAAAGCACACACCACAGAAGACGCCGCTGGTGTTCTATCGCAGCGGCAGCGGCAAGGAACCGGTCCGCGAATGGATCAAGGGCCTGGACGCGGCGGACCGCCAGGCGGTCGGTCAGGATTTGATGCGGGCGCAGTGGCGCCGGCCCGTGGGCATGCCGCTGTGCCGGGCCATGGGGCAGGGGCTGTGGGAGATACGGACAGAGTTGCCGAGCAACCGCATCGCGCGCGTGCTGCTCTGCCTGGATGAGGACGTGCTGGTGGCGCTGCATGCCTTCATCAAGAAGACCCAGAAGACGCCCGACGACGAACTGGCATTGGCGCGCAAGCGCCAGAAGGAGCTGCAATCATGAGCAAGAAGCATCACGGCACCAGCCTCGACAGCTTCCTCAAGGAGGAGGGCACCTTCGAGGAAAGCCAGGCGCTGGCGATCAAGGAGGTCGTGGTCTGGCAACTGACCGAAGCGATGGAGAAGCAATCGCTGAGCAAATCGCGCCTGGCCACCCTGCTGAAGACCAGCCGGTCGCAGGTAGACCGGCTACTCGACCCGACCCGCGACGTGACACTCTCGACCCTGCAACGTGCAGCAGCCCTGGTCGGCCGCAAGGTCCAGATCGAGCTGGTGTGACGCCCATGTATCGACGCGCGGGACGAGCCGGAGCGCAAGCGAACCGCAGAGTCGCGTGACCGACCGCGTCAATCGGGAAGCGCGGTGTCAGCGACCGGCATATTCAGGCCACTTCGGAGTCGGCGTAATCAGGCCACCTGGGGTCGGGCGGCGACGACCAGAGTGTCCCGGCAGGCAGCTGGCTTGCACATGGCAGGACTGTCGCCAACCAAGGCGCTGCGCCCTGCCTTCCCGAGCGGAGGGTGCGCAGTCGCTGCTCGCCATCGACTACAATTCTCCCAAAATGGGAGCAGCAGGCGGGAATGTGGATCATCGCCAAGGGCACGCTGAAACGGTTCTGGCAGCAGCCCGGATGTGCCGATGCGCGCGGGCCGCTTGAGAGCTGGCATGAAGAAGCGATCAAGGCCATCTGGAAGTCACCCCAGGATGTAAAGGGCCAGTACGCCAGCGCCAGCATCTGCGGCAACAACCGAGTGGTGTTCAACGTCGGCGGCAACAAGTACCGCTTGGTTGTCGAAATGCAGTACCGCGCCGGCATCGTCTGGGTGAAGTTCATAGGCACCCATGAGCAGTACGACAGGATCAACGTGGAGAGCGTCAATGACTATTAAGCCCATTCGCACTGATGAAGACCTGCGCGCCGTGTTCCATCGTCTCGAGAGCATCTATCAAGCCGACGAAGGCACGCCTGAGGCAGACGAGAGAGACGTACTCGTGACCTTGATCGAAGCGTACGAGAACCAGCACTACGCGTTCGGCCCGGCGGACCCGGTTGAGGCCATCAAGTTCAGGATGGAACAGCAGGGGCTTACCGCACGTGATCTGGAGCCGTACATCGGCCCGAGCGGGCGAGTCTCGGAGGTGCTCAATCGCAAGCGGCCACTGAGCCTTCGAATGGTGAAGCAACTCCACGAGGGCTTGCGTATCCCGTACGAGAGCCTGCTCGCAGGGACGTGACGCTGAAGGCATTGACCGGCGAAGAGCGGGCCTCGCGACTGTGACGAAAACGTGCCGTGAATCCTGAAAAACAGGCCTCCGGAAGGCCTTTCACGGCACAAAAATCACCCCTCAAAATCGCCTGATTAGCTAGCTAGATCAACAGCTTAGATCACTTTCCTCGACCTTCCGGATGTGGCTGTTAATCCGTAGGTCCCTGGTTCGAGCCCAGGTCGGGGAGCCAAGATCGACAAGAGTCAGCAGGTTTGTACCTGCTGACTTTTTTGTTTTCTGGTCGAGGGACGCCCGCTCCAAGACCGACGACGACATGTCCTCGTCAACGCAGCATCGACGGAACCAGGCGGTCCGCCGGGGCGACAGGCGAATCGCCGTCGAGTTCGATGGCCACCTGGGTGCAAACGGCACGGCACAGGGTTGCTACGCGTTCGCTTTGCAGCCGGTAGTACATCTGCGTACCCTCGCGGCGCTTGGCCAGCACGCCGCTGCGGTACAGCATGCCCAGGTGCTGCGACATATTCGGCTGCGTGGTGTCGATCTCCGCCAGCAGCTCGGACACGTTCTTCTCGCCTTGGCACACCGCGCTGATGATCTTCAGGCGGATCGGCGTGGACAACACAGAGAACAGCTCTGCAACCGAATCAAAGACCTGATCTTCGCTTTTCTTCGTGTCCACGCGGCAAGCTCGGCTGATGCGGATGAAGTAATTCTATTCGCAAGCACCGATATTTCAACCCGGATTACTTGAAGCGGTAGTAGTCCCGGTTCAATACCGCGGCAATCGCGGACACCTCTTCGGGGAACAGGCCAAGATTGAGTTCGGTGTTGCACTGCTCGACCATGCCACGCAGCAATCCGGGCGTGTTGATTCGCCCCGCCGGCCGGAAGATCGACGAGCCATCACCGCCGGCCTTGCGCGCATGGCACTCGGCGCAGCGATGTTCCTTGAGCAGGCGCGCGCCGAGCGCCAGGTCTGCATCGCGAAAGATTTCGGCCGCGGGTTGCGCAACCGCGGCCGAGACCCAAAGTGAGCCGGCCATCACTGCAGCCAAGCCTCGCCACTGCATAGCCACTCCGATCTCGTTGCCGTCGGGGACCATCCACCCTGCAGCGGGTCTGTCAGCGATAGCGATTGACCATGGCCTCGAGCGCTATCGGTTTGATGCGCGCTGCGTGGCCGGCGCAGCCAAAAGCCTCGAAGCGGGCCTTGACAATGCCGCGCGCGGCCTTCTTGGCTTCCAGCAGTGCCTTGCGGGGATCGAACTCGCTCGGCGCTTGCGCAAACACCTGGCGCATCGCGCCGGTCATGGCCAGGCGGATGTCGGTGTCGATATTGATCTTGCGCACGCCGCTCTGAATGCCGCGCTGGATTTCTTCGACCGGCACACCGTAGGTTTCCTTGATGTCGCCGCCGTACTTGCGAATGATCTCCAGCCACTCCTGCGGCACACTGGACGAGCCGTGCATGACCAGGTGGGTATCGGGAACGGCCGCGTGGATGCGGGCAATGCGCTCGATCGCCAGGATGTCGCCGGTGGGCTTGCGCGTGAACTTGTAGGCGCCGTGGCTGGTGCCGATGGCGATCGCCAGGGCATCGACTCGGGTCTGGGCCACGAAATCGCGCGCCTGGTCGGGGTCGGTGAGCATCATGTCGTGGGTCAATTTGCCGGCAGCGCCTACGCCATCTTCCTCCCCGGCTTCGCCGGTTTCGAGTGAACCCAGGCAGCCGAGTTCGCCTTCAACGGAAACGCCGATCGCATGCGAGAACTCGCACACCTTGCGCGTCACGGCGACGTTGTATTCATAGCTGGCCGGGGTCTTCGAATCTTCCATCAGCGAGCCGTCCATCATCACGCTGGTGAAGCCTGAACGAATCGACTGCTGGCACACCGCCGGCGATGCGGCGTGGTCCTGGTGCAGCACGATCGGAATGTCGGGGTGCGCTTCGATAGCCGCCAACACCATGTGGCGCAGGTAGGGCTCGCCGGCATATTTGCGCGCCCCGGCCGAGGCCTGCAGGATCACCGGCGACTGCGTCTCCTGGGCCGCCTCCATGATGGCCTGGATCTGCTCGAGGTTGTTGACGTTGAAAGCCGGCACGCCGTAGCCATGTTCGGCAGCGTGGTCGAGGACTTGGCGCAAAGAGACGAAAGCCATAAAAGATTACTCCGCAATGGATGTTGTGAACGTAGATTGGATTCCGTGGTAGCCGCGCTCGTCGCCAGCGGCCACACGCAGGATCAAGCGCCAACCACATCGATCGTGCAGGCCAGGCCCGACAGCGACAGCGCCATCAAACGGCGCCTGGGCGAAATATACGCTGTGCGTAACGTGGCCCTGGGCCACGCGATCGGCAACGCGAACAACAGGCATCATGCCGCCGCCATCAGCACCGTGGCGGTATCGAGCATGCGGTTGCTGAAGCCCCACTCGTTGTCGTACCAAGACAGTACCTTGACCAGGCGGCCATCGGGCGAGACACGCGTTTGGGTTGCGTCGAAAATGCTCGAGCGCGGGTCATGGTTGAAGTCCACGCTGACCAGCGGCGCGGTGTTGTAGCCGAGCACGCCCCGAAGCGCACCTTCCGAGGCGGTCTTCATGACGGCGTTGACCTCGTCCACCGTAGTCGGGCGCGATGCGATGAAGGTCAAGTCAACCACCGAAACATTGATCGTCGGCACGCGCATGGCAAAGCCATCGAGCCTGCCGTTCAATTCGGGCAGCACCAAGCCCACCGCCGCGGCCGCGCCGGTCTTCGCCGGAATCATGCTGTGGCCGGCGGCGCGCGCGCGGCGCAAGTCTTCGTGATAGACGTCGGTCAGCACCTGATCGTTGGTGAACGAGTGGATCGTGGTCATCAGCCCAGACTCGACGCCGATGGCCCGATGCAAGGGATGCACCAACGGAACCAGGCAATTTGTCGTGCAACTCGCGTTGCTGATCACCGTATCGCTGGCCTTCAGCACGCCGTGGTTGACGCCATAAACAATGGTCGCATCGACATCCTTGCCGCCGGGCGCGGAGATGATGACCTTCTTGGCACCGCCACGCAGATGTGCCGAAGCCTCTGCCTTGGTGGTGAAGAAGCCGGTGCACTCCATCACCACATCGACGCCGAGTTCGCGCCACGGCAGCTCGGCCGGGTTGCGGTTGGCCAACACGCGGATGCGGTCGCCATTGACCACCATGAACTCGCCGTCCACGTCAACGGTGCCCGGAAAGCGGCCATGCGCCGTGTCGTATTGCGTCAGGTGGGCGTTGGTTTTGGCATCGCCCAGGTCGTTTATCGCGACGATCTGGATGTCGTGTGTCTTGCCGGCTTCGTAGTAGGCGCGAAGCACATTGCGGCCGATGCGGCCGTAGCCGTTGATAGCAACTCTGATGGCCATGGGTTGGGTACGCAGGAGTGGGGTTTCAGGCAGTGCAGGCAAGCCCGACGATTGGGCCGGCCAGCACGTGACGCGCAACATCGGGCAAGGACTGGAAGACGCGGTCGGGATTGAAGCTTTCGATCGGCTTGCCGCCGTTGTAGCCATAAGGCACGGCCCAGGCATGCACACCGGCGTTGCGCGCGGCTTCGATATCGATCGACGAGTCGCCGACATGTGCGGTGCGGTCTGCGCCCGCCTTCAGCGTATGCATCGCGTGCGCGAGCACGCAGCGGTGTGGCTTCTTCTCCGGCAAGGAGTCGCCGCCGATCACGAGGTCGAAATAGCCCGCGAGCCGGGCTGCCGCCAGCACGCGGCGAGCGTGGTCCAACTCCTTGTTGGTCGTGCAGGCCAGCCGCACGCCCGCTTGCTTTAGACACAACAGCGCTTCGTGGCAACCGGGGTATGCCAACGCCGAGCTTCCCGTGATGACCGCATAGTGCCGATCGAAGCTGGCCAGCACGGCCTCGGGCCGCACCGCGTGCGCCAGCGACGATTTTTCGCGCAAGCAGCGCGCCAGCAGATCCAGCATCATCTCGCGTGTGCCGGGACCGATCAGGTCGGTGATTTCGGCCACCGGGCGCCGCTCGATGCCGTGGGCCTGGAGGGCCAGGTTGGCCGCTTCGGTAATTTCGCCGGCGGTATCGACCAGAGTGCCGTCCAGGTCGAAGCTGATCAAGTCGTA
The DNA here is from genome assembly GCA_902825995.1 of uncultured Burkholderiales bacterium. Taxonomy (GTDB): domain Bacteria; phylum Pseudomonadota; class Gammaproteobacteria; order Burkholderiales; family Burkholderiaceae_C; genus CADEEN01. The sequence goes on from CADEDE010000003.1 coordinate 63,583, forward strand.
GGCCATGGCAGGCATGCGGTCAGGGGCCCCTGCGTGGCCTTTGGGGCGGCGCACGACGCGAGCTTGGCGGTCGCCGCATGTCAGGCCGACCGCTTGGGCCCTTGCGCGCCATCGAGTTCGCGGCGCATCGCGTCGATGACCGCCTTGTAGTCCGGCTGGCCGAAGATTGCACTGCCGGCGACGAAGGTGTCGGCACCGGCATCGGCGACGCAACGGATGTTGTCGATCTTGAGGCCGCCATCGACTTCGAGACGGATGTCGCGCCCGCTGCGCTCGATGATGCGCCGCGCCGCCTCGGTCTTGCGCAGTGCGCTATCGATAAAGCTCTGGCCGCCGAAGCCCGGGTTGACGCTCATGATCAGCACCAGATCGACCTTGTCGATCACCCACTCCAATACGTCCAGCGGCGTGGCCGGGTTGAATACCAGGCCGGCCTGGCAACCCGCGCCCTTGATCAATTGCAGCGTGCGATCGACATGCGCGCTGGCCTCGGGGTGAAAGCCGATGAAGTCGGCGCCGGCCTCGGCAAAGGCCAGGGCCAGCGCATCGACCGGCCGCACCATCAGGTGCACATCGAGCGGCACCTTCGTGCCATCGATGCGCACACAGTGCGGCTTGATCGCCTGCGCGACGGCCGGGCCGATGGTCAGGTTCGGCACGTAATGGTTGTCCATCACGTCGAAATGGATCCAGTCGGCGCCGGCGGCAATGACGTTCTTCACTTCTTCGCCCAGGCGCGCGAAGTCGGCCGCAAGTATGGAGGGAGCAATGCGGTACATGGCTTCAATACCACGATGCTTCGGGCTTGCCGCAGGCATGGCTGCGCACCGAATAGCACAGCGAGCGGCCGGGGAGGTTGATCATCATGGTTTGGATTCCTTAGTGCCCGTTCGGGCTCAACGGCGCTTTGATTGCGAGATCCTGGTTGACACCCGGTCGAAGCCAATATAGGTTCTTAGTAAGTTAATGAAAAGTCAGACTTTATTATGCTTGAGATAAGCTTTTACTGACCTATGAACATCACCTTCCGTCAGTTGCGGGTTTTCGTCGAGGTGGCGCAACAGGCCAGCATGGCGCGCGCCGCCGCCAGACTGCACCTCACGCCGCCGGCGGTGTCGATGCAGATCAAGGCCGTCGAAACGCAGGTCGGCCTGGCGCTGTTCGAGCGCCACAGGCGCCAGGTCTCGCTAACGACCGCCGGCGAGTACTTCCTGGTCCAGGCACAGCGCCTGCTGGCCAACCTGAAGCAGGCCGACGACGCCATGGCGCGCTTCAAGCGGCTCGAGCACGGCCTGCTGACGATCGGCATCGTCAGCACCGCGAATTACTTCGTGCCGCAGTTGTTGGCGCGTTTTCACGAAGGGCATCCGGGCATCGACGTGCGGCTGCGCGTCGTCGGCAACCGCGAACAACTGGTCGCGTTGATGGAAACCGGCGAGGTCGATCTGTCGGTGATGGGGCGGCCACCGAAAGAAATGGCAACGCGCGCCGAGGCCTTCGCGACGCACCCGCTGGTCTTCGTGGGCCCGCCGGGGCACCCGCTGCTGAAGATCGGCCGCCCGCCGGTGGCCGCGCTCGAGGGCTATGCCTTCATCATGCGCGAACAGGGATCGGGCACGCGCGCGGCGATAGAAGCCTTCTTCGCCGAGCACCGCTTCGAGCCGCGCATCACCATGGAGATGTCGAGCAACGAGACCATCAAGCAAGCCGTAATGGCCGGCATGGGCCTGTCGTTCCTGTCGCTGCACACCATCGGCCTTGAAGTCCGCAACGACCTGCTGCAGGTGCTCGGCGTCGAAGGCACACCGGTCATGCGGATGTGGAACGTGGTCCACCTGCAATCGAAGTTGCTGTCGCCCGCCGCCGAGGCGTTTCGCTACTTCATCATCGAGCGTGGCGAGGCGCACCTGATGGCGCACGACGCACCGCTGCTGCAGCGCGTGGCACCGGAGGCCTGATCGCCAGACGCGAGTCTTGGCCTGGGCAAGGTGAAGCGCTTATTGAGCCTTCACTTTCTTGAGTTCGTCATCGATCAGGGACTTCAACTGTGCCGGACCGAAATCACGCAGCGGCGTACCGTTCACGAAGAATCCCGGCGTCTTGTCCACCTTCAAGGCCATCATGTCGGCGACATCCTGCTTCAGTAGCCGATCGATCTCGAGGCTGTTGGCCGCTGACTTCGCTTTCGCCACATCCAGTCCAATGTCCCCGATCAGATCCCAGATCAGTTCGGGCTGAGGGTTGTCGTGGAAGGCCCATTGGGGTTGGGCGGCCAGCGTCTTTTCGAGCGCCTCCCAATATTTGCCCTGTTGCCGGGCCGCTTCGAGGATCTTGACCGCCGTGTCCGAGCCCTGGTGCAGCGGCGCGTACCGAAGCACCAGCCGGACCTGGCTGAAGCTGGCGTTGACGATGCCTTTGACGATCGGATGGAAAGCGCGGCAGGCCTCGCACGAGGGATCGAAGAACTCCACGATCGTGACCCTCGCGGCGGGGTTGCCATAGACCGGCGAGTGCGCCCGGACCAGGGCCTCGTTATTCGTCCGCGCGGCCTGCGCGACCTCCTGCCTGGCGCGGTCGCGGAAGACCACCGTGCCGACCACGAAGGCGGCCGCGATGGCCGCGGCCGTCGCCATCACGACCCACGTCTTGTTCATGCTTTCACCTTTCGTTTTGCAAACCACAACAGCGCCAGAATCGCCGTGAAGGCGATCAGCGACAGCAAGGGGATGGGGACGAAGCCCGCCACCTGAACGTCGGCGTCGGCACACGACGATCCCTTGCCGCAGGGCGCCAGCCCTTCGGAGATCACGCCCCAGAAAACCAGGACGTGGTAGAGCGCGAGGCCCCATCCGGCCCAGGCCAAGGGCAAGGCATAGCGGATGCCGCGGCCATCGGGCTCGAGCAGGCCGAGGCCCAGAATCAGCGCCAGCGGGAACATGGCGATGCGCTGGTACCAGCACAGCACGCAGGGTGTCATGCCCATCACCTCGCCCAGGAATAGCGCCCCCGCGGTGGCCAGCAAGGCGACCAGCCAGGCTCCGAACAGCGGCGGCGAAAGTGCTCGGGGTTTCATATCGGCTTGCATCGACGGAGGATCCTCATTTTTTCAGCAGCCGCAGCCCGTTGGCCACGACCAGCAGGCTGACGCCCATATCGGCAAAGACCGCCACCCACATCGATGCGTTGCCGAAGACCGCCAGCACCAGGAATACCGCCTTGATGCCCAGGGCCAGCGCGATGTTCTGCCACAGGATCGCATGGGTCGAGCGCGACAGGCGCACCGTCTGCGCAATGCGGCGCAGATCGTCGTTCATCACCACCACGTCGGCGGCTTCCATCGCGGTGTCGGTGCCGGCTGCGCCCATCGCCACGCCGATGTCGGCCCGGGCCAGCGCCGGCGCATCGTTGATGCCGTCGCCGGTCATTGCCGTCATGCCGTATTTGGCTTGCAGCGCCTTGATGGCTTCGAGCTTGTCTTGCGGCAGCAGGTTGCCGCGGGCCTCGTCGATGCCGGCCTCAAAGGCGATCGCCGTGGCCGTGGCCTGGTTGTCGCCGCTCAGCATCACCGGCGTGATGCCCAGCGCCTTCAGCTCGGCCACCGCTTCGCGCGACGACGGCTTGATCGTGTCGGCGACAGCGAACAAGGCGATCGGGCCGGCGCTGGAGGCCAGCACGCTGACACTTCGGCCAGCCTCCTCGTGCATGCGCAGGATGGCTTCGAGGGTCGGCGAGCACTGGCCGCGCTCCTCGATCAGCCGGTGGTTGCCGAGAACGTAAACCTTGCCATCGATGTCGGCCTGGATGCCGCGCCCGGCAATGACCTTGAAGTCCTTCGCTTCGACGCTGCTGGGCCGCAGGCCGGCCGTGATGGCGCGGGACACCGGGTGCCCGGAGTGGGCCGCCAGCACCACGGCCATGTGTTCGGCCGTGGCGGCATCGATGCCCACATCGAGCACGCTCCAGGCGACCAGCTTGGGTTTGCCTTCGGTGATCGTGCCGGTCTTGTCGAGTGCGATCGCCTTGAGCTTGCGCGCGCCCTCGAGGTAGATGCCGCCCTTGATCAGGATGCCGCGCCGGGCTGCCGCTGCCAGGCCGCTGACGATCGTCACCGGCGTCGAGATTACCAGCGCGCAAGGACAGGCGATGACCAGCAGCACGAGCGCCTTGTAGATCGCCGTCATCCAGGTCCAGCCGAGCAGCCACGGCCCGAGCAGCGCCACGGCCAGCGCGATGACGAAGACAGCCGGGGTGTACACGGCGGCGAAGCCGTCGACGAAACCCTGCGTCGGCGCGCGCGTGCCCTGCGCTTCTTCGACGGCGTGGATGATGCGTGCGAGCGTGGAGTTCGAGGCCAGCGCCGTGACGCGGAACTCAAAAGTGCCGGTCTCGTTGATCGTGCCGGCGAACACCGGGTCGCCCACCGCCTTGTCCACCGGGATGCTCTCGCCCGTAACCGGGGCCTGGTTGATGCTGGAACTGCCGGCGCTGAGCACGCCGTCCATCGGCACGCGCTCGCCCGGGCGCGCGCGCACGATGGCGTCGAGCGCGACCGCGGCCACCGGCAGCGTCTGCCAGCCGCCGTCTGGCTGCCGGACCGCGGCCTCTTCGGGCGCCATCTCGAGCAAACCCTTGATCGCATTGCGCGCACGGTCGACGGCGCGTGCCTCGATGGCCTCGGCGATCGCATACAGTGCCATCACCATCGCCGCCTCGGGCCACCGGCCGATCGCAAAGGCGCCCGTCACCGCCACCGTCATCAGCGCATTGATGTTCAGGCGGCCACGCAGCAGCGCCGTCAGCCCCTTTTTGTAGACGTCGAAGCCAGCGATCCAGATGGCCACGGCCGCCACGGCCAGTCCGATGCCCTGCCACAGCGGACTGTCGGGCGCGAAGTAGCCCACCAACTCTGCGCCGATCGCCATCGACAGCGCGAACCCCAGCCCCAGCCGCCACGAGCCCGCTGAATCGAAACCGTGGTCGTGATCGCCCTTGGTTTCGGCATGCACATGGCAGGCGCCGCAATCGTCACGCCCCGTGGCCTTTGGCGCCGCTGCGGGTTGGGTGTCGAAGGTATTCACGATAGGAGCTTCGTTGCCGTGGGCAGCATTGCAAACCCTGTAGTCGTTGTAGAGTCAAACCCTTGTTATTCCCAGGGCATCAGCATGCGAATCGGGAACCTCGCCGAAGCGACCGGCACCCCGGTCGAAACGATCCGCTTTTACGAACGCGAGGGCTTGATCGCGGCCGCGCAACGGAGCGGCAACAACTACCGTCTGTACACGGCCGCGCATGCCGAACGGCTGGCGTTCATTCGCCATTGCCGCAACCTGGACATGACCCTGGACGAGATCCGCTCGCTGCTGCGGCTGCGCGACTCGCCGTCTGCGAACTGCGCCGAGGTCAACGTCCTGCTCGACGAGCACATCGGGCACGTCGCCCAGCGCATCCGCGAGTTGCGCACGCTGGAGAAGGCTCTGAAGGCGCTGCGCGCACGCTGCAGTTCGCCGCAGGCCATCGACGCGTGCGGCATCCTGAATCATCTCGACAGCGCCGCTGCGCACCGAACCACGGCATCGCCGTGCCGGCACATCCGCGGCGCGCATTGAGCCCGTAGCCGGCAACACAGTCAACGAGGCTGCGGCATACGGATATTGGCGCCCATGATCGAACCGCGGACCAGCGTTCCCTGGCACCACGCCCTGTCACAGCCTGGCGTTGCCGCGGCCCTGGTGGCTGCTGCGCTGTTCGGTGCCGGCACGCCGCTGGCCAAGCTGCTGCTGGCCGACGTCAGCCCGTGGATGCTGGCCGGGCTTCTCTACCTCGGCTCCGGCATCGGCCTGACGCTGTGGCGTCTCATCCGCCGCACACCCAAGGTCAAGCTGCCGCCACGCGATCGGCTCTGGCTGGCTGGCGCCGTGCTCGCCGGTGGTGTGGTCGGGCCGGTCCTGCTGATGTTCGGGCTGTCGCGCATGCCGGCCTCCGCTGCCTCGCTGCTGCTGAACGCCGAAGCGGTCTTCACCGCCTTGCTGGCCTGGTTCATCTTCAGGGAGAACTTCGACCGCCGCATCGCAACCGGCATGCTCGCCATCGTGGCCGGCGCCGTGGCGCTGAGTTGGCCGGGCCAGGCCCGCTTCGGCGAGGCCTGGCCGGCGCTGGCGGTACTGGCTGCGTGCCTGGCCTGGGCCATCGACAACAACCTCACCCGCAAGGTGGCGCTCAACAACGCGACCTGGATCGCTGCGGTCAAAGGCCTGGCCGCAGGTGCCGTGAACTTGCTGCTGGCGCTGGGCGCGGGCAGTGCGCTGCCGGCCGCCCCCGCGTTTGCCGGCGGGCTGGCACTGGGCTTCGCCGCCTACGGGATCAGCCTCGCGCTGTTCGTCGTGGGCCTGCGACACCTGGGCACGGCCCGTACCGGCGCGTACTTCTCGGTGGCGCCGTTCTTTGGTGCCGTGCTGGCCGTGGCCTGGCTTGAAGAGCCGGTCACCCCCAGCCTGCTGGTCGCCAGCAGCCTGATGGCTCTCGGCGTCTGGCTGCATCTGACCGAGCAGCACGCGCACGTCCACAAGCACGAAACCATCGAGCATGAACATGAGCACGAGCACGATGAGCACCATGCCCATGTGCACGCCGCGGGTGACGCGGCGCTGCGCCATTCACACCGGCATCGACATGAAGTACTGACCCACACGCACTCGCATTATCCGGACGAGCACCACCGGCACTCGCACTGAGCCCGTCGCTCCGTCAGCGTGTATTCCGCTTCGTCGGCCGGCCGCTGCGGCGGCGTCCGCGAGGCACAGGCCGCAAGACCTCGACCGTGAGTTCCCGAATGCAAGTCTTCAACTGTTCCAACACCACTTCGCCCTCCGGTGTCGCGCGGTAGTAGCGCCGCAGCTTGCCGGCCTGCGCCTCCTGCTCGCTGGCCAGGTAGCCGACCCCCTCCATTGCGTGCAGGATCGGGTACAGCGTGCCGGGGCTCAGCTCGTAGCCGTGGCGGCGCAGTTCCTCGATCATCTCGATGCCGTAGATGCGCTCCTGCGCGGCGTGATGCAGCAGGTGCACGCGGATGAAGCCGAGAAACGTCTCGCGGAAGATGTCTCTCACCGACGGCCTCAAAACACCGAGATCAACCAACCGACGCTTGCCGCGAACGCGACGACGAGCAGCGGCGACCAGCGCGCATAAACCAGCAGCCCGAAGGCAGCCAGCGCCAGGCCGAAGTCGGCGCGGCTGCCGATGGCGCTGGTCCACACCGGGTCGTACAGCGCCGCCAGCAGAATGCCCACGACACCCGCGTTGACACCGGCCAGCGCCGACTGCACCGCCGTCCCCTGGCGCAGCGTGTCCCAGAACGGCAGGGCTCCCACCACCAGCAGCCAGGCCGGCAGAAAGATCGCCAACAGGCAGGCCAGACCGCCGACCCAGCCCCCCAGCCCGGCCACCTCGGGCCGCATCACGGCGCCCAGGTAGGCCGAGAAGGTGAAAAGCGGCCCCGGCACCGCCTGCGCCGCGCCGTAGCCGGCCAGGAACTCCGCGTTGCTCACCGCGGCGCCAGGCACCACCGCCGACTGCAGCAGCGGCAGCACCACATGGCCGCCACCGAACACCAGGGCGCCGGCGCGGTAGAAGGCGTCGAGCGTGGCGAGCAGCGGCGACGCCGTGGCCGCGACCAGCAGCGGCAGGCCGAGCAGCCCCAACGCGAACAGCGCGAGCGCGGTCACGCCGGCACGGCGCGACACGCCGTAGGACCGATGCTCGACCGCCTGCTGCCCCGGCAGACGCAGCAGCCGCCAGCCGACCAGCCCGCAGACGACGATGGCGCCGACCTGCGCAAACACCGTCGGCAGCAGCAAGGTCAGCAGCGCGGCACCGATCGCCAGCGCCGCACGCGGACGGTCCGGACACAGCGCCTTCGCCATGCCCCACACGGCCTGCGCCACCACGGCGACGGCCGCCACCTTCAGGCCGTGCAGCACACCGCCGTCGACCCAATCGGCGTGCCGTGACAGCGCCAGCGCGAAGCCGATCAGCACCAGCGCCGAAGGCAGCGTGAAACCGGCCCAGGCTGCCAGCGAGCCCCACCAGCCGCCACGCGCCAACCCCACGGCGATGCCGACCTGGCTGCTCGCCGGCCCCGGCAGGAACTGGCACAGCGCCACCAGGTCAGCGTAGCGGCGTTCGTCCATCCAGCGCCGGCGCTCGACGAACTCGGTGCGAAAGTAGCCCAGGTGCGCCACCGGCCCGCCGAACGACGTCAGGCCCAGGCGCAGAAAGGCCCACAGGATCTCCCAGGGTGAAGACCGTTCGGTGGGGATGACGGCGGCCGAGGGTGCGTTCATGAGGACGCGATCATCGCTGGAGCGACGCTTTGATATCGAATTACGATAACGATAACCGATTATTCGAACATCGACATGTCCGAGGCCCACGTCACCCACCAGAAACTGCCGCTGCCGGTGCTGATGTTCGCCTGGGTCAGCCTGCTCAATGAGATCTCGGCGCAGGTGGTCGCGCCGCTGATCCCCGTGCTGTTGGCCACGGTGCTGGCCGCCGGACCGATGGCGATCGGGCTGGTCGAGGGCGCGGCCGACGCCGTGGCGGCCTTCGTCAAGTTGTGGTCCGGGCGTCATGCCGATCTGCATCCGCAACGGCGCAAGGCTCTGGTCGTCGTCGGCTATGGCCTGGCGCTCGCATCGCGCCCACTGATCGGACTGGTCGCGCACTGGTCGGCGGTCGCCGGACTGCGCGCGACCGACCGCTTCGGCAAGGGTCTGCGCAACGCCCCACGCGACGCCATCCTGGCGGACGCCACGCCGCACGACATGCAGGGCCGCGCCTACGGGCTGAACCGGGGCATGGACTACGCCGGCGCGGTGGTCGGCACGCTGATCGCCGCGGCCTGTCTGGCCTGGGGCGGGCTTCGCATCGACCAGGTGATCCTGATGTCGGCACTACCCGGTGCGGCGGTGCTGGTGCTGTTGGCGCTGTTGCCGAATCCCGGCCGGGCGGGTGGTGACGGAGCATCGCCGAACACAGCGGCCGCGCCGCTCCAGCTGTTGCAATGGTCCGCATTGCCGCCGGCCCTGCGCGGCCTGCTGACCATGGTGACCCTGTTCAGTCTCGCTCGCGCTTCAGAGGCATTCATCGTCCTTCGCGGTCACGAACTGGGGATGACCGTCGTGGAGTTGCTGCTGCTGTGGGCTTGGCTGGCGGCGTTGCAGTCGGCCACCGCCCTGATCGCCGCGCCCTGGACCGACCGCATCGCCAAGCAGCGGCTCGTGCCCTGGCACTGGACCAGCCTGGCGCTGGGCTACGCCGCGCTGGCCAGCGTGTCGAGCGCCACCGGCTTGTGGTTCGCGATCACGCTCTACGGCCTGCTCAGCGGCATCAGTGAGGGTGTCGAGCGTTCTCTGATCAGCGAGCAGGCCGGTCCCGCGCGCAAGGGCACTGCCTTCGACTGGTACTACCTGCTCACCGGCCTGGCGGCGATTGCCGCGGGCCTGATGTTCGGTGGCCTGTGGAAAGTGGCCGGACCGGGTGTGGCCTTCGGTGCCGCTGCGGCCGCGGCCCTCGCATGCGCAGTCGGGTTTCAACGCTTGGCACGGCGCAACGCGCACTGACACTGAATCACGGGGCAGGATTGCCACACTATGCGAGCATGGAGCGAGGGTGACGACGGTCGCGCAGCGGCGATTGTGCGGCTGCGCCACGGGGCGAAGACCGCATCGCTGACGCATCAGCGGTTTCCGACCTCAAGTCGGACCCGCTGCAATGGCTGCGCAGGTTTCGCCCCGAACCCCATCGCGCAGTGCACCGCGTCACCTGCCACTGTCAGGAACGCGCCAAGTGGAAGCGTCGAGGGTAGAACGCCTTCCAGCGTGCGGGCGACCCCGGACCCTGTCGGCAGAAAGACGCCGTAGCGGTACTGCACAGCGCGAACGGGCAGTGCCCGCAGCGCGTCATCGATCTCGGTGCGCGTGTGCCAATGCGCCCCACGATAGGCCCCGCGGCCACCCTGGCGGCCCTTGTCGAGCCAGAGCAGGCTGTGACGATTGAGCAAGCCGAGCACGAAGCGGCGGCGGCTGACACGCACGATCTCGGCCAGCGCCTGCGGCCATTGTTTGACGAAGCATAGTGCGGTGACCGACAGCACCGCGTCGAACGAGGCGTCGGCGAACGGCAGCGCGGTCGCATCCCCGTGAACGAATCTCGTGCCCAGGGCGTCGTGCTGGCCCGCGAAGACCAGGGCTTCGGCATCGCGGTCGAGCCCGACCACTTGTGTGCCGTCCGTCGCGATACGGCGGGTGAACCAGCCCGTGCCGCAGCCGACGTCAAGCACGCTGTCGCTTGGCCGCAGGTCCAGCAGTGACCGGATGAGGGCGTACTCGGTATCGCCGACCCACCGGCCGCGCGGCGTGTCATACCAGGCGTCGTACTGCGCGGGCGTCACTGCGAGCGCAATCGCTGCCAGGCGGCCACCAGACCTTCGGCGGCGCACTTCACTTCTTCGGGCGTGGTCATGCACCCCACCGACAGCCGCACGGCACCTGCCGCCCGCGCCGCGTCGGCGCCCATGGCGGCCAGCACGTCGCTGACGGCAGCGGGCTCCGAATGGCAAGCCGAACCGACCGATGCGGCGACGACAGCGCCTGCCTCGGCCAGCAGCGCGCGCCCGCTCACGCCGGGGAAGGACAGGTGCAGCGTGTTGGGCAGGCGGTGGTCGGGATCGCCGTTGAGTCGCAGGCCAGGGATGGCGGCGACCAGATATTCATGCAGCCGGTCGCGCAGTGCGCGCAGATGCGCCGACGCGGCGGGCAGCGAAGCCCTGGCCAGGGCGGCCGCGGCACCCAGCCCGACGATGGCAGCCACGTTCTCGGTGCCGGGCCGCAAGCCATATTCCTGCTCGGCGCCATGCAGCACCGACCGGATCGGGGTGCCGGCGCGCACGTACAGCGCACCGACGCCCTTGGGCGCGTAGAACTTGTGGCCGGCCAGCGTCAACAGACCGACGCCGAGTTCGTCGACGTTCAGCGGCAGCTTGCCGGCCGATTGCGCAGCGTCGGTATGCAGCAGGATGCCCCGTTCGCAGATCATGCGCGCGATCTCGCGGATCGGCTGCAACGTGCCGACCTCGTTGTTGGCGTGCATCACCGAGACCAGGGCCGTATCGGGCCGCAGCGCGTCGGCCAGTGCATCGGTCGAGATCCGTCCGAACGCGTCAACCGGCAGCACGGTCAGTGCCCATCCCCGATCGCGCAAATGAAGCGCCGGCGCCATGACCGCGGGGTGCTCGACGGCACTGACCACCAGGTGGCGCCTGGCCGTGCCGAGGGCACGCGCCACGCCCAGCAGCGCCAGGTTGTTGGCCTCCGTCGCGCAGCCGGTAAAAACGATCTCATGCGCCTGTGCGCCGATCAAATCGGCGACCTGACGCCGCGCCGCCGCGACGGCTTGCGCGGCGCGCCGGCCATACGGATGGGTGCTGGACGGATTGCCGAACTGGCTGCGCAGCCAGGGTAGCATCGCGTCGAGCACTTCCGGCGCGACGGGGGTGGTGGCGTTGTAGTCGAGGTAGATGGGGCTCATGTCTTGTTCATCGCAGCGCGTTCGCGCCGGGTCCGTAGCGACGGTTGATCGCATAACCGCCGACCTCGCCCTTGAAGGGCATCAAGAGCAGGCCATCCAGGCGCGCCACCTCGCGCGGATCGGGATGGCCGCGGATGCCGATGATCAGGGCCTCGTGGCCGGCGCGGGGCTGCGCGCGGTAGGTGCCGAACAGGCGGTCCCAGCAGGGCAGGTTGAAGCCGAAGTTGGAGTTCGTCTCGTCGTCTTCGACGGAGTGGTGCACGCGGTGCATATCGGGCGTGACGACGAACCAACGCAACACCCGGTCCAGCGCGGCCGGCAGACGGATATTGCCGTGGTTGAACATCGCGGTGGCGTTGAGCAGCACCTCGAAAATCACCACCGCCAAGACCGGCGGGCCGAGCACAGCGATGGTGGCGAACTTGATCAGCATCGACAGCGCGATCTCGATCGGGTGGAAGCGC
>CADEDE010000004.1 GCA_902825995.1 uncultured Burkholderiales bacterium
GGCAGGCCAGTGCCAAGTGCGCGTTGTGCACCGGGTCGAAGGTGCCGCCGAGCAGCCCGATTCTCCTGACCGCCCCCGAGACGCCGATGGCGCCGCCCCCCCGAGGGGGGGTGTTCGCCTTGGGGCGGCCCGGCGGCGAACGTGTCACGGCGGTCCAGCCCAATCGCGCGGCCGCAGGAAATCGCTGTACAGCCGCGCCTCGGGCGTGCCCGGCTCGGGTCGCCAGTCGTAGCGCCACTTCACGATCGGCGGCAGCGACATCAGGATGCTTTCGCTGCGCCCGCCCGATTGCAGGCCGAACAGGGGGCCGCGGTCCCACACCAGGTTGAATTCGACGTAGCGCCCGCGGCGGTAAGCCTGGAAATCGCGCTCGCGCTCGCCATAGGGCGTGTCGCGGCGGCATTGCACGATCGGCAGGTAGGCCGGCAGGAAGGCCTCGCCCACGGCGCGCAGCATGGCCAAGCCCTGCTCGAAACCGAGTTCTGAAAAATCATCGAAGAATACGCCACCGATGCCGCGCGGCTCATTGCGGTGCTTGAGGAAAAAGTACTCGTCGCACCAACGCTTGAAGCGCGGGTACTTGTCGTCGCCGAAGGGCGCCAGCGCGTCGCGGTTGATGCGGTGGAAATGCGCGGCGTCTTCCTCGAAGCCGTAGTAGGGCGTCAGGTCCATGCCGCCGCCGAACCAGGTCACCGGGGCACGATCCGAACCCGAAATCGGCAGGGCCGCCAGCACGCGCACGTTCATGTGCACCGTCGGCACAAACGGGTTGCGCGGGTGAAATACCAGCGATACGCCGATGGCCTCAAACGGCGCACCGGCCAATTCAGGCCGGTGCTGCGTCGCCGATGGCGGCAATGCCGCGCCACGCACATGTGAAAAGCCAACGCAGCCGCGTTCGAGCAGGGCACCCTCTTCGAGCAGGCACGTAACGCCTTCGCCTTGAAGCTTTTCGCCGGGGGGTTTGGTCCACGCGTCGTGAATGAACTTTCCCTGGCCGTCGGCGCTTTCGAGCGCGCCGACGATACGTTGCTGCAAACCGAGCAGGTATTCGCGGGCCGCATCGACTTGCGGGTTGTCGTTCTTCACTGCGTCGCCGAGACGGGTGAAATCGGCGGACAGGATCGAAGGCGCGATGCGGTAGGTAGTCATGCCGGGCGTGGGTGATTGCGCTCGATTCTAGAATCGCCCGCTATGGCCCACCCCCAGTTCACCTGCACCGTCAGCGTTGCCTACCTGCCCGAGAAGTCGCAGCCGCAGGCCCCTGTGCACGCCTTCGCCTACACCGTGACCATCGTCAACAGCGGTGATGTCACGGCGCAGCTGGTGGCGCGGCAGTGGTTCGTCGCCGACGCCAACGGCCACACCGAGGAAGTGCGCGGCCTGGCCGTCGTTGGCCACCAGCCGCTGCTCAAGCCTGGGGAGAAGTTCGAATACACCAGTTGGACGCGCATTGCCACCGCGCAGGGCACGATGCGCGGCACTTATTTCTGCATGACCGAAGACGCCCGGCCGTTCGAGGCCACCGTGCCGGAATTCGTACTGACGCGGCCCGAGCAATTGCATTGAGATGGGCCGGCTCAGCGCCCGCCGGCGTCATCGGGGTCGCCCGGCCGCTCGCCGCGGCGGCGGCCCGAAAACAGGGTCCACCAGACGATGAGCAACAGGATCAACAGCGCGCCGAGCGCTTCGAGCAAAAGCAGCCACATGCGGGGAGCTTACCGGACCGCGCTGTTCGCGATCGCGATCGCGCTCGCCGGTTGCGGCGGGCTGGCGACGCAGGGGCCGACGCCCGTGCCAGTGCGTCCCGCCGCCAGCGCCGCGCCGCCGCCGAGCACGCTGCACCCCGGATCGCGCTGGCTGCCCGCCGCCTGGAGCGATCTGCCGGGCTGGGACGCCGATCGCACGCGCGAAGCCTGGCTCGCCTTGCAGCGCAGTTGCGAGCGCCTGCCGGCCGAGGTGCAACGCGACGCCCCCGCCTGGCTTGGCGTATGCCACGAGGCGCTGCGCCACCAACCGGCCGACGATACCGACACGCGCGCCTGGCTGAGGCAGCGTTTGACGCCCTACCGCGTGCTGCCGCTCGACCCGAGCGCCCTCGGCGACGGCCTGGCCACCGGCTACTTCGAGCCGCAGATCGACGCCAGCCGCACGCCGCGCGGCGCGCTGCGTGTGCCCTTGCATGCACCGCCCGCCGACCTTGCCACGCGCAGGCCCTGGTTCACGCGCACGCAAATCGAGACCTGGCCCGCGGCACAGGCCGGATTGCGCGGCCGCGAGATCGCCTACGTGGCCGACCCGCTCGATGCGCTGCTGCTGCAGGTGCAGGGCTCGGGCCGGCTGCGCCTGATCGACGCCGATGGCCGCACACAGACCATCCGGCTGGCCTTCGCCGGCCACAACGACCAGCCCTACCAATCGATCGGCCGCTGGTTGATCGACCAGGGCGAGATCCGGCCCGGCGAAGCCTCCTGGCCGGCCATCCGCGACTGGGCCCGGCGCCATCCCGGCCGGGTGCCCGAACTGCTGGCCGCCAACCCGCGCGTGGTGTTCTTTCGCGAAGAACCACTGCCCGACGCGCAACTCGGCCCGCGCGGCGCCCAGGGCGTCGCGCTCACCCCCGAGCGTTCGATCGCCGTCGATCCGAAAAGCCTGCCCTACGGCAGCCTCGTCTGGCTCGACACCAGCGAGCCGCTCACGTCCACGCCGCTGCGCCGCCTGGTACTGGCGCAAGACACCGGCTCGGCGATCACCGGCGCGGTGCGCGCCGACTATTTCTGGGGCTGGAGCGAGCGCGCCGGGCAGCAGGCCGGGCGCATGAAGCAATCGCTGCGGATGTGGGTGCTATGGCCACGATGACGCCGGATCGTGCCTTCGACGGCGCATTTTTCGCTCGTCGATAGAACAGCCGGGGGGCGCAAGAGGCCTCCCCCAGCCTGGACGGTTCAGCCGCCGTACTGCCCCGGAAAGACCCACAGCAGCGCGGTTGTCAGCGTCAGGTAGCGCGCGAACTTGCCGACCGCCATGTAGGCCACGCAAGGCCAGAACGGCAGCCTGAGCCAGCCGGCCACGGCGCACAACGGGTCGCCCACCACCGGCAGCCAGGCCAGCAGACAGGCCTTGGCGCCGAAGCGTTGCAACCATTGCAGCGCGCGCAATTCACTCGGCTTGCGGTGACGCACGCGCTCGTAGGCACGCTCGGCGCCATAGCCCATCCACCACGAAATCGCACCGCCGAGGGTGTTGCCGGCCGTGGCCACCAGCACCGCCGGCCAGAACAGCCCGGGATTCAATTTGACGAGACCGAAGACCGCCGGCTCGCTGCCCATCGGCAGCAGCGTGGCCGAAATCAGCGCGATCACGAAGACCGACGACAGGCCGTATTTGGGCAGGGCCAGTGCGGCCAGCAGCGGAGCGATCCAGGCATCCATGCAGGAGGCGATTATCGACACCGGCGCGGACTTCGAAGCCGTCATGCCGTGCCGGGCGCGATGGCTATACTTGCGCCTCTTTTTTCAGCACCCCACGTCATGACGACCCCAAGACGCCTGCGGCGTCAGCGCCCGAGGGGCGCGCCACAAACTTGGGGCGGCCCGGCGTTTGTGGCGGCTCCCCCATGAAACTCGGCGCATTCGATTTGCCGAACCGGCTCTTCGTGGCGCCGATGGCGGGAGTCACGGACCGACCCTTCCGCCAGTTGTGCCGGCGCCTGGGGGCGGGTTATGCCGTCAGCGAGATGGTCACCTCCCGGCGTGAGCTGTGGTCGTCGTTGAAGACTTCGCGCCGCGCCGACCATGCCGGCGAGCCGGGGCCGATCGCGGTGCAGATCGCCGGCGTCGATCCCGCCGAGATGGCCGATGCGGCGCGCTACAACATCGACCGCGGCGCGCAGATCGTCGATATCAATATGGGCTGCCCGGCGAAGAAGGTATGCAATGTGTGGGCCGGCTCGGCGCTGATGAGCCATATGCCGCTGGCCCTGCGCATCATCGAAGCGGTGGTCGCGGCCTGCGCGCCGCGCGGCGTGCCCGTGACCTTGAAGATGCGCAGCGGGCGCAACGCGGCCGAGAAGAACGCCGTCGCACTGGCCCGCATGGCCGAGCAGGCCGGCGTGGCGATGTTGGCCGTGCACGGCCGCACGCGCGAGCAGGGCTTCAAGGGCCTGGCCGAGTACGACACGGTGGCGGCGGTGAAGGCCGCGCTGTCGATTCCGGTGGCGGCCAATGGCGATATCGATTCGCCCGAGAAGGCGCGCGCTGTGCTGACCTATACGCAGGCCGACGCGCTGATGATCGGCCGCGCGGCGCAAGGCCGGCCGTGGATCTTCCGCGAAGTGGCGCATTTCCTGGCCACCGGCGATCGCCTCGCGCCGCCCACGGTGGTTGAAGCGTCGACCTGGCTCGGCGAACACCTGCACGACCACTACGCGCTGTATGGCGAGCACATCGGCGTGCGCAGCGCGCGCAAGCATATCGGCTGGGCCCTGCGCGAGCTGCCCGGCGGCGAGGCCTTTCGCGCCGAAATGAATCGGATCGACGATGGCGCGGCGCAGCTGGCCGCCGTCACGCAATGGTTTGCCCAATTGGCTGCACAACATGAACGACTGCCACGCATCGGCGTGCCGGCCGCCAACAACGACCTGATCGAATTGACGGCATGACGAAGAAACATATCGACGCCTGCGTGCGTGAAAGCCTCGAACAGTATTTCAAGGATCTGCGCGGCGCCGAACCGCATTCCTTGCACGACATGCTCATCGCCGCCGTCGAAAAGCCACTGCTCGACGTGGTCATGAACCACGCCGACGGCAACCAGAGCAAGGCCGCCGAATGGCTCGGCCTGAACCGCAATACGCTGCGGCGAAAATTGCTCGCCCACAAGTTGATCAAATGACGCTCACCGCGCTGATCTCGGTGTCGGACAAGACCGGCATCGTCGAATTTGCCCGCTCGCTGCACCTGGCCGGCGTCAAGCTGCTGTCCACCGGCGGCACTGCCAAACTGCTGGCGCAGAACGACCTGCCGGTCACCGAGGTCGGCGAAGTCACGGGCTTCCCCGAGATGCTCGACGGCCGCGTGAAGACCCTGCACCCGCGCATTCACGGCGGCCTGCTGGCACGCCGCGACGTGCCGGCGCACATGGCCGCCCTGCAGGAGCACGGCATCGGCGCCATCGACCTGCTGGTCGTCAACCTCTACCCCTTTGCGCAGGCCACCGCCAAGGCCGATTGCACGCTCGACGAGGCGATCGAAAATATCGATATCGGCGGCCCGGCGATGCTGCGCGCCGCGGCCAAGAACTGGCAGGACGTGACGGTGCTCATCGATCCCGCCGACTACCCGCCGGTGCTCGGCGAATTGAAGGCCGGCGCCATTGGGCGGGCCACGAAGTTCAGACTCGCGAAGAAGGTTTTCGCGCACACCGCCGCCTACGACGGCATGATCGGCAACTACCTGAATGCCATCGAAGCCGGTGCCGGAAACGCTGGCGACACGGTACCCGCGCGCACCGAGTACCCGACCGTATTAACGCTGCAACTGACCAAGACGCAGGACATGCGCTACGGCGAGAACCCGCACCAGCGTGCGGCGTTTTATCGCGACGCCGCGGCGCCGCGCGGCCTGCTCGCCGACTGGTCACAACTGCAAGGCAAGGAACTCAGCTACAACAATATTGCCGACGCCGACGCGGCCTGGGAATGCGTCAAGACCTTCACCGACACGCCCGCCTGCGTGATCGTCAAGCATGCCAACCCCTGCGGCGTGGCGGTCGGCTCGACAGCAGGCGCGGCCTACGCCAAGGCGTTGAAGACCGATCCGACCTCGGCCTTCGGCGGCATCATCGCTTTCAACACCCCGCTCGACGGCGCGGCAGCGGCGCATGTGGCCAGGCAGTTCGTCGAAGTCATCATCGCCCCCGGCATCACACCCGAAGCGCGGGCCGTGTTCGCGGCCAAACAGAACGTGCGCTTGCTCGAAGTGCCGCTGGCGCACAACACCAACGCGTTCGATTTCAAGCGTGTCGGCGGTGGTCTGCTGATGCAATCGGCCGACGCCCGCAATGTGTCGCGGGACGAGTTGCGCGTGGTCACCCGGCAGACCCCGAGCGCCGCGCAACTCGACGACCTGCTGTTCGCCTGGAAGGTGGCCAAGTTCGTCAAGAGCAATGCCATCGTCTTCTGCGCCGGCGGCATGACCCTGGGTGTCGGCGCCGGCCAGATGAGCCGCATCGACAGCGCGCGCATGGCCTCGATCAAGGCCACCAACGCCGGCCTCACGCTGGCCGGATCGGCTGTCGCCAGCGACGCCTTCTTCCCCTTCCGCGACGGCCTGGATGTCGTCGTGGATGCGGGCGCCGCTTGCGTGATCCAGCCCGGCGGCTCGATGCGCGATGCCGAAGTCATAGCGGCAGCCGACGAGCGCGGCATCCCGATGGTGTTCACCGGCGTGCGCCACTTCCGGCACTGACCGGGTGCAATCACCGGGTCAACGCCACGATACAGGGGAACGACAACATGGCTATGGACCTTGTCGATGACGAAATCAAGGGCGACGACTTGCGCACGCTCGGCGGTACGCTGAGTTGCCAGAAGGATGCCTTTCTGTGCGCCGCCCGTGGCGTGTCGCTGGGCATCCACTTCCAGCAAAAGCTCGGCGCCGGATTGCTCGGCTCGGTGCTTGGTGGCGACAGTGAAGATTGAGCGCCCGCACGCGCTATGGCTGACGGTCTTGCTGTGCGTCGTAGCGGGTGCGCAGGCCGCAGCCGTGCAACTCGAAGACCTGAGCTGGACCGAGTTGCGCGAGCGCATTGCCGCCGGCACGACGACGGTGCTCGTGCCGATCGGCGGCACCGAGCAGAACGGCCCGCACATGACGCTCGGCAAGCACAACGTGCGCGTGAAATTGCTGGCTGCGCGCATCGCCGAACGGCTGGGCCATACCGTCGTCGCGCCGGTGATCGCCTATGTACCGGAAGGCGCGGTCGAGCCGCCGACCCAGCACATGCGCTACGCCGGCACGATCTCGATTTCGGATACCGCCTTCGAGGCCACGCTCGAAGGCGCGGCGCGCAGCCTGCGCCGGCACGGCTTGCGCGATGTCGTCTTCCTGGGCGACCACGGCGGCTATCGCGCCAGCCTCGATCGCGTCGCCGCCAAACTCAACCTGGAGTGGGGCGCCGCCGCCCGGGTGCATGCGCTGCCCGAGTACTATCGCGCAACGCAAGCAGACTTTGCCGCGACGCTGAAGGCGCGCGGATTCAGCAGCGACGAAATCGGCCTGCATGCCGGCCTGGCCGATACCGCGCTGATGCTGGCGCTGGACCCGACGCAGGTGCGCATGGACGCCGTCGCCGCCCGCCCTCGCGGCAGCGCAGCCGATGGCGTGGCCGGCGACCCGCGTCGCGCCAGCGCCGAGCTCGGGCGGGTGGGCGTCGAACATATCGTCCAAGCCACGGTGGCGGCGATTCGCGCCCGCGCGCAAGAACCGAAATAATTCGACGGACCAACGATTTATTGACGGAGTGCCCGGCATGGATACGAGCGTGATGAAGGCGATCGGCGGCACGGCCGTTCTGGCCGTGGCTGGCGGCCTGCTGTGGCTGGGTTCGCAGCCGAATGCGGCCGTGGCGCAGACGCCGGCAGCGTCGGCCGTAGCCGTGCCACCGACAACCCCCGTGAGCACCGTCGCCGGCATGCCGGCGGTGCCCGATGCGCGCAACCTGTACAGCGAAACCGCCGCCGGCAAGATCGGCCCGGCGCTGGCCGGCGACCTGGCGCGCATCTACGTGCCCAACCTGCGCTCGAACGACGTCTATGTCGTCGATCCGCAGGCCATGAAAGTCGTCGATCGCTTCAAGGTCGGCATCGGCCCGCAGCACATCGTGCCGTCGTGGGATCTGCGCACGCTGTGGGTCACCAACAATGCCGAGGGCCGCAGCGACGGCAGCCTGACACCGATCGACCCGCGCAGCGGCAAGCCCGGCAATCCGGTGAAGGTCGATGACCCGTACAACATGTACTACACGCCCGACGGCCAATCGGCGATCGTGGTCGCCGAGGCCAGGAAGCGCCTGGATTTCCGCGACCCAAAGACGATGACCCTGCAGTATTCGATCGATGTGACCGACTGCCCCGGCGTCAACCACGCCGACTTTGCGATCGACGGCCGCTTCGCGATCTTCACCTGCGAGTTCTCCGGTACGCTGGCGAAGATCGACCTGGTCGAGCGCAAGGTGCTCGGCTACCTGAAGCTGACGCTGCCGGCCACGCGGTTGAAGGAAACACCCGGCGCACCGCGAACGAAACCCGGCCAGGCCTGGGAGCCCGGCCAAACCGAGTTTTGCACCGTGACCAAGGGCATGCCGCAGGACATTCGCAGCTCGCCCGACGGCAAGCGTTTCTATATCGCCGACATGCATGCCGACGGCGTACACGTCGTCGATGGCGCCTCGTTCAAAGAGGTCGGCTTCATCGCCACCGGCCTGGGCGCGCATGGCCTGTACCCGAGCCGCGACGGCAAGCGCCTGTACGTGGCCAACCGCGGCTCGCACAAGATCCACGGCTCACGCCTGGGCAACGGCGGTGTCACGGTGATCGACTTCGCCAGCGAGAAAGTGGTGGCGCGCTGGGCCGTTCCCGGCGGCGGCAGCCCCGACATGGGCAACGTCAGCGCCGACGGCAAGTACCTCTGGCTGGCCGCGCGTTACGACGACGTGATCTACCGCTTCGACACCGCCAACGGCGACGTGGCGCAGGTCAAGGTGGGCGCCGAGCCGCACGGCCTGACGGTGTGGCCACAGCCGGGGCGCTACTCGCTGGGGCATACCGGCAACCTGCGTTGATGGCCCAGGACAGCGGCGTGACCCCGTTGCTCGACGCCTTCTGGCGCGCCGCCGCGTATTGCCTGCACCCGCGGGTGATCCTGCTGTCGCTGGCGCCGCTGCTGCTGGCCGGCGGGCTGACGCTCGCACTGGGCTGGTTCTATTGGGAGCCCGCCGTGGCGGGCGTGCGAGCGACGCTCGAAGCCTGGTCGTCGCTCGAGGTGCTGCTGAAATGGCTCGAGTCGATCGGCCTCAATGGCTTGCGCGCATTGATCGCGCCCCTGATCGTGCTCGCACTGGCGCTGCCGCTGATCGTCGTGCTGTCGCTGTTGGTGGTGGCCTTGTCGATGGCCCCGGCCCTGGTGTCGCTGGTCGCCCGACGGCGCTTTGCCGAGCTCGAAGCCAAACGCGGCGCGGCGCTGTGGCAATCGGTGTTGTGGTCGCTCGGCTGCACGCTGGTTGCCGTTATCGCCCTCGTGCTCAGCCTCCCGCTGTGGTTCGTGCCGCCGCTGATCTTGTTGATACCACCGCTGATCTGGGGCTGGCTGACCTGCCGCGTGATGGCCTTCGACGTGCTGGCAGAGCACGCCAGCGCCGACGAGCGGCGCACGATCCTGCGTGAGCAGCGCTGGCCACTGCTGGCCATCGGTGTGGTCTGCGGCTACCTCGGCGCTGCACCGACGCTGTTGTGGGCGGTGAGCGCGGCAACCCTGATTTTTGCGCCGCTGCTGGTGCTGATATCGGTGTGGCTCTATACGTTGGTGTTTGCCTTCGCGGCGCTGTGGTTCGCCCATTTCGCGCTGGCGGCATTGCAGCGCCTGCGACAATCGACGATGCCGGTGCCACCGGCTCCTCTTCAACCCATCGAAATACTGCCTCTGTCATGACCAACCCCAAGCTCACTTCGTTCGCAGCCCCCCAAGGGGGCGTCAGCACGCTTGGGGCGGCCCGGCGCGTACTGGCATGAACTTCGGCCTGATCATCGTCGGCGACGAAATCCTCTCCGGCAAACGCCAGGACCAGCACCTGCCCAAAGTCATCGAACTGCTCGGCGCTCGCGGCCTGTCGCTGGCCTGGGCGCGCTATGTCGGCGACGACCGCCGGCTCATCACCGAAGCCTTGCGCCACGCTTTCGCCAGCGGCGACGCGGTCTTCAGTTGCGGCGGCATCGGCGCCACGCCCGACGATCACACGCGCCAGTGCGCCGCGGCGGCGCTCGGTGTGGCGCTCGAATTGCATCCCGAGGCCAAGGCCCTGATCACGCAGCGCATGCAAGACCGGGCGGCGGAAAAGGGCCTGCCCTTCGATGCCGATGCGCCCGACAACATCCACCGTCTGAATATGGGTGTATTCCCGGCGGGCGCCTCGATCATCGCCAACCCGTACAACCAGATTCCCGGCTTTACGGTTGGCGAGGTGCATTTCGTGCCAGGCTTCCCGGTGATGGCGCACCCGATGATCGAAACCGTGCTCGACACCCGCTACCGCGCGCTGCACGGTTCGCTGCGCGAGGCCGAATACTCGGTGATCGTCTATGGGTCGATCGAGGCCGCACTGACGCCGCTGATGGAAGCCGTCGAGCGCGACCACGCCGGCGTGCGCGTGTTCAGCCTGCCCAGCGTCGATCACCCGGTGCATGGGCGGCACATCGAGCTCGGCGTCAAGGGCGGCGAAACCTTGCTGCCTGCGGCCTATGCCGCGCTGCGCGCCGGGCTGGCCGCCCTGGGCGCGCAGACAGGCCCCGAACTGGTGCGCTGAAATACGAAGAACAGCCCAACGTTGGTGCTATTGAACGCCTCCATTTGGGGCATTCCGTCAGAGCGCACAATAGGCCATTGCGCACCGGCTGCGGGCATGCTTTCTGCTACATTCGCCTGCGCTTTTTTCACCCCCTCCCAGGAGAAGCCTTGATGGCCAGTAAGAACGTCGCTGACGTGATGAAGATGGTGAAGGACAACGAGATCAAGTTCGTTGATTTCCGTTTCACCGATACCCGCGGCAAAGAACAACACGTCACCGTGCCGGTATCGCACTTCGACGAAGACAAATTCAGTGCCGGCCACGCCTTCGACGGTTCGTCGATCGCCGGCTGGAAGGGCATCGAAGCCTCCGACATGCTGCTGATGCCCGACCCGGCCACGGCCAACGTCGACCCCTTCTTCGAAGAGCCGACCCTGTTGTTGACCTGCGATGTGCTCGAACCCGGCGATGGCAAGCCCTACGAGCGCGACCCGCGTTCGCTGGCCCGCCGCGCCGAGGCCTACCTGAAGAGCAGCGGC
This sequence comes from uncultured Burkholderiales bacterium, assembly GCA_902825995.1. Classification (GTDB taxonomy): domain Bacteria; phylum Pseudomonadota; class Gammaproteobacteria; order Burkholderiales; family Burkholderiaceae_C; genus CADEEN01. The sequence goes on from CADEDE010000004.1 coordinate 11,100, forward strand.
ATCGGCGACGCCGCCTTCTTCGGGCCCGAGCCCGAATTCTTCGTCTTCGACAGCGTGCGCTGGAACGTCGATATGTCGGGCAGCTTCTCGAAGATCGAATCCGAAGAAGCGGCCTGGAACAGCGGCAAGGAATACGAGCACGGCAACTCAGGCTACCGCCCGGGTGTCAAGGGCGGTTATTTCCCGGTGCCGCCGGTCGACAGCTTCCAGGACATGCGCTCCGAAATGTGCCTGCTGCTCGAACAGCTCGGCGTGCCGGTCGAAGTGCACCACCATGAGGTTGCCACCGCCGGCCAGATGGAACTCGGCACCAAGTTCAGTACGCTGGTTCAGCGCGCCGACTGGCTGCAACTGCAGAAGTACGTGATCCACAACGTGGCCCACGCCTACGGCAAGACGGCGACCTTCATGCCCAAACCGATCGTCGGCGACAACGGCAGCGGCATGCATGTGCACCAGAGCGTGTGGAAAGACGGCAAGAACCTGTTCGCCGGCGACGGCTATGCGGGCCTGTCGGACTTTGCCCTGTACTACATCGGCGGCATCATCAAGCACGCCCGCGCGCTGAATGCCATCACCAACCCCGGCACCAACAGCTACAAGCGCCTGGTGCCCGGTTTCGAGGCGCCTGTGAAGCTGGCGTATTCGTCGAAGAATCGCTCGGCCTCGATCCGTATTCCGTACGTCGCCAACCCCAAGGGCCGCCGTATCGAGGCTCGCTTCCCGGATCCGCTGTGCAACCCCTACCTGGGCTTCTCGGCGCTGCTGATGGCCGGCCTGGACGGGGTGGAGAACAAAATCCACCCCGGCGAAGCGGCAACCAAAGACCTGTACCACCTGCCGCCCGAAGAAGACGCGAAGATCCCGACCGTCTGCCACAGCCTGGACCAGGCCCTCGATTATCTGGACAAGGGCCGCGCCTTTCTGACCAAGGGCGGGGTCTTCACCGACAGTTATATCGACGCCTACATCGAGCTGAAGATGCAGGAGGTCACGCGTTTTCGCATGACCACCCACCCGCTCGAGTTCGACATGTACTACGCGGCCTGACCCACGAATCGGTCACACGGCAAGGGGCGGCGCATGCCGCCCCTTGCCACTTGTGCACCAGGCGTGGGCCACAATGCGTCGAATGGCCATGAAAAACCTCCTTGCAATCGCTTCCTGGGTCGGCGCGCTGGCCGGGGCCACCGCGGCTGCCGCGGCCACCCAGGCCGGCACCGTTTACCGTTGCCCGGGGCCGCCCGTGCTCTACACCGACCAGATCACGGCGCCGGAGGCCAAGGATCGCAACTGCCGCACGATTGAGGGTGCGCCGATCACGGTGGTGTCACCGCCCAAGCCGCGACCGCTGCCCAGCGCCTCGAACGCAGGCGCCCCGCGCCCATCGGAAGGCAAGGTCGGTGCCGGCGAGCAGCGCGCACGCGACAGCGACGCGCGCAAGATTCTCGAAGCCGAACTGAGGCGTGAGGAAACCAAGCTGGCTGAACTGCAGAAAGAGTTCAACAACGGACAGCCGGAGCGCCGTGGCGAAGAGCGCAATTACCAGAAATACCAGGATCGCGTCGAAGAGATGAAGGCGGCCATTGCGCGCAAGGAAAGCGACGTCGAAGCCCTGAAGCGTGAGTTGACCAAACTCCCCGCGACCAAGGAATAGCGATGTCGCGGATGGCCGCGGAGACGACCGACCCGCTGGCCGCCTTCGATCTGCTGGCCACGATGGTGGCGCTGGTGCAGCCCGACGGTCTGTGCCTGCACGCCAACACGGCCTTCGAAAATCTGCTCGGCGTGGCCCGCCGCGCCCTGATGGGCACCATGTTGCCCGATTGGCTGGCCGACGCGCAGCCGCTGCGCGAGACCCTGGCGGCCGTGTCGGCCAACCGCATCGCCAGCGGCCGCTTCGACGCCCAGTTGCGCCGGCCCGCCGGCGGCCAGCATGAGCTGCTGCCGGTGCATGTGATCGTCAACCAGACCGAAGACGCCGAGCGCGTGCTGGTCGAGATGATCGAGATCGAACAGCAAACTCGGCAAGACCGCGAGGAGCGCACCCAGGGACAGGCCCAGGCCAACAAGGAACTGGTGCGCAACCTGGCGCACGAGATCAAGAACCCGCTCGGCGGCATCCGCGGCGCGGCGCAGTTGCTGGGCATGGAGCTCGAAGGCAAGCGTGAACTCACCGAGTACACCCAGGTCATCATCGCCGAGGCCGACCGCCTGCAGTTGCTGGTCGATCGCCTGCTGGCGCCACACCGGCGTGCGCACATCGTGGCCGACGTGAATATCCACGAAGTCTGCGAGCGGGTGCGCGCGCTCGTCGTGGCCGAGCATCCACGCGGCCTCGCGGTCAAGCGCGACTACGATACCTCGATTCCGGAGTTTCGCGGCGACCGCGAGCAGTTGATCCAGGCCGTGCTCAATATCGCCCACAACGCCGTACAGGCGCTGGAGCCGCGCATTCAGGCCGGCGACGCCGAGATGCGCTTGCGCACGCGCATTGCCCGACAAGTGACGATCGGAAAGCTGCGTTGGCGCCTGGCACTCGAATTGCTTATCGAAGATAACGGGCCCGGCGTGCCCGGGGCGATCCGCGAGCGCATCTTCTTCCCGCTGGTGACGGGGCGCGAGGGCGGATCGGGCCTCGGGCTGACCCTGGCGCAGACTTTCGTGCAGCAACACCAGGGCACGATCGAATGCGCCAGCCAGCCGGGCCGCACGCTATTCACGATCCTCATCCCGCTGCCATGACCTCCTACCAACCCCGCGCATGAAACCCATCTGGGTCGTCGATGACGATCAATCGATCCGCTTCGTGCTCGAAAAAGCACTGGCGCGAGAACAGTTCGCAGTGCGCGCCTTCGCCAATGCCCGCGATGTGCTGGCCGCGCTCGACGACGACGAGCCGCAGGTGTTGGTCAGCGATATCCGCATGCCCGGCGGCTCGGGGCTGGATTTGCTGGCCAAGATCAAGCAGCGCCTGCCCGGCCTGCCGGTGATCGTGATGACGGCCTACTCCGACCTCGACAGCGCGGTATCGGCGTTCCAGGGCGGGGCCTTCGAATACCTGGCCAAACCCTTCGACGTGCCCAAGGCGGTCGAACTGATCCGCCGCGCGGTCGAGGAAAGCCTGCGCGAAGCGGTGGCCAGCGAGCGCCCGGGCGATACGCCCGAGATGCTCGGCCAGGCGCCGGCGATGCAGGATCTGTTTCGCGCCATCGGGCGCCTGTCGCAGAGCCACGTCACGGTGCTGATCACCGGCGAGAGCGGCTCGGGCAAGGAACTGGTGGCGCGCGCACTGCACAAGCACAGCCCGCGCAGCAACGGCCCCTTCGTCGCCATCAACACCGCGGCGATCCCGAAGGATTTGCTCGAAAGCGAATTGTTCGGCCACGAGCGCGGCGCCTTCACCGGTGCGCAGACGATGCGCCGCGGCCGCTTCGAACAGGCCGACGGCGGCACGCTCTTCCTCGACGAAATCGGCGACATGCCCTTCGACCTGCAGACGCGCCTGTTGCGCGTGCTGTCCGACGGCCAGTTCTACCGCGTCGGCGGGCACCAGCCACAAAAGAGCAATGTGCGCGTGATCGCGGCCACACACCAGAACCTCGAACAACGTGTGAAGGACGGCATCTTCCGCGAAGACCTGTTCCACCGCCTGAACGTGATCCGCCTGCGCCTGCCGGCGCTGCGCGAGCGCCGCGACGACATTCCGGTGCTGGCGCGCCAGTTCCTGCAAAAGAGCGCCAGGGATCTCGGCGTCGAGGCCAAGCGTTTGTCGGATCCCGCGCTGGCGCGGCTGGCAGCCTTCGACTACCCCGGCAACGTGCGCCAGCTCGAGAACATCTGCCACTGGCTGACCGTGATGGCCCCGACGCAAGTGGTCGAGGCCAAGGATCTGCCGCCCGAGTTGGTGAGCGACATGGTGGCCGCACCGGATGCGCACGCGGCAGCGATCGCGCCGCCGCCGCCGACCGCGCCGGGCACGCAAACCATGCCCGCCGCGAGCCCCGTCGCCGGTAGCGGCTGGCTTGCCGATCTCGAACACGAAGCCCGCGCGTTGCTCGACGCCGGCACCCCCGAAGTCTGGAACACCCTGACGCGGCAGTTCGAAGCCAGGCTGATCCTCGCCGCGCTCGACAGCACCCGCGGCCGCCGCATCGAAGCCGCGCAGCGCCTGGGCATCGGCCGCAACACCATCACGCGCAAGATTCAGGATCTCGGCCTGGACGATTGAGCCAACGGCGACGATCGAATTTGCGACGTGCGGTCGTTCAAGCCAGCGTCAGCAGCACCGGCGCATGGTCGCTCGGACGCTCGTTCTTGCGCGTGGCGCGGTCGATGCTGCAGGCCTGCACCGAGGCCTTCAGCGCCTCACTGACCAGGATCAGGTCGATGCGCAGGCCCTGGTTCTTGCGGAAGGCCAGGTTGCGGTAATCCCACCAGGACCAGGATTTCGGCGCTTGATCGAAGAGGCGAAACGCATCGACCAGGCCGAGTGCGATCAGCTTCTTCAAATGGTCGCGCTCCTCGTCGGTGCAATGGATCTGGCCGGCCCAGGCGACCGGGTCGTAAACGTCGCGGTCGTCGGGCGCGATATTGAAGTCGCCCAGCAGCACCAGCTTCGGGTGCAGCGCGATTTCATCCGCCAACCAGTCGCGCAGCGCGCGCAGCCACTGCATCTTGTAGTCGAACTTGTCGCTGCCCGGCGCCTGGCCGTTGGGAAAATAGGCACCGACCATGCGCAGGCCCTCGACCGTACCGGTGATGACGCGCGCCAATGGGTCGGCGAAGCCGGGAATGTTACGCACGATATCGGCGGCTTCGGTCTTCGACAGCAGCGCGACGCCGTTGTAGGTTTTCTGCCCGAACCACTGCACGCGCCAGCCGGCAGCCTCGATCTCGGCGTGCGGAAATTTGTCGTCGCTGAGCTTGGTCTCCTGCAAGACCATCGCATCGGGCCGGTGCAGGGCCAGCCAGGCGAGCAGTTGCGGCAGGCGCACGGCGAGCGAATTGACGTTCCAGGTGGCGAGTTTCATCGTAGCGCTTTGATGTTGATTTTGTTGTGATGTGTCTTCAGCTTGTCTGGCGATACCCCAAGTCGTACCCCCATCGGAAAAGGATCATGTGGAACGACGCAGGTTCCCGTCGCCGAGCTGCTGCTCGGCGGCTTGCAGGCGCTGCAACAGAACATCAAAGTCGATCGGAGAGCCGATAAACATCGGTGCCATCGTCGCATAGTCCTTCGCCAATGCAGCATGGCGCGCAGGCGGCGGAACGAGCCTGAACGTGCCTGGCATGGCGGTCTCGTAGTGGGTCCAGCCTGACGAGAAGAAGCGGCTCATCTGGGACGGTCTGAAGGCGCATCGCAGCAAGCTCGTGCGCGACTACCTGGACTCCACCGACGGGGACGTGCAGATGGCGTTCCTGCCGCCGTACTCGCCGGACTTGAACCCCGTGGAGTACCTATGGGCATGGCTCAAGCGCCATGCATTGGCCAACTTCTGCCCGGCCAATCTCGACGAACTCAACGTCACTGCCCGCAACAAGCTCAAGAGCGCACAACACCGCCCCTCCATCATCACCGCGTGCTGGGTTCAAGCTGGCCTGTGGTGATGTCGCCATTTACGGAAAGCTCAATAAGCCACAGACTGCCACGATAACAAGATGCGATCCAACTTTCCTGCCGTGGTACACGTCGCAGCGCGGCGGGGCCATGCGGCCAGCGTTGCCGCGCTCGTCGCGCTGGCCTGCGCGACGGCGCAGGCCGACGACGAAGCCCCTGCCGAGCCGCCGCCGACCGCACCCGTTTCGCGCTGGCTCCTGGGCGTGGCCGCGATCCGCTCGCCCGACTATCCGGGCGCGGATCACAGCTCGGCCAAGCTGTGCCCTCTGTGGGCCTGCCAGGACGGGTGCTTTCGCTTTCGGCGTCAGCGATGCTTCGGCCTTGCAGACCGGCATCGCGGCCTATACGCCGCGCGCGGGCCGGCGCGATATCCACGCCGGCATCGGCATCACCTCGGCACTCACGCCGCACTGGATCGGCTTTGCCGGCCTCTCCGCGGCTTCGTTGCGCGGCCAGGCCGCGGACAGCCCCTTGACGCGCGCCGCCTTCAGCACCTCGGCTTCGACCGGCATCGCCTACCGCCCGGGGGCCTTGATTCACGTCGGCGCCGCGGCGTCGATGCGGCGGTAGGTGACGAAGGCATAGGCTACGCCGCTGGCGCTGTGCCGCGACTCGCGCGCGGTTTCGCCGAATCGGCTGCGATCGATGGCGGGCAGGAAAGTGTCGGCGCCGTCGAACGCGGCATCGATTTCGGTCAGCACCAATTCATCGGCCAGCGGCATGGCCTGTGCATACAATTCGCCGCCGCCGATGACGAAGACCTTGGCAGCGTTTGCCGTGAGCGCCAGTGCCGCCGCCAGCGACGGCGCGATTTCAGCGCCGTCGGCACACCACGCGGCGTTGCGCGTGAGCACGATATTGCGCCGCCCCGGCAGCGGTTTGAATTTTATCGGCAGCGAATCCCAGGTCTTGCGGCCCATGATCACCGGGCAGCCCATCGTCACGGCGCGAAAGTGTTTTTGGTCCTCGCGCTCATGCCACAGCAATTCGCCGCCGCGACCGATGGCGCGGCGGCGGTCGATGGCGGCGATCAATGCGAGCTGGGAGCCTGGCTTCATGGCGCCGCATTGTCGCTGCCCGCCGACCGTGTGGCCCGCCCCGTGGCGCTGGCGCGCGCAATGCACCGCGCGGCCAGCCAGTCGGTGGCCCACGGCAGCAGCAGCCACTGGCGGCGCGTCAGCGTCATGACGAGCGCCGCGCCGATACGGCGATGCCCGCGACGATGAGCGCAAAGGCCAGTGCGTGGTAGCCGCGCGGCGTTTCGCCGAGCAACAGCGCCGACAACAGCGCGGCAAACAGCGGCGTCAGGTTGGCGAAAAATGCGGCCAGTGCCGGACCGCCGAGCGCCACGCCCAGGCCCCAGCAGCGGTAGGTCAGGATCGACGGACCGATGGCCACGAACAGCAAGGCCGCCAGCACCCAGTCATTGCGCCAGTCGATGCTTGCGCTGTGCGCCAGCGCGACTTCGCCCGCTGTCGCGGCGGCGGCCGCGAGCAAGCCGAACAAGATCTGCACCAACAACAGACCGGCCCAACCCCAGGCCTGCAAGGTATCGCGCGAAGGCGGCCGCAGCCACGCAGGCGGCCGCACCAACAACCAGCTATAGACCGCCCAGGCCAACGCGGCGATCAGGATGTAGATATCGCCCGCCACCGGTTGCAGCTGGGCCAGGGCGGCCCACGACCCGCGCGCAACCACCAACACCACGCCGGCCAGCGACAGCACGGCACCGGCCATCTGCCGTGGCGCTGTCGGTTGGCCGAACGCCAGGGCGCCGACCGCCAGCATCCACAGCGGGCCCGATGCGGCGATCAGGGTCACGTTGAGCGGTGTCGAAGTTGTCAGGGCGAGGTACTGCAATGCGTTGTAGGCCCCAACGCCCAGGCTGCCAATCACCAACAGGTAGGGCCACGACACGACGATCCTGCGCGCATCGCGCAGCACATGCCAGCCGAGCGGCGCGAGCAGCAACGCGGCCAGCACCCAGCGCACGAGGTTCAGCGTCAGCGGCGGCACGTGGCCGACGAGCAGGCGGTCGACCACGGCATTGCCGGCCCACATCAGCGGCGGCAGGGTCATCAACAGGGCGGTGCGCGGCCTCATTCCGGCATCGCCGCGCCGCATGACCAGCATTGGTCGAAGGGTCCGTCGATGCGCTCGCCGCAGCCGCGGCAGACCCAGTGTCGCCACGCAGGATGCTGCAGTTGTGCGAGCAGCGCACGGGCGGTGTCGAGCTGCTCGTCGTCCTCGACCCAGATCTCGGGCAAGGCCTGGTCGGGCGGGATTTCGCCGGCGATGCTGCTGGCAAAGGCGCGTTGCACGCTGACGGCCAAGCCGGCTTGCGCCAGCATGTCGCACCACAACGAGGCCAGCGCGAGATTGGGAGCTTGGGCAAGGCGTTTCATCGGCAACGCGATTCTCGCCGCTCGCGTAACCTCGCGGTGTTGTCCGTTAACCCAGGAGGTGCGCGATGAGCAAGGCGATTCAGATCCAGCAATACGGCGGCCCCGAAGTAATGCAGGTGGTGGACCTCGAAGTTGGCGCACCGGGGGCCGGCGAAGTTCGCATCCGGCACCACGCCTGCGGCCTGAACTTCATCGATGTCTATCAGCGCACGGGCCTGTACCCCAACCCGCTACCGCTGACGCTGGGCCTGGAAGGCGCCGGCGTTATCGAGGCCGTGGGCGCGGGCGTGACGCACCTCGCGGCCGGCGACCGCGCGGCCTATGCCGGCAACCCGCCGGGGGCCTACAGCGAAGTGCGCGTGATGCCGGCCAAGACGGTGTGCAGGCTGCCCGACGGCATCGCTTTCGATACCGCGGCGGGCATGATGCTAAAGGGCCTGACGGCGCAGTATTTGCTGAAGCGCACGCTGCCGGTCGAAGGCCTGCAGGCCGGCGATTTCGTGCTCTTCCACGCGGCGGCAGGCGGCGTCGGGTTGATCGCCTGCCAGTGGGCCAGGGCACTGGGTTTGCAGCTCATCGGCACGGCCGGCAGCGCAGCCAAGTGCGCGCTGGCGCTGGAACACGGCGCGGCGCATGCGATCGACTACAGCCAGGAAGATTTCGTCGCCCGCGTCAAGGCCATCACCGCCGGCAAGGGCGTGAAGGCGGTCTATGACTCGATCGGCCAGGACACCTTCGAGGCTAGCCTCGACTGCCTGCGCCCCTTCGGCCTGCTGGCCAGTTTCGGCAATGCCTCGGGGCCGGTAGCGCCCTTTGCACCGGGCCTGCTCGGGCCCAAAGGTTCGCTGTACCTGACGCGGCAGACCCTGTTCACGCACATCGCCACGCGCGAGGCGACCCAGGCCATGGCCGACGAGCTGTTCGCGGTGGTCGGCAGCGGCGCGGTGAAGATCCGCATCGACCAGCGCTATGCCCTGGCCGACGTGGCCCAGGCGCACCGCGACCTGGAGGCGCGCAAGACCACCGGCTCGACCGTGCTGATGCCCTGACTCAGGCCTTGACCGCGCTGCGGTAGGCGTGCCATGAGGCATGCCCGAGCACCGGCCCGACCACCAGCAGCCCGGCAAACCAGGGCAGCATCGCAAGCACCACCAGCAGCGTGATCAATGCGCCCCACAGCAGCATCACGCCAGGCTGTGTGACGACCAGGCGCAGGCTGGTCAGGGCGGCGCTGATGGCATCCACCGGGCGGTCGAGGATCATCGGCATGGCCACCACGCTGATAGCGAAGATCAGCCCGGCGAAAACGCCGCCGATGGCCAGGTAGGCGGCGATGAAGCCCAGGTTTTCGGGGTCGAACAGGGCCAGGATAGAGCCCTTGAAATCGGGCATGCCGTCGAAGCTGACCGCGAAGATCACCAGCGCGGCCCGACCCCACAGCATCTCGAGCACCAGCAACACGAAGGCGAAGATCGCCAGCGTGCCGGTGCGTGTGTCCCAGGCCAGCAGGGAATCGCCTAAGTCGGGTTGCTCGCCGCGTTCGAGACTCTGGCTGGCGCGATAAAGGCCCAGGCACACGACGGGCCCGGCGAGCAGGAAACCTGCCGACAGCGCCAGCACATAGGCCGGTGCGCGCTCGAAAACCTTGAGCAAGGCCCAACCCATGGCCGTAAAGCAACTGCCGTAGAACAGGCCGATGCCCGGGCAGCGTGCGAAGTCGCGCGCACCCAGGCGCAGCCAGCGCAGCGGGTCGCTCCAGCGCAGGGTATTGAGTTCGATCGCCGGAGGGGCGCTTTCGCGGGTCGGGGTGTCGTTCATGGTGGTCGGATGGGGTTGCGCTCGACGCCGGTCTCGCCGCGTTGCAGCCGCTGCGCGGCCCATCGGCTGAGATCCAGGTTCGCATAGTGCCCGGTCGCGCTGCGCTTGGCCAGCAGCACCGCTCGTGCTGTGGCGCTGACGGCCGATGCCGCTCAGCCGCCCCGGCGCACGCGGCGCAACTCGTCGGCGATCAGCAGGGCGGCGCCCAGCGTGATGGCGCTGTCGGCGAGGTTGAAGCTGGGGAAGTACCAGCCGCGCCAATGCAGCTGGATGAAATCCACCACATGGCCGTGCAGCAGGCGGTCAACGACATTGCCCAGGGCCCCGCCCATGATCATCGTGACCGCGAAGCAGAACAGTTTCTGCGTCGGATGGCGGTGCAGCATCCAGGCGATGAAGCCGGCCGCGACGATGCCCAGCGCGACGAAGAACCAGCGCTGCCAGCCCGCCGCGCCGGCCAGGAACGAGAATGCCGCGCCGCTGTTGTGCACGCGCACGAGATTGAAGAACGAGGTCACATGGCGGCTGTCGCCGAGCTGGAAATAACCCAGGATCAGGGTCTTGGTGAACTGGTCGAGGACGATGACCAACAGCGCCAGGCCGAGCCAGAGGGCGAGGCCGGGAGCGCCGGAGGAAGAGCGGGCCGCGCTCAAGCGATGCTGCGGACTTCGCCCGCGCCGTAGAGGTTGCTTGTACAACGCCCGCAAAGGGCCGGGTGCGCGGCGTCATGGCCGACGTCGCTGCGCCAGTGCCAGCAGCGTTCGCACTTGGCGGCGGATGACGGTGTCACGGTGATGACCAGTGCAGCGCCGCACCGCAGCCTCGCCTGCGAAGTGATCAACACGAACTTCAGGTCTTCGCCCAGCGTGGCCAGCAGTTCATGGTCGGCCTCGTTCAGCGTCAGTGTGACTTCGGCTTGCAATGACGAACCGACGCTGCCTTCGCTGCGCACCGCCTCGATGGCCTTGTTGACCTCGTCGCGGATGGTGCGGATGCGCTGCCACTTGGCGAGCAGCGCCGCATCGGGTGCGTCGAAACGCCAGAAAGTTTCGGTGAAGATCGACGGCGACTGGCCCGGCGCAAGCACCGGCCAGGCCTCCTCGGCCGTGAACGACAGGAACGGCGCCATCCAGCGCAGCATCGCGTGCGTGATCTGCCACAGCGCCGTCTGCGCCGAGCGGCGGGCGAGCGATTTCGGCGCGGTGGTGTAGAGGCGATCCTTCAGCACGTCGAGGTAGAACGCGCCCAAATCTTCGCTGCAAAAGAGCTGTAGCTTGGCGACCACCGGGTGGAACTCGAAGCGCTCGTAGTGGGCCAGCATTTCGGCCTGCAACTCGGCCGCGCGCGACAGGGCCCAGCGGTCGATCTCGAGCATGTCAGCCACGGGCACGGCGTCGCGCCCGGCGTCGAAGTCGGCGATATTGGCGAGCAGGAAGCGCAGCGTATTGCGGATGCGCCGGTAGCTGTCGACCACCCGGGCCAGGATCTTCTTGTCGATCGGCGGGTCGCCGGCATAGTCGGTCGAGGCGCACCACAGGCGCGCCACCTCGGCGCCCGGATCCTTGGCGAACTCGCGGATTTCGATGATGTTGCCGAGCGACTTGCTCATCTTGCGGCCCTGGCCATCGACCGTAAAACCGTGTGTGAGCAGGCCGCGATACGGTGCATGGCCTTCGAGCGCGCAGCCCAGCAGCAGGGCCGAATGAAACCAACCGCGGTGCTGGTCGTGGCCTTCGAGGTAGAGATCGGCTTCAGGGCCGGTTCGGTGGTGCCCGTCGGGATGCGAGCCGCGCAGCACGTGGAAGAAGGTCGAGCCGGAGTCGAACCAGACTTCGAGGATGTCGCTGCCTTTCGTATAGTCCGCAGCGTCTTTGGCACCGAGGATTTCTTCCGCAGTCACGCGACTCCAGGCCTCGACGCCGCCCCGCTCGACGATATCCGCAGCACGGTCGAGTATGGCCATCGTGTCCGGATGCAGTTCGCCCGAATCCTTGTGCAGGAAGAAGGGCAGCGGCACACCCCAGCTGCGCTGGCGGCTGATGCACCAGTCGGGCCGGTTGGCGATCATGTCGCGCAGGCGGGCCTGGCCGTTGTCGGGGAAGAACGCGGTGGCGTCGATCGCCTCGAGCGCCATTGCACGCAAGGTGCGCGGCGCCTTGTCCTTGGTGAAGACGCCCGCCGTTGACACATTTGCTTCGTCCATGCGGATGAACCACTGCGCGGCGGCGCGGTAGATCACCGGCGTCTTGTGGCGCCAGCAATGCGGGTAGCTGTGGGTGATGGGCGAGGTGGCAAACAGGCGCCCGGCCTCGCGCAGCGCTTCGATGACGACCGGCACCGCCTTCCAGATATTCAGCCCGCCGAACAGCGGGAAGTCGGGTGCGTAGCTGCCGTGGCCCTGCACCGGGTTCAGGATTTGATCGACCTGCATGCCATGCGCGGTGCATGAGTGGAAGTCATCCACGCCATAGGCCGGCGACGCATGCACGATGCCGGTGCCGTCGTCGGCGGTGGCGTAGTCGGCCAGATAGACCGGCGCGAGGCGGTCGTAGCCGGCGTCTATGTGCGCAAGGGGGTGGCGGAACAGGATGCCGCCGAGCTTCTCGCCCCGGGTCGTTGCGACCACATGGCCCTGCAGAGCGTAACGCCCGAGACATTTCTCGACCAGCGATGCCGCGAGCACGAGCTGCCCGCGCTCGGTGTGCACCAAGGCGTAGTCGAGTTCGGGATGGAGGTTGAGTGCCTGGTTGGCGGGAATCGTCCACGCGGTGGTGGTCCAGATCAGCGCAAAGGTTTCACCGACGATTTCAGGCAGACCGAAGGCTGCGGCCAGCTTGTCGGGCTCGGCGCACAAAAAGCCGACATCGAGCGTCTGCGATTTCTTGTCGGCATATTCGATCTCGAATTCGGCCAGCGACGAGCCGCAATCGAAGCACCAATAGACCGGCTTCAGGCCGCGATAGACGAAGCCGCGCTCGATCACGCGCTTCAGGGCCCGCAACTCGCCGGCCTCGTTGGCGAAATCCATCGTGCGGTACGCATGCTCCCAATCGCCGAGCACGCCCAGGCGCTGGAAATCGGCCTTCTGCTGCGCGATTTGTTGGCTGGCGTAGGCCCGGCTCCTGGCCTGCATCTCGTCGCGGCTGAGCTTGCGGCCATGCGCCTTCTCGATCGCATTTTCGATCGGCAAGCCGTGGCAGTCCCAGCCCGGCACATAGCGCGCATCGAAGCCCGCCAGTTGCTTGGACTTGACGACCATGTCCTTCAGGATCTTGTTCACCGCGTGGCCGATGTGCAGCACGCCGTTGGCATACGGCGGGCCGTCGTGCAGGACGAACAGCGGCGCACCGTGGCGCGCGTCGCGCAGCTTCTTGTACAGGCCTTGTTCGTTCCAATCCGCGATCCAGCCCGGCTCGCGCCTGGGCAAATCGCCGCGCATCGGAAACGGGGTGTCGGGCAGGTTCAGCGTAGCGCGGTAGTCGGGCCGGCAACTGCCGCCGGGCCGCCCCAAGGCCGTTGCGCTCCCCTCGGGGGACGACGCCGTAGGCGTCCTGGGGCGGTCATTTGATTTCGGTTCGGACATGGTGCGGGTGCGGCGGGTGGCGTCTGGTGTTCGTGACGCCTGTTTCAGGCACCGGCCTGATCGGGATCAAGCCAGTCGGTGGTTCGCGAGTGGAACCCGGCTAAATTCGATCCCGTGTGGTTTGCCGACACGTCGTCGTGCGCCAGCGCAGGAGATCGAGTCGAACCATGCAAGCAACCATGCGGCAGATTCTACCGGTGGCCATCTGGATGCTGGCCGGGACGCCGTTGCCTGCGTGCGCGCAGGTGGAGGCTTCCCCGTCGCCGAGCGCGCGGCCGAACTTCGGAGGTGCGATCGGCCTGCAGTGGAGCAACGCGCCGCGGTACCAGGGCTCGAACTTGCGCGAAAACTCGTTGCAGCCGGGTATCTACCTGCGCTGGGGTCGTTTCTGGGTGGCCACGGCCGGCAATTTCGTGACCCGCCAGGACGGTGAGGTGCTGCGCGGTGTGGGTGCCGAACTGGTGCAGCGCGATGACCTGCGCGTGCGGCTCGGATTGCGCTTGGACCCCGGACGCAAGACCCGTGACAGCCCTGAACTCGCCGAACTCGACGACATACGGCCGACGGTGCGCGCACGCCTGTCGGCGACCTGGCGTTTCAAGCCCGATTGGCAGTTGGGTACCGGATGGAGCACCGATGTGCTCGGCCGCCAGGGCGGGAGCCTGGTCGATCTGTCCATCTCGCACAGCATTCGCCTCAGCCAGCGCACGCATTGGTCGCTCGGCAGCAGCCTGTCCTGGGCCGACGAGCGCTACATGCTCGCCCGCTTCGGCATCAGCCCCGCGGCCGCTGCCCGCACGGGCCGGCCAGCCTATGAGCCAGGAGGCGGTTGGCGCGACGCCGCCCTGAACACGGAATTGCGCACCGACATCGATCGGCGCTGGTCAGTCTGGGCCGGTGCCAGCGTGAGTCGATTGCTTCGTCCGGCGCTGGCCAGTCCACTGACCCTGAAACCGACGCAAGTGGCGACCGGCGCAGGATTCGCCTGGCGATTCTGATCCGACACGCCGGTGTGTCCTCAGGCGCGTCCCGGCTCGGCAAACCAGGCGCGCGCATCGGCACTGTCCTGCGCAATGCCTTCGCGCAAAGACGCCAAGCACGCGTAGATGCGCTCGTCGTGCAATTTGTGCAGCAGTTCGACCTTGACCACGTGACCGTAGGCACCATCGCGGCCGAGTTCGCCTGGCCAGTCCAGGCAATGCACCTCGAGCAGGATGCGCCCACTGGCATCGACCGTCGGCCGCCGGCCCAGGCTGGCGACGCCGGGCAAAGCTTGCGCAGCCAGGCCATGCGTGCGGGCCACAAAGATGCCCATCGCCGCGGGCGGATGGGGCAGGCGCAGGTTGAGGGTCGGGAAGCCCAGCTCGCGCCCGAGCCGGGCACCGTGCTGGACATGGCCGCTGATACTGTAGGGGCGGCCCAGCAGGGCCGCGGCGCGGACCATATCGCCGTTGGCCAAGGCCTCGCGCACGGTCGAACTCGATACGCGCTGACCATGCACTTCATAGCTTTGCATGCGCGCCACGTCGAAGCCGAGTGCGTCGCCGGCAGCGTCGAGCATGGCGTAGTCGCCGGCCCGCCTGGCGCCAAAGCGGAAGTCGTCGCCCACCAGCACGTAGCGCACGCCGAGGCCGCGCAGCAACACTTGCTCAATGAAGGCCTGCGGCGTCAACGCCGCCAAGCGTTCATCGAAGCGCAGCAGCACCGCCTGCTCGATACCGCAGCGTTCGAGTTCGGCGAACTTGTCGCGCAGCGTTGCGATGCGCGCCGGGGCGTCGGCAGAGCGACCCGCGGACCTGGCCCGGGCAGCGAAGAAATCGCGCGGATGCGGCTCGAAGGTCAGCACACAGGATGGCAGGCCGCGGTGGCGGGCTTCGTTGATCAGCAAGGCCAGCATGGCCTGGTGGCCGCGGTGGACACCGTCGAAGCTGCCGATCGTGGCAGCGCAGGCCGGCGCCAGATCAGGATGGTGGAAACCGCGCAGGACTCGCATGAGCGCGATTATTGCGGCGCTGCCGGCGCCGCAGCGCTGAAACTCGCCGCTTCAGTCGGCGCTGGGCCGCTCCCGAGCCGACCGAGCGCCCCCTCGGGGGGGGCAGCCAGCCAAGCCAGCGTGGGGGCGGACATTCAGGCCAGCGCCGGGCCGCCCCAAGCGGCCTGAGTGCCCCCTCGGGGGGCAGCGAGCGCAGCGAGCGTGGGAGCGGATATTTCAGGCCTCGGCCAGTTGGTCGGCGCGCTGCTGGGCCGCCGCGAAATCGAGCGCGCCGGTGTAGATCGCACGTCCGCAGATCACGCCGTCAACGCCCTCGCCTTGGATCGCGCACAGGCGCTCGATATCGGCCATGCCGGCCAACCCGCCCGAGGCGATCACCGGGATCGTCAGCGCCTGCGCCAGCTTCAAGGTGGCCTCGATATTGATGCCGGTGAGCATGCCGTCGCGGCCGATATCGGTATAGATCACGCCTTCGACGCCGTAGTCCTCGAATTTCCTGGCCAGGTCGATGACCTCGTGCCCGGTGAGCTTGCTCCAGCCATCGGTGGCCACCTTGCCGTCCCTGGCGTCGAGGCCAACGATGATGTGGCCGCCGAAGGCGGTGCAGGCGTCGCGCAGAAAACCGGGGTTCTTGACCGCGGCGGTGCCGATGATGACGTAGCTCAAGCCGTCGTCGAGGTAGCGTTCGATGGTGTCGAGGTCGCGCAGACCGCCGCCGATCTGCACCGGAATTTGATCCCCCACCGCACGAACGATGGCCTTGACCGCCGACTCGTTGACCGGCTTGCCGGCAAAGGCGCCATTCAGATCCACCAGGTGCAGGCGCCGCGCACCGGCGGCGAGCCAGCGCCGCGCCATCGCCGCGGGATCTTCGCCGAAGGTGGTGGCGGCTTTCATGTCGCCCTGTTCGAGGCGCACGCAGTGGCCGTCCTTGAGGTCGATCGCGGGTATCAGCAGCATGGTGGGGAATGGGGGAGAGGAACGCTCAGGGCTTCCATTGCAGGAAGTTGCGGTACAGCGTCAGGCCGTCGGCGGCGCTCTTCTCCGGGTGGAACTGGGTGGCAAAAATGTTATCGCGTGCCATCGCCGAGGTAAAGGGCGCACCGTAGTCGGTGAGGCCGGCACTGTGGCGCGCCTCCGACGGCTCGGCGTAGTAGCTGTGGACAAAGTAGAACCAGGCGCCGTCGGGGATGCCGGCCCAGAGCGCGTGGCGATGTTGGCCGTGGCGCGCCTGGCGCACGCGGTTCCAGCCCATCTGCGGCACCTTGTAGCGGCTGCCGTCGGGTTGCAGCCGGCCATCGAGCAAAAATTTCCGCACGCGCCCGGCGATCAGGCCCAGGCAAGGCGTGTCCTGCTCCTCGCTGTGGTCAAGCAGCATCTGCATGCCCACGCAGACGCCAAAAAGCGGCTTGTTGGCGGCGGCGTGCAGCACGGCATCTTGCAGGCCCGATTCGCGCAATTCACGCATGCAATCGCGAATGCCGCCCTGGCCGGGCAGCACCACGCGCTCGGCGGCCATGACATCCTGCGCACGCTGCGTGATCAAGACCTCGACGCCGCTGCCCGCGGCCACATGCAGCACCGCCTGCGACACCGAGCGCAGGTTGCCCATGCCGTAATCGACGACGGCAACGGTTCTCGACATGGCGCTACAAGGTTCCCTTGGTGGACGGAATCACACCCACGCTGCGCGCGTCGATCGCCAGCGCCATGCGCAGCGCGCGGCCGAAGGCCTTGAACACCGTCTCGCACTGGTGGTGGGCGTTGGCGCCCTTCAGGTTGTCGATATGCAGCGTGGCCAGGGCATGGTTGGCAAAACCTTGGAAGAATTCGTAGGTGAGCTGGGTATCGAAGCCGCCGACCATGCCGCTCTTGAACGGCACTTCCATGTGCAGGCCCGGCCGCCCCGAAAAATCGATCACCACGCGCGACAGGGCTTCATCCAGCGGCACATAGGCGTGGCCATAGCGCGTGAGGCCGGCCTTGTCGCCCACGGCCTTGGCAACGGCCAGGCCCAGCGTGATGCCCACGTCTTCCACCGTGTGGTGGCCATCGATGTGCAGATCGCCCTGGGCGTCGATCTCGATATCGATCAGGCCATGCCGCGCCACCTGATCCAGCATGTGGTCGAAAAAGCCGATGCCCGTGGCCAGCTTGGCGACGCCCGTTCCGTCGAGATTCACCCGCGCGCGGATCTGCGTTTCCTTGGTATTGCGCTGGACTTCGGCGATACGTTGGGTCATCTAGAGGCTCTCTTTCAGGGCATCGATCATCAGCGCATTTTCCTCGGGAGTGCCCACCGTCAGGCGCAGGCAGTTGGCCAGCAGCGGGTGCAGCGCCTCGACATTCTTCACCAGCACGCCGCGCTGTTTCATGCCGGCGAAGGCGCGCTTGGCGTCGGGCACGCGCACGAGGATCATGTTGGCTTCGCTGGGATAGTGTTTTACGCCGGGCAGCGCCTGGAGCAGCGCTTGCAGGCGATCGCGCTCGCTGCGGATTACCGCCGCCTGGCGCGCGTACTCGTCGGCATGTTCGAGCGCGAACAGCGCCGCCTCGCAGTTCAGCACGCTGACGTTGAACGGCGGACGCAGCTTGTCGAGCTCGGCGATCAATTCGCGCCGGCCGATCAGGTAGCCGATACGCACGCCAGCCAGGCCGAATTTGCTCATCGTGCGCATCAGCAACACATGCGCGTGGCGTTGCAATCGCGCCAGCGAGTCGCGCGCGGCAAAGGGCTGGTAAGCCTCGTCCATCACCACCAGGCCCGGCGCGGCCTCGATGATCGCGTCGATGGCCGCGTCGTCCCACAGATTGGCCGTGGGGTTGTTCGGATAGGCCAGATAGACGATCGCCGGGCGGTGCTCGCGCACGGCGGCCAGCATGGCGGGCAGGTCGAGCTCGAAATCCGGCGTCGTCGGCACACCGACGAATTTCAGGCCCTGCAATTGAGCCGCCATCGCATACATCACGAAGCCCGGCAGCGGCGCGAGCACCGTGGCGCCGGACACATCGCAGGCCAGCGCCAGCAGCGAAATCAGCTCGTCGGAGCCGTTGCCGAGCATGATTTCGTTGCCCTCGGGCATCCGCGCATGGCGGGCCAATGCGGCGCGCAAGACATCGCTGCGCTCGGCCGGGTAGCGGTTGAGCGCCACCTCGCCCAGGCGTTCGCCCAGGGCCTTGCGCAGCGGCGCCGGCAGCGCGAACGGGTTTTCCATCGTATCGAGCTTGACCATGCCCGCGCTGGGTTGCACGGCATAGGCGTGCATGGCCTGGACATCCTGGCGCAGCACGCGCGCCATGCGTTCGGCCAGCAGGCTCATTCCGAAAGCCCGATCTGCTGCGGCGTGGACTTGAAAGGGTTCACGATATCGACGCCGTCGATCTGCTGGCCGTGCTGCAGGTCTTCGCTGAGCAGGTGGCCGCAGCCCTGCTGCTGCGCGGCGGCAACGATCAGCGCATCCCAATAGTTCAGATCGAAGCGGCTCTCGATGGCCCAGGCCGATTCCACCGTCGCGTGATCGATCGCCCACGGCTGCCAATGCTGGTAGCGGCGCACCTCGGCGCGTGCATCGCCGGCCGCGATCGCGTTGCTGAACTTCTTGCGCGCGTTGCTATAGAACTCGTTCAGAACCTGGGTGCTGATGCGCCCGCACTGGTGCTGCCAGCAATAGGCCACCCAGGCCCGTGCACCGGCTTGCTTGGCGGGCTCGCGCGGATCGAAGCAATACAGCAGCACATTGGTATCGACGAAGACCGTACGGCTCACCGCGCACCCCGCGTGTACATCTCGTCGCGCGTGAGGTAGCGCCCTTTGCTGGGCCCCCAGCTCTTGAACTCCAGGGCCTCGCGCATGGCGCGCTCGTAGGCATCGTTGCGGTGCATCTTTTCAGCCACCAGTTCGCCGACCAGGCGCGACACGCTGGTATTGCGCCGCGCGGCTTCCATGCGCGCCCAGTCGGCGGCGCCGTCTTCCATCGTGATAGTCACGTTTTTCATGGCGCGTCTTTCGTGGCAATGTCACTGGTTTCGTGTTCCACTATTTTCGTGTTGCACGAACTTCGTGTCAACCCGTCAATGGCAACACCATCTCGCGCTCGCCGTCATTCACCTTGCCGGTGTAGGCAAACCCAAAGCCTTCGTAGAAAGCCCCCACCGGGTTCTCGGGCAGGTGCGACAAAGCAATCTGTGCCACGCCCATGCGCCTGGCCTCGCCGATCAACCAGCGCATCGCCGCCTGGCCGTGGCCTTGGCGCTGGTAACGCGCATCGATCATCAGGCGCCAGATATAGAGCTGGTCGGCCGGCTCGTCGGGATCGCGGCGCGCATCCCAGAGCAACAGGAAGCCGACGGGCTCGCCGTTCGAGTACAGGCCCATCGGCCGGCCGGCCGGCTTGTACGCGGCCTGCGCGAGGGACTTTGCATTCGTCGCGACGAAACGCGCCTGCTCGGGCGTGATGCTCAGCGCGATGAGTGAGTCGACATCGGCGTCGCGCACCGGCCGCACTTCAAAGTGCGGCGGCGCCGCGGCTACCGGCACCGCGCCGAGCCGCATTTCGGCCGCGCGCGCGTGGGCTTGCAGGCCCTCGCCATAGGCCAGTTCGGCGGCAATCGGACCCAGCGTATTGGCGCCCGCCGCGCTCACCTCGATCAGGCTCGTGCGCTTTTGAAAGTCATATACGCCCAGCGGCGATGAGAAGCGCGCCGTGCCCGAGGTCGGCAGCACGTGGTTCGGGCCGGCGCAATAGTCGCCCAGGCTTTCGCTGGTGTAGGCCCCGAGAAAAATCGCGCCGGCATGCTTGAGCAGCGGCTCCCAGCGCTGCGGCTCGGCACTCGACACTTCGAGATGCTCGGGCGCGATGCGGTTGCTAAGCGTGCAAGCTTCTTCCATCGAGCGCGTGAGGATCAGCGCGCCGCGGCCTTCGAGCGAGGCGCGGATGATTCCTTCGCGCGGCAGCGTCGGCAACAGCCGTTCGATGGACTCGCGCACCGCGTCGAGATAGGCTGCATCGGGGCACAGCAGCAGGCTCTGCGCCAGTTCATCGTGCTCGGCCTGCGAAAACAAATCCATCGCCACCCAGTCGGGTGGCGTCGTGCCATCGGCAATGACGAGGATTTCGCTGGGGCCGGCGATCATGTCGATGCCGACCTGGCCGAAGACATGCTTCTTCGCGCTGGCCACATAGGCGTTGCCGGGGCCGGTGACCTTGTCCACGCGCGGGATCGTTGCCGTGCCATAGGCCAGCGCGGCGATCGCCTGCGCGCCGCCGATCGTGAAGGCGCGCGTGATACCGGCCACATGCGCGGCGGCGAGCACGAGGGCATTCTTCTCGCCGCGCGGCGTCGGCACGACCATCACGATCTCGCCCACGCCCGCCACTTGAGCTGGCACCGCATTCATCAACAGGCTCGACGGGTACGCCGCCTTGCCGCCCGGCACATAGATGCCCACGCGATCCAGCGGCGTGACCTTCTGGCCAAGCAGGCTGCCGTCTTCGTCGCGGTAGCGCCACGATCGGCCGCAGGCATCGAGCTGGCGCTCGTGGTAGTTGCGGATTCGCGCGGCCGCCGCTTGCAGGGCATCGCGCTGCGCGGGGGTGATCGAGCCAAAAGCCGCGCGCATTTCGTCGCGCGTGAGCGTCAGCGCCGCCATCGACGCGGCCGCCAATGCATCGAAGCGCGCAGTGCACTCGAGCACGGCGGCATCGCCGCGGGTGCGCACGTCGGCGAGGATTTGGACCACGCGCGATTCGATCTCACCGTCGGCCTGCGCCGACCAATGCCGCAGGCGCGCGAATTCGGCCTCGAAATCGGCGTTGCGGGTGTCGAGGCGGCGCAGCTTCATTTGGCTCATCTTGGAATCGCCGACTCGAAGGCCTCGATCAGCGGCCGGATCGCACCCTGCTTCAACTTCAGCGCGGCCTGGTTGACGACCAGGCGCGATGAAATTTCCATGATCGTCTCGACCTCGACCAGGTGGTTCGCGCGCAACGTGCTGCCCGAAGACACCAGATCGACGATCGCATCGGCCAGGCCGGTCAGCGGCGCCAGCTCCATCGAGCCGTAGAGCTTGATCAGATCGACGTGCACGCCCTTGTCGGCGAAATGCTGGCGCGCCACGCCGGTGTATTTGGTGGCCACGCGGATGCGCGAGCCCTGCTTCACCGCGCTGGCGTAGTCGAAATCGGCGCGCGTGGCCACGCTCATGCGGCAGCGCGCGATCTTCAGATCCAGCGGCACATACAGGCCGTCACCGCTGTGTTCGAGCAGCACATCCTTGCCGGCCACGCCGAGATCGGCGCCGCCGTACTGCACATAGGTCGGCACGTCGCTGGCACGCACCAGCACCACGCGCACGTCGGGCCGGCTCGTCGCCAGGATCAGCTTGCGCGACGTGTCCGGGTCTTCCTGCACCTCGATGCCGGCCGCTTTCAACAGCGGCAGGCATTCGTCGAGGATGCGGCCTTTGGAGAGGGCGAGCGTGATCAGGCCGCCCGCCGGGCCACCCCAAGGAAGGCCTGCGCCCCCTTGGGGGGCCGCGAACGCAGTGAGTTTGGGGGTCGTCATCCGGCCACCCGCTCGATATCGGCGCCCAGCGCGCGCAGCTTGGCTTCCATGCGGTCGTAGCCGCGGTCGAGGTGGTAGATGCGCTCGACCTGGGTCTGCCCTTCGGCCACCAGGCCGGCGATGACCAGGCTGGCCGAAGCACGCAAGTCGGTGGCCATGACCGTGGCGCCCGACAAAGCGGGCACACCGTGCACCACCGCGGTGCGGCCATCAACCTCGATCTTCGCACCCAGGCGCACCATCTCGTTCACGTGCATGAAGCGGTTCTCGAAGATCGTTTCGCTGATGACGGCGCTGCCCTCGGCGATGCAGTTCACGGCCATCAACTGAGCCTGCATGTCGGTCGGAAAAGCCGGGTATTCGCTGGTGCGAAAGCCCACGGCTTTGGGCCGCCCGTCAGCGCGCACGCGAATCCAATCGCTGCCAGCTTCGATGCTGGCCCCGGCCTCGCGCAGCTTGTCGATCAGCGCATCGAGGTGGTCGGCGCGCGTGCCGCGCAGCGTCACGTCCCCACCGGCCGCCGCCACCGCGCAAAGGAAGGTGCCGGTCTCGATGCGGTCGGGGATGATGCGGTGGCCGCCCTTGGGCGCATGCAGCGAGGCCACGCCCTGCACATGGATGCGGCGGCTGCCCTGCCCTTCGATCCTGGCACCCATCGCAATCAGCAGCTCGGCCAGATCGCTGACCTCGGGCTCCTGTGCGGCATTTTCGAGCACGGTTTCGCCGTCGGCCAGGGCCGCGGCCATCAACAGGTTCTCGGTGCCGGTCACGGTGACCATGTCGGTCGTGATGCGTGCGCCCACCAGCCGCCTGGCACGGGCCACGATATAGCCGTGCTCGACGTTGATCTCGGCGCCCATGGCCTGCAAACCCTTGATGTGCTGATCCACCGGCCGCGAGCCGATGGCGCAGCCGCCGGGCAGCGAAACCTTGGCGCGACCCAGGCGCGCCAGCAGCGGACCCAGGACCAGGATCGACGCGCGCATCGTCTTCACCAGCTCGTAGGGCGCTTCGGGGACACCGATCGCCGAGGCGTCGAGCACGACCGTTTCGGGTGCATCGGCCGGCCGCTCGGCCGCCACGCCCATGTTACGCAGCAGCTCGAGCATCGTGGCCACGTCCTGCAGACGCGGTACGTTGGCCAGGCTCACCGGCTCGACGGTGAGCAAGGCCGCCGTCAACTCGGGCAGCGCCGCATTCTTTGCACCGGCGATCGCCACCTCGCCTTGCAGTCGGCGGCCACCGCGGATCAGAAGCTTGTCCATGAATGTCGTCCGTTCGGTGCCGGACGCAAACGCTGCGGAAGATCTGGAACCTGCGCCCTTGCCGAGCGCCGCCGACCCGCCACCCACAGCGCGCGCCGCGGGCAAGCTCAGTGGTGGTGTGCCGGTTGGCCGTCAGTCGGGCGGCTGGCGTGCCATTCCGCAGGTGTCAGCGTCTTCATCGACAACGCGTGGATTTGTTCGCGCATTCTATCGCCCAGCGCTGCATAGACGCGCTGGTGGCGGGCCACCCGCGAACGGCCTTCGAACTCGGCCGCCACGATGGTGGCGAAGAAATGCCGCCCATCGCCCTCGACCACGAGGTGCTCGCAGGCCAGGCCGGCGGCAATGAACTTGTGCAATGCTTCGGGTGTGGGGTCGGTGAAGGCCATCGTGGGCGGATTGTAGGTCGTCGGCTGTCGTACATTGCGGCGCTGCCCCCGAAGAGGATCTTGTCGATGAGTACAACGCAGATTGTCACCTGGGTCGTTCTGGTCACGCTGGCCCTGTGGCTGCTGGCCGCCTACAACCGCCTGGTGCGCAGCCGCAACGAGATTGCCAACGCCTTTGCGCAGATCGACGTGCAATTGAAGCGCCGCTACGACCTGATTCCGAACCTGGTCGAAGTGGCGCGCAAATACGTGCAGCACGAACGCGACACACTCGAAGCCGTGATCGCAGCGCGCAACACGGCCAAGAGCGCCGGCGACGCAGCGCGTGCCAAGCCGGCCGACGCGGCCCGCATCGGCGCGCTGGCCGGCGCCGAGGGCGCGCTGGCCGGGGCGATGAAGCAGCTGGCCGTCGTCGTCGAGGCCTATCCCGAACTGAAGGCCGACGCCACGCTGCGCGAATTGAGCGAAGAACTCGGCCACACCGAAAACCGCATTGCCTTCGCGCGCCAGGCCTTCAACGACAGCGTGCTCGACTACAACAATGCCGCCCAGCAGGCACCGACCAATATCGTCGCCGGCCTGTTCGGCTTCAAGCAGGCAGCGCTGCTCGAAGCGACCTCGAGCGACGCTGAGCGCAGCGCGGTCCGCGTCAATCTGTAGGCGCCACCGGCACGATGCGCTTTCGCCAGCACGAGCGCACGGCCCGGCAATCCACGCTGCGCCTGCTGGCCCTGTTTGCGCTGGTCGTCCTTGGCCTGCTGGTCGCTGTCAATGCGGTATTGGCGCTGATCTACTGGGCAACATTTCCATTCGCACGCGGCTTCCCGACGCTTTTCTTCGAGACCAACAGTGCGCTGGTGCTGTTGTTCGTGCTGGGTGGTTGCTGGGTCGAGTCGATGCGCCTGCGCGAGGGCGGCGCGCATGTCGCGCGCCTGGCCGGCGGGCGCGCGGCGCAGCTGTCCAGTGGCGGCGAACTGGGCCTGCTGGAACGGCGCTTCACCAACATCGTGCAGGAAATGAGCCTGGCCAGCGGCTATCCCGGCTGGCCGCCCGCCTGGGTGCTGCCCAAGGACGATGCGATCAACGCCTTCGCCGCCGGCTGGGGTGCAGACGACGCGGTGGTCGCCGTCACGCGCGGCGCACTCGAGCGCCTGACGCGCGCCGAGTTGCAGGGTGTCGTCGCGCACGAGTTCAGCCATCTGGTGCATGGCGATACGCGCCTGAATATGCGCCTGATCGGCCTGGTCTGGGGCCTGCAGATGATCTGGGGCCTGGGCCTCTCGCTGTGGGAGCCCGACGAGCAGGGCCGCCGCGGCGTCGGCAGCCTGTTCGGCCTGGGCCTGATGGCGGTCGGCTCGTTGGGCTGGGCCGCGGGGCGCCTGTTGCAGGCCGCGGTGAGCCGGCAGCGCGAATTCCTGGCCGATGCCTCGGCGGTGAAATATACGCGCGTCGTGGATGGCCTGGGCGGCGCGCTGCGCAAGATCGCCGACCAGCAACTGCAGGGCCGCGCCGGGCTGCAAAGCGCGCATACCACGAGCCTGGCGCACCTGCTCTTGAGCGCCCCCGGACCTGCCGCTTCGCGTCAGCCCCCCCGAGGGGGTCAAGGAAACTTGGGAGCGGCCCGGCGTTTCCTCGAGAGCGATCGCGGTGCGGGCGCCGGCTGGCGGGCGCTGTGGCACACGCACCCGCCCTTGGCTGAGCGGCTGCGCCGCTTGTACGGGCGCGAAATGTTGCCGCTGGCGGCGCCGGTGCTCGCGGTCGGTGCTGACGCCATCGAACCGCCGATGCGTCTGGCACCAGGCCCGTTAGCGCACGCCCGCGGGCCCACCGGCGCGAGCCAGCCCAGCGGCGCGAGCCCCGACGCCGAGCGCCACGACGCGCTGCAAAACCCGGCTTCCTTCGACGCACGGGCGCGCGAACAAGAGGCCCTGGCCCGCATCGAACATTGGCACGGTCCCGGCGAATGGCAGGCCGCGATGCTCGCGCTGGCACTCGATTTCGATGCACCCGAGGCCACGCTGCGCTGGCTCGAATGGCGCAACGCCACCGCCGATCTCGGCGTGGCCGCATCAGTGCAGCGCGAGATCGAGGCCCTCGGCGCCAACGCGCGGCGGCAGGTCTTCACGACGCTGATGCACCGGGCGCGCAGCGCAACGCCCACGCAACGCCGCATCTTGCGGCTCGCGCTGCGGCAGCGCTGGTCGGCGCTGCCGCCGTCAGCGGCCACGCAATGGCGCGCACTCGGGCTTGGGTTGCTGCTGAGCGCCCCCGGACCTGCCGCTTCGCGTCAGGCCCCCCGAGGGGGTCAAGGAAACTTGGGAGCGGCCCGGCGTTTCCTCGAGAGCGACAAGCGTCGGCCCCTCACGCGTGCCGACACGGCCGCATCACTGGCGCTGCACTCCGATCCCGCGCACGCCGCCACCGGGCTGCTCGCGCGCGCCCTGGGCGCTACGCCCGCTGCGGCCCAGGCCTGGCACAACGCAGCCACACAGGCGCTGGCCGAACTCGGCGCCGCCGCGCCGCGCGGCCCTGCCGCGGGCCTGGCGCCGGCCACGCGGCCGCGAAACCTTCATCTTGCCTTGCGCGTGCGCCGCATCGCGCCGATGCAGCGGCCGCTGCTGTTGCGGGCTTGGCTGGGCGCCGCCGAGCGCGGCGGCCTGTTCAGCCACGCCGGCACCGGCGATGCGCTGCACCTGGCCTGCCTGCTGCTCGAGGTGCCGGTGCCCGAGAGCCTGGTGCCCAGGCCCTGAGCGCACTCAGTGCGAAGGCCCGATCCGCAATGACCGCAGGTTCGCATCAACTCCTGATCTTGTAGCCCGTGGCGAGCAGGCGCAACGCAATCGCCGACACCATGATAAAGCTGGCGCCGACCACCCCCAGACTCAGCCACGGCGAGACGTCGCTGGCGCCGAAAAAGCCGCGCCGAAAACCGTCGATCATGTAGAAAAACGGGTTCAGGTGCGACAGGCCCTGCCAGAAGCCGGGCAGCGAATGAACCGAATAAAACACGCCCGACAAAAAAGTCATCGGCATGATCAGGAAATTCTGGAACGCCGCCGTCTGGTCGAACTTCTCGGCCCACAGCCCCGAAATCAGGCCCAGGGTGCCGAGCATGCCGGCCCCGAGCACGGCAAACACGACGATCCACCACGGCTCGGCAAATTGTGCCGGCGCAAACCACACCGTGACCGCGAACACGCCCACGCCCACCGCCAGCCCGCGCACCACGCTCGCGCCGACATAGGCCGCGAACCAGGCCCAGTGCGACAAGGGCGAGACCAGCAGAAATACCAGGTTGCCGCTGATCTTGCTCTGGATCAGCGAGCTGCTGGTGTTGGCGTAGGCGTTCTGCAGCACGCTCATCATCACCAGGCCCGGGATCAGGAAGCTGGTGTAGCCCACGCCAGGGAAGACCTGCACATGGGCTTCGAGCACATGGCCGAAGATCAGCAGGTAGAGCACGGCGGTGAGCACCGGCGCCGCGACAGTCTGCACGCTGACCTTCCAGAAGCGCAGGATTTCCTTGTTGAACAAGGTGCGCGCGCCAGCGAGGTTCATGCAGGTTCCTTCTGCATGATCCCGATGAACACATCTTCGAGATCGGCGCGGCCGATCTCGAGGTCTTCGACCTTCACTCCGGCCTGGCGCAACTGGCCGAGAATGGTTTCCACCTCGCCCGCGTCGTGCGCCGTCACCTGCGCCACGCGGCCGGTCACGCGCGCATGCCCGGCCACCACGGCCGGCAGTGCAGCGTCGGTCTTGAAGCGCAGCATCGTGCTCGCGGTGCCGGCGAGCAGGTTGGCCGTGCGGTCCAGCGCCACCACCTTGCCCTGCTTCAACATCGCAATGCGGCCGCACAGGGCCTCGGCTTCTTCGAGATAGTGCGTCGTCAGCAGCACCGTGTGGCCCTGCTTGTTGAGGTTGGCGATGAAACCCCACAGGGTCTGGCGCAGCTCGACATCGACGCCCGCGGTGGGCTCGTCGAGCACGATCACCGGCGGCCTGTGCACCAGCGCCTGCGCCACCAGCACGCGGCGCTTCATGCCGCCCGAGAGCTGGCGCATGTTGACGTCGGCCTTGTCGGCCAGGCCCAGGCCAGCGAGCAGTTCGTCGATCCAGGCGTCGTTGCGACGGATGCCGAAATAGCCGCTCTGGATCGCCAGGCATTCGCGGACCGAGAAGAAAGGGTCGAACACCAGTTCCTGCGGCACGATGCCGAGCGACTTGCGCGCGGCCGCGTAGTCGGCTACCACGTCGTGGCCCATCACGGCCACGCGGCCGCTGCTGGCGCGCGTGAGGCCGGCCAGGATCGAGATCAGCGTGGTCTTGCCAGCGCCGTTGGGGCCCAGCAGGCCGAAGAACTCGCCCTGCCCGATCGTGAAGGCCACGCCGTCGAGCGCGCACACGTTGCCGCGGGCGCTCGCATAAATCTTGGCAACATGGTCGAATACAACGGCAGCGGGCATGGCGGACGATTGTAGGCAGCGCCCCCAGGACGGCGACGAAGCCCACGGCGACGCGGCGCGTGGCATCATGCTTTCATGAACCACGGCTTCGGTATCGAAACCCCGGGCGAGCGCCACGGCACACTGCGGCCGGTCGCGCGCTACCTGGTGCTGATCGAGGCGGCAGGCGCCACGCTGGCGCGGCTGTTCCTCGACGACCGCAGCCAGGTAGCCGAGTTCGATGCCGGTACCGAAGAGGTGGCGCTGATGACGCAAGGCCTGGCCCCGACCCTCGGCGCCGACGGCCCCGAGTGGGACCGTGCGCTCGAAGGCCACAGCACCGACGAACGCCGGGCCGCCGAGGTTTACACCCTGGACGTGTAGAAATTCGCATGCCGACCCTGACGCCCAGGAAGCCGCCACGCCGCACCGCCGAGCGCATTCTCGAAGTCACGCTCGAGTTGTTCAACCGCTTCGGCGAGCCGAATGTGAGCACAACCGCGATTTCGGCCGAGATGAAGATCAGCCCCGGCAATCTGTACTACCACTACCCGGCCAAGGACGAGCTGATCAACAGCCTGTTCGGCCGCTACGAAAAGGCGCTCGACGAACTGCTGCGCGCGGCCGACGACGTGCGCAACGTCGAAGATGCGTGGTTGTTCTTTCACATGCTGTTCGAGTTGATCTGGCAGTACCGTTTCCTGTACCGCGACCTGAACGACCTGCTCAGCAAGAACCGCAAGCTCGAAACGCATTTCCAGGGCGTGCTCGAGAACAAGGGCCTCGCAGTGCAGGCCGTGCTGGGCGGCCTGGCGCGCGGCAGCGCGGTCAAGATCGACGCCCACGAAGCCGAGCCGGTGGCCACCGCGATGGTGGTGGTGCTGACCTACTGGCTCAGCTACGAATACGTGCGCGACCCGCGCAAGGCCCTCGAGCCCGAGAGCGCCGGCACCGCGCTGGCCCGCGGCGCCTACCACGTGCTGAGCCTGCTGATGCCTTACCTGGAACCCGCCGAGCGCGACCATCTGCATGCGCTGGTTGCGCCGTACCGCCGCAGCTGAATCATTCGAACGAGGAGCGACCCGATGGCCCAATGGACGTCTTTTCCCTACGACCTGTACGCCTTCGACGCCGGCAAGCTGAAGAAACAGTGGGGTCGCCTGCATGCCGGCGACGTCGAGCCGCTGCCCAAAGAGGCCAAGGTACTCGACGCCTGGACGCTGTTTCACACCGGCGAATTCCAAAAGGCCTTCGATGCCGGATTGAAAGCCGGCGGCGCCGGCATCACCGTGGCCAACAAAGCCCAATCGATCTACGCCAACTACCTGGAAAAGAACGAGAAGACCAAGCTCGCGATGTTCCAGGAAGTGATGGCGCGCGCCGAAGCCCAAGCCGCCGAGGCGCCCAGGAACCCCAACGCGCACTACTGGATGGCCTACGCCATCGGCCGCTACAGCCAGGGCATCAGCGTCGCCAAGGCCTTGTCGCAGGGCCTGGGCGCCAAGGTGAAAACCGCGCTCGAAACGACCCTCGAGCTGGCCCCCAGGCATGCCGACGCACACATCGCACTCGGCGCCTTCCACGCCGAAGTGATCGACAAGGTGGGCTCGCTGCTGGGCAAGACCCAGGGCGCGAGCAAGGCCACCGGTCTGGCGCTGTTCCAGCAGGCGCTGAAGCTCACGCCCGGCAGTGCGATCGCCATGGTCGAGTACGCCAACGGGCTGGTGATGCTCGAAGGCGACAAGAAGATGGCTGAGGCCGAGCAGCTCTACGCCGACGCCGCGGCCTGCACGCCGGCCGATGCGATGGAGCGGCTGGATGTGGAAATGGCCAAGGCCGAGTTGGAAACCTGATGGGTTGACGTACTCGCTGCCGTTGTCGGCGTGGAAACCCAGGATCGCAAACCGGGACTGCGCCAGCCTCTGCTCGATCACCGGCCGTAGATGCGCCTCGTCGAAAAGTCTGCACGGAAGCCACCACCCCCGACTGCGTCCGCTACGCACCCCCACCCCGCCGCCTCATCAACAAATACGCCGCCGGCACGACGAACATCGACAGCAGCGGCGCGCTGATCATGCCGCCGAGCATCGGCGCCGCGATCCGGCTCATCACCTCGGCCCCCGTGCCGCTGGCCCAGACGATCGGCACCAGGCCGGCCAGGATCACGGCCACCGTCATCGCCTTCGGGCGCACGCGCAGCACGGCGCCTTCGCGGATGGCGTCGTCCACCACGGCTTGCGAGGCCACCGCACCGGCGGCAAGGCGCGCTTGCAGCGCCTGCTTCAGGTACAGCAGCATCACGACGCCGAACTCGGCCGCCACGCCGGCCAGCGCGATGAAGCCCACCCCGGTCGCGACCGACAGGTGGTAGCCCAGCAGGTACATGAACCACACACCGCCAGTCAGCGCGAAGGGCAGGGTGGCCATGATCAGCAGGGCCTCGTCGAGGCGGCTGAAGGTCAGGTAGAGCAGCACGAAGACGATCATCAAGGTGGCAGGAACGACGAGCTTCAGGCGCGCATTGGCGCGTTCGAGGAATTCGAACTGGCCGGAGTAGGCGATGCTCATGCCGGGCTCGAGTTTCACTTCGGCGGCCACCGCGCGGCGCAGGTCGCCCGCCACCGCGGCCAGGTCGCGCCCGCGCACATCGACATAGACCCAGCCTGAAGGCCGCGCGTTTTCGCTTTTCAGCATCGGCGGGCCGTCGGTGATGGCGATGGTTGCAACGCTGGCCAGCGTGATCTGCTGGCCCATGGCGGTGAGGATCGGCAAGGCCGCCAGGCGCTGCGGCGTATCGCGCCACTCGCGCGGGTAGCGCAGGTTGACCGGGAAGCGCGCCCGGCCTTCGATGGTTTCGGTGACGTTTTCGCCGCCCACCGCACCAGCGATCAGGGCCTGCACATCGGCGATATTCAGGCCGTAGCGCGCGGCCGCGGCGCGGTCGATCTGCACATCGATATAGCGCCCGCCGGTCAGGCGCTCGGCCAGCGCCGACGAGACCCCTGGCACGCCCTTGGCCACCTGCTCGATGCGCGCCGCGACACGGTCGATCGCGGCGAGTTCGCCGCCGGTGACCTTGACCCCGATCGGGCTCTTGATCCCGGTGGCCAGCATATCGATGCGGTTGCGAATCGGCGGCACCCAGATATTCGACAGCCCCGGCACTTGCACTGCGCGGTCGAGTTCTTCGACCAGCTTGTCGGGCGTCATGCCGGCGCGCCATTGCTCGCGGGGTTTGAGCTGGATGGTGGTCTCGAACATCTCCAGCGGCGCCGGGTCGGTGGCGGTTTCGGCGCGGCCGGCCTTGCCGAAGACGCGCTCGACCTCGGGCACGGTCCTGATCATGCGGTTGGTCAGTTGCAGCAGCTCGCTGGCCTTCTGCGCCGACAGCCCCGGCAGGGCCGAGGGCATATACAGCAGGTCGCCCTCGTCGATCTTGGGCAGGAACTCGCCGCCGAGTTGCGAGAGCGGCCAGGCGGTGGTGGCCAGCACGAGCACCGCGATGCCCAGCGTCGCCTTGGGCCAGCGCAGCACCCACTCCAGCGCCGGCCGATAGACGGCGATCAGTCCGCGCGTGATCGGATTCTTCTGCTCGTCGGGAATGCGCCCGCGGATCCAGTAGCCCATCAGCACCGGGATCAGCGTCACCGACAAGCCGGCCGCTGCCGCCATCGCATAGGTCTTGGTGAAGGCCAGCGGGCCGAAGAGGCGCCCCTCCTGGGCTTCGAGCGTGAAGACCGGGATGAACGACAGCGTGATGATCAGCAGCGAAAAGAACAGGGCCGGGCCGACCTCGGCCGCGGCCTCGGTCATCACCTGCCAGCGCTCTTCGCCTTCGAGTTTGGCGTCTGCGTGGGTATGCTGCCAGGCCTCGATTTTCTTGTGCGCGTTCTCGATCATCACCACCGCGGCATCGACCATCGCGCCGATGGCGATGGCGATGCCGCCCAGCGACATGATATTGGCGTTGATGCCCTGGTAGCGCATCACCAGGAAGGCTGCGAGCACGCCCAGCGGCAGTGCGATGATGGCCACCAGGGCCGAGCGCAGGTGCCACAGGAAGACCACGCAGACGGCGGCCACGACGAGAAATTCCTCGACCAGCTTTTCCGACAGGTTGCGCACCGCGCGCTCGATCAGCGCACTGCGGTCGTAGGTGGTGACGACTTCGACGCCCTGCGGCAGGCTACCCGCCAACTCGGCGAGCTTGGCCTTCACCGCGGCGATCGTCGCCTGCGCGTTCTTGCCCGAACGCAGGATCACGATGCCGCCGGCAACCTCGCCTTCGCCGTCGAGCTCGGCGATGCCGCGGCGCATTTCGGGGCCGACCTGCACCGTGGCCACATCGCCCAGGCGCACCGGAATGCCGCCCTTGGCCGACAGCGGGATCGCGCGAAAGTCGTCCAGCGTTTTCAGGTAGCCGCTGGCGCGCACCATGTACTCGACCTCGGCGAGTTCGAGCACCGAGCCGCCGGTTTCCTGGTTGGCGGCCATCAAGGCATCGCGCAATTGCGCGTAGGTCACGCCGTAGGCCGCGAGTTTGGTCGGATCGGGCAGCACCTGGTACTGGCGCACCATGCCGCCCACACTCGCCACCTCGGCCACATTCGGCAGGCTCTTCAACTCGTATTTCAGGAACCAGTCCTGCAAGGTACGCAACTGCGACAGGTCGTTGCGGCCGGATCGATCGACCAGCGCGTACTGGAAGATCCAGCCGACACCGGTGGCATCGGGGCCGAGCGAGGTCTTCGCGCTCGCCGGCAGCCGGCCCTGCACCTGGTTCAGATATTCGAGAACGCGCGAGCGTGCCCAGTACAGATCGGTGCCGTCGTCGAACAGCACATAGACGAAGCTGTCGCCGAAGAACGAAAAGCCGCGCACGGTCTTCGCCCCCGGCACCGAAAGCATGGTGGTGGCCAGCGGATAGGTGACCTGGTTCTCGACGATCTGCGGCGCCTGGCCCGGGTAGCTGGTGCGGATGATGACCTGCACGTCCGACAGATCGGGCAGCGCATCGATCGGTGTGCTGCGCAGGCTGACGACACCCCACACCGCGATGAAGACGCTGGCCAGCAGCACCAGGAAGCGATTCGCCACCGACCAGTGGATCAGGCGCGCGATCATCGCGTCGCTCCGCTGGCGGCGGCCGGTGCGGCCCGGGTCAGCACATAGTCGTCACCCTGCTTCGCAAAACCGAAGTCGATGACCTGGCCCTTCTTCAGGCCTTTGGCGAGCGACTTGTCGGCGAGCTTGAACGGCATCGTCATCGCCGGCCACTTCAGCGCCGGCACGGCCTCATGCTCGAGCGTGATGCTGTCGGCCGCGATCTCGACGACGGTGCCGCGGGTGCCATAGCCGGCCGCGGCCGACGTCGGCGGCGTCGAGGCTGCCGCCGCGGCTGCAACCGCCGGCGCCGCAGCGCGCGCCAGCACGCCCTGCAGGCTGGCTTCCGAGTCGATCAGGAACTGGCCCGAGGCGACGACCTGCTGGCCTGCACTCAGGCCGCTGCGGATGACGATGCGCTCACCGGCCTGCTCGCCGAGCTCGACCTCGACCGGGCGGTAGCGCCCGGGCGCCTCCGACAGATAGACCAGGCTGCGCCTGCCGGTGCGGATGACGGCCTCGGCCGGCACCACCAGTGCGGGCCGCTGCGCGCCTTGCAGGCTGACCTGCGCGAACAGGCCGGCCTTCAGGCGCTGCTTCGGGTTCGGCAGCTCGATGCGCAGGCGCAGCGTTCGCGTCTCGCGGTTGCCCTCGGGCAGGATCGCCGCGACGCGGCCCTTGACCACTTCACCCGGCAGCGCCGGAAAGCGGGCCTCGACCACTTGCCCCGGCTGGATCACCGCCGCCTGCGCCTCGGGCAGCGCCGCTTCGAGCCACACCGTGCCCAGGCCGTTGATGCGTGCCAGCGTCATGCCCGGCGCGACGGTCATGCCGGCGCGCACCATCAGCTCGCTGATCACGCCGCCGGCCGGGGCGCCGATGGTCTGCACCGCCACCGGTTGACCCGAGCGCTCGACGCGGTCGATCATCGCCGCGGGCAGGCCCAGCAGCACCAGGCGCTGGCGCGCGGCCTGTGCCAGCGCGGCGTCGCCGGTGGCCCTGACCGCCAGATATTCCTGCTGCGCGCCGAGCCACTCCGGGTTCAACACATCGACCAGCGGCGCGCCGGCCGCCACCACATCGCCCGGCGCGCGCGCATAGACACGCTCGACGAAGCCGGCGCTGCGCGCCTGCACGATGCTGACATCGCGCTCATTGAGCTGCACCGTGCCGACGGCCTCGACCGCCGCGCCAATGGCCTGCATCTGGACCGTGGCCAGACGCAAGCCGAGCGCCTGCCGGGCCTGTGCCGAAACGGCCAGTGCCGGCGTCGCATCGCCTGGGGCGGCTTCGGCCTGGCCTTCGTCGGCGTAGCGCGGGACCAGTTGCATATCCATGAACGGCGACTTACCGGGCTTGTCGAACTTCTGCGTCGGCGACATCGGGTCGTACCAATACAGAACCTTGCGCTCGGCCGATGCCGCCGCCGCGGGCGCCTGCACTGCGCCGCCGCTGGCGCCGTGCTGCGCGGCGCCGCGCCAAGAGGCGATGCCCCAGCCGGCGGCGATGCCGATGGCCAGTGCGATCGAGGCGAAAGTGAGTTGCTTGGTGATCATGTCAGTTGCTCCAATGCGCTTTGCGCGACCCACGATGCGAGGGACGCGAGGTCGTTCCAAGCAACCGCAGCGGATCCGGCTCTGCCGGTCCGCCAGCGTGCCTTGCGGGCCGCATGGCCGCGAGATGCGGCCATTCCTCGGCCCGTCCAAGCCGACGCAGGTCGGCTCGGAGCCGCGGGCCTTGGCCCCCTTGAGGGGGAGCGGCGAAGCCGCTTCGGGGGTGGTCTCAATTACTGCTCCGCGATCAGGGTGGTCAGGCGCACGCGCAAGGCCGCGCGTTGGGCATCGAGGTCGATTAATCGCAGCCGCGTTTCCACGGCCTCGCGCCGGGCGGTCAATACCGCTGCCAAGTCGCCGCGCCCGGCCTGGTAGCTGGCCAGGGCCAGGGCCACGCGCTCGGCTGCCAGCGCCAAGCCGCTGCCGTCGAGCCGCGCGCGCTGCGCATCGAGCGCCTGCAGTTCGGCGAGCTGGCCTTCGATCTCCTCGCCATGTTTGCGCAGCGTCTCGTCGCGCTCGGCCTCGACGCGTTGCACCTCCGCCTGTTTGGCGGCGATCTGCGGCTGCTGGCGCCGGCCTTTCTGCCACGGCAGGTCGAAGCTGAACTGGAACGACAGCATGTCGCTGAATTGCGGCCCGCGGCGCTGGTAGGCCAGCTCCCACGACCAGTCGCCGCGCTGCTCGGCATCGGCCTCGCCGACTTCCGCCTGCGCCATCGCCTGCATCGCCGCATAGGGCGCGATCTCGGCGTGGCGGTGCAGGCCGGTGCGCACGGCCTCGGCCTCGACGGCGACCGTTGGCGGCTCGCCCGCCAGCGCCTCGTCGGCGCGCGCACCGACCCAGCGGCGCAGCGCGGCCCGCGCCTTGGCCACATCGCGCACGGCGTCGTCGCGGCGGTCGGCCAGCGCCAGCGCCTCCTGTCGCGCCATCGTGCGCTCGGCCGGCATGGCCTTGCCGGAAACGACGCGCGCATCCAGCGTCTCCTGCACGACGCGGTTCTCGCGCTCGAGCTCCGTCAATTGCGCCGCACGGCGTTCGGCAAAAAATACGCCGAGCCAGGCCAGCGCCGCCTCGCGCTGCACGGCGAGTTGCGCCACCACCAGCATCGCGCGCTCGCGCTCGATGCGCGCCAGCGCGCCGGCCGCACGCGCCTCGCGCTTGCCGCGATTGGGCACTTCCTGCATCACCCCGATGCGCTGCATGGTCATGAAGTCGCGCGTCAGGCTGAAGCGGTCGGCGCCGCTGATCGGCAGGTTATCGATGCCGACGGACAGGCGCGGATCGGGCAGCGCCGTCGCCGCTGGTTGCACGGCGCGGGCGCCGGCCAGCGCGTGCTGTTGCGCGGCCAGCGAGGGCGCCTGCTCGCGCGCCAAGCGGCCGGCTTCGTCGAAGCTCAGCGCGGCGTGGGCCGGCAGCGGCCCGGCGAGCGCCGCTGCGGCGAGAACCGCGCAGGCGCGGTGAGGGGAGAAAAGCATGGTCTGTCCTTCGAGGCAATCCGAGCGGGGAAGTCCGGCACGCCGCGCCTGCATCGATGCAGACGCGGCCGCACGGTCCACGCTAGTTGCGAAGGACGAGCAGGCGCAGGTACAGCGGTGGCGAACCCGGCGGCGCGGCGCCGGCCGGCAGCATCGACCCGCGTTCCGCGGGCTGCACCGGCAGGTGCATGGCTTGCCCCCAGTCGAGCACCGCCAGCAAGACGGGGCTGCCCGGCACATCGGCGGCCGGTGTCGGCTGCGGCGTCTGCGCGCCCTGCTGGCAATGCGCCTGGCACAGCAGCGGCTGATCCGGGTCCATCGCGCCGGGCATATTGCCGGCGCAGCCCGGCATCTCGGCCATCGCCGCCGCGGCCTGGGCTTGCGCCAACGCGGCCGGGCAGGCGTAGGCCGCCAGCGCGAACTGCACCGACAGCAGCGCCACGGACAGGCAGCGAATCAGGCAGCGATGAAAACGCATGAGCGAAGTCTAAGTGTTCCGAGGGCCATGCGCTTGACCCACGACAAGCGTTGCGCACGGATCATGTCGCGGCGGCGTGAGCGAATGCCGCCGCCCTGGTCGAGATCAGCCAGGGCGGACTTTCCTGCCGCGCCACAGCCAGCCGGCGACGGTGGCCAGCGCGAGATAGTTGAGGGCCATGAACCACGGCGTATTCCAGGCCAGGCCATCGAAGCCGCGTTCGCTGAACGGGTACAGGATCGGGGTCGAAAAGAAGGCCGCCGAATGCGTGAAGACATCGATCACCAGATGCGACCACCAGCCGAGCAGCGGCAGCCACAGGGATCGCAATACCGCCCACGACAGCAGCGTGACCGCGCCGGCCACGAGGGCGCTGTGCAGCGTGCAATGCAGGTGGTAGGACCAGGCCGCGACCAGCGGCGGCAGCGCGGGCAGTTGGCCCGGTACCGGGAACGCATGGGCCAGCACGGCGCTGGCTGAGCCCTTGCCGAAGAGCCACCAGGCGGCGATCGGCAGCAGGTGCAGCAGATCGGGCAGAGCGGCCAGCGCCATCGCCGCGGCGATCGTGCGCGGTGCGACGGGGACGCGCCGGCCCAGCGCCGCCATGCCCGCGCCGGCCCACAGGGTATGCGCGACGATATCCACGGCCGCTCAGCCTCGGCCCTGAATCAGCGCGGCTCGGCGCAGGCGCAGGGCATTGCCGATCACCGAAGCCGAGCTGAAGCTCATCGCCAGCGCGGCGATCAGCGGCGACAACAGCCAGCCGGTCAGCGGGTACAACAGGCCGGCGGCGATCGGGATGCCGAGCGCGTTGTAGAGGAAGGCGAAGAGCAGGTTCTGCTTCATATTGGCCACGGTGGCTTGCGACAGCGCGCGTGCGATGGCGATGCCACGCAGATCGCCTTTGACGAGAGTGACCTGGGCGCTGTTCATCGCCACATCGGTGCCGGTGCCCATCGCGATGCCGACATCGGCCTTGGCCAGCGCCGGCGCATCGTTGATGCCGTCGCCGGCCATCGCCACCACGCGGCTCTCCTTTTGCAGCCGTTCGACCAGGATCAGCTTGTCGGCGGGCTTGACCTCGCCATGCACCTCGTCGATGCCGAGCTTTGCTGCGACCGCCCTGGCTGTGGTCAGGCCATCGCCGGTGGCCATCACGATGCGCAGGCCGGCGGCTTTCAGCGTCGCCAGCGCCTCGGGTGTGCTCGGCTTGACCGGGTCGGAGACGGCCAGCAGGCCGAGCAGGCGGCCATCGGCGGCCAGATGCATCACGCTGGCGCCTTGCGCACGCAGCGCCTCGGCCTGCGGCAGCAGGACGTCCACCGCAACGCCGATCTGCTGCATGAGAGCGGTATTCCCGAGCGCGAGTTGGTGCCCCGCGACCTGGCCGCGCACGCCGATGCCGGAGGACGATTCGAAGCTCTCCGGTTTGTCCAGCGCCATGCCGCGCTCGCGCGCGGCGCGCACGATGGTTTCGGCCAGAGGGTGTTCGCTGCCCTGGTCCAGGCTGGCGGCCAGGCGCAGCACTTCATCAGCCTCGAAGCCGGGGGCCGGGACGGCACGCTCGAAGGCCGGCCGGCCCTCGGTCAGGGTGCCGGTCTTGTCGATGATCAGGGTGTCGATCTTGCGCAGGTTCTCGATCGCCGAGGCATCGCGAAAGAGCACGCCCTGCGTCGCGCCGCGGCCGCTGGCGACCATGATCGACATCGGAGTGGCCAGGCCCAGGGCGCAGGGGCAGGCGATGATCAAGACCGCCACGGCATTGATCAGGCCATAGACCCAACTCGGCTCGGGGCCGAACCAACCCCAGGCGAAGAAGGTCAGCAAGGCGATGCCGACCACCGCAACGACGAAATAGCCCGCGACCACGTCGGCCATGCGCTGCATCGGCGCCTTGGAGCGCTGCGCCTGGGCGACCATCTGCACGATCTGCGCGAGCACCGTTGCCGAACCAACCCGCTCGGAGCGCATCACCAGCGCGCCGCTGGTATTGAGCGTCGCGCCGATCAGCTTGTCGCCGATGCGCTTGCTCACCGGCAGCGGCTCGCCGGTGAGCATCGATTCATCGACCGCGCTGCCGCCTTCGATGACCGTGCCATCGACGGGCACCGTCTCGCCAGGCCGGATTCGCAGCCTGTCGCCGACATGGACGTTGGCCAGCGGGATATCTTCGTCCGTGCCGTCGTCGCGGATGCGCCGCGCGGTCTTCGGCGCCAGGCCGAGCAGCGAGCGGATCGCAGCCGAGGTCTGCGACCGCGCCTTCAACTCCAGCACCTGCCCGAGCAGGGTCAGCGAAACGATGACCACGGCGGCCTCGAAATAGACGGCGACCCGGCCCATCGAGACGAACGATGCCGGAAAGACCTGCGGCGCAACGGTGGCCACCACGCTGTAGAGAAACGCCGCACCGGTGCCCAGGCCGATCAATGTCCACATATTCGGGCTGCGGTTCACCACCGATTGCCAGCCGCGGGCGAAGAACGGCCAGCCCGCCCAGAGCAAAATCGGCGCCGACAGCACCAGCTCGACCCAGCTTTGCGTCGCCATGTCGAGCCCCTGCAGGCGCTGGCCGAACATCGCGATCAGGGTGACGACCACGGTCAACGGCAGGGTCCACCAGAAGCGGCGCTGAAAGTCCAGCAGCTCCGCGTTCTCGCCTTCTTCGAGTTCGGGCAACAACGCTTCGAGCGTCATGCCGCACTTGGGGCAATGGCTTGGGCGGTCCTGTCGGATCTCCGGGTGCATCGGGCAGGTGTAGATCGTTCCGGCAGCGGTCGCCGCGATCGGGGCGGCGGGGCTGCCTGTATGTGTCATGCGCTCGGCATTCATCGGCTCGCTCCTTCGGGCGCTCAGAGCTGCCACTTGAATGTGCGCGCGGCGGCTTCACCCGGCCGCACGATCCGCAGTTCGATCGACGCCGGCCGCGGCGCAGGCACGTCGAAGGCCAGCACGCCTTCGCGGTGGTGACTGCCTGGGACCGTCTCAACCCAGCTCGAGGGCTTGAGCGTGCGCCCGTCGTCGGTCGTCAAGCTGGCGCTTCGAGCCAGGTCGTCGTTCAGATCGGCGCTGTGGGTGTCGAGCACGATGCTGAATTCCCAGCGGCTGCCGGCAGCGCCGATCGCCTTGGGCGTCACCTTGACCGTGACCCCGCCATCGACCGACGACTGGGTGGCCGGCGCCGCGCCAGCCGCCGGTGCCGTTGCCGCCAGCGGCGATGCAGCCAGCAGCAGCGCGGCCAGCGACACGGCGATCCTGGCTCTGGACATGCTTCGTAGCGATGACATGAATGCTCCTTGGCAACAGTGGATGAGTGCCGCTGGTAAATGCGTCAAGCGGCGCTCGATGGCGTGCCTGTGGCCGAATAACACAGGCGCTTCACTCCCGGCCCCGATCTCGCTGAGTCGGCGGCGGTCCGGCCGCTGCGCCGCGCCCGTCGTGCCACAGGACGAGCAAGAGCAGCACCGGACACAGGGCCAGCAGAACCCAGGGCAGCGCGCCGAAGGCATGCGCGCGGTGTTCCGTCACCATGAAGAACAGGCCGATGGCGACGAAGGCGGCGAGAACGGCCTGGGCGATGCTCGAGCGGTGGATGCGCATGGAGGCTCTCCTGCTGTCAGCGCGTTTCACGCTGAGGCGACCACGCTGACAGCGTGAACTCGATAGCGCCGCTGCGGCCCGGCAGCTTGACCAGAATGCGGAACTGGCGCGGCCCGCCCTTGGCGGTCGAGAACAACTGGCCGTAGGAGGCCTGGCCGTCGATCGTCATCGGCGTCAGATATTTCGGCGCCGCATCGACGATCCCGACCTCATGCAGCCGGGCCTGCACCACGGCATCCCCGATGCGTTGGCCGTCGGCCTTGAACAGCGCGACCACGAGGTGCTGGTTCTGACCGCCGTCCCTGGGCACGACGCCGTGCATTTCTTCGAGCGCGTGCTTGCCCGACACGACGGCCGCCGGCACCAGGCCCCAGTACAGCACCACGCCGTCGCGCTCGAGGCGCGCTTGCGCCGAGGCAAGAGGTGATGCGATGGCAGGCAGCATCGCCGTAAAGAGGCTGGCGATCCTGGCGTGGCTGAATGTCATGGCAATCTCCGGGTTCATCGCGATGTATCGGGGCAGTGGCTTTCGGTGGCGCAATACGTATTCGGCGTCAACATCACGCATCGCGGCGAGCCGGACCGGATGCACCGAAGCCGGGAAAGAAGCG
Organism: uncultured Burkholderiales bacterium; assembly: GCA_902825995.1. Classification (GTDB taxonomy): domain Bacteria; phylum Pseudomonadota; class Gammaproteobacteria; order Burkholderiales; family Burkholderiaceae_C; genus CADEEN01. Next base: position 51,999 of record CADEDE010000004.1, read on the forward strand.
CGGCGTCTGGCTCGCGTAGCGCTCCCACTCAGCGCCGAAACGCTCAGCCGCTTCGCGCTCTTCCGCGATCGACAGGCGCACATACATCGCGCACAGGATCGGGAACATCTCATGACATCTCCTGGCTCGCTCAATGCGAATGGCGCGGCGGCGATTCATCGTTGGGTGGCGCCGCATCGGGCGAGCGATCCTGCCGCGGCTGGCCATGCCCGCCGTGGCCGCCGTGGCCGAACAAATGCATCAGCGGGCAGGCCAGGATGATCAGAAACGGCGCCACCTCCCACAGGTGGGCGCCGTGGTTGACGACCAGCCAGGCGACCGCGGCCGCCAGGCCGAGCCACAGCAGCCATTGATTCCACTTCGACCAGTCGCGGTTCATGCGTCTCTCCTTGGAAAGCTCTCGATCATGGGCGGGCCTGCCGGTTGATCTCGTCATGCCGCGCGCGAACCTCGGCAGGCCATTGCGATTTGATCCACGACAGCGCGGCGACGATCTCTTCGTCGCCGAGCACGCCGCCGTAGGCCGGCATCGCCGAGGCGTAGTCCTTCAGCTTCGCGGCCTTGGCGACGCCGTCCTTGGTCAGGCGGAACAGCAACTCGTCGGCGTGGTGCCAGGTGTGGCCGCCGGCATCGTGCGGCGGCGCGGGCAGGCGGTCGTCGGGTCCGCGCACGCGCCAGTTCGGCTGGCCTTCGAGGCGCGCGCCGTGGCAGGCAGCGCAGTGGGCCCGATAGACCCGCTGGCCCTGCGCCAGCACGCGCGCGTCGTCGGGCCGCAAGGCGTGGCCCGCGGACGGGCGGCCGAAGGGGTCGGCGACGAGCAGCAAGCCCAGGCCAGCCAGTATCGCGAGGCCGACCGCCAGATGGGCAGGGCGCAGCTTCATCGTGCCGACCTCTCGAGCCACCGAGCGCTGCTCATCGCGCCAGCCGGTTGAGCAACCATGCAAAGAACATCCCGGCCAGCATCGCCCAGGCGCTCAGCACCAGCAGCGCCACGCCGAACCCCGGCCACGCGAACGGCCGCGGCTGGACCAGGGCGCTGAAGTCCATGCCGTGGAACAGGTTGTTCATGAAAGCCAGGAACGGGCCGGGCGCCAGCGCCCAGACCAGCGCGCACAGGGCATAGAACAGGCCGACGGTGATCGCCAGCGCGATGCCGGTGCGAAGCGGTGTCGTGGTCATGGCGGCCTCACTTCGCCGGCGCCGCGGGCATGCGGTCGATCATCATCTGCATCATCGACTGCATCATCTCCATGCGCTTTTCCATCATCTGCTGGCGCCCGCCCATATCGGCCGGCTGTGCGCCCATGCCGGGCATGCCCTTCATGCCGCCCATGCCGCCCATGCCGCCCATCATGGCCATGCCGTCCTGCATCAACTTCATCTGCTCGGCCATCAAGGCGTTGCGCTCTTCGGGCGTGCGCGCACGCATCATCTTGTCGTGCATCTCGCGCATGGCCTTCATCTGCTTGTCCATCATGGCCATGCCGTCGGCGGGGGCGGGCGCGCTGGCGGCGGGCTTGGCCGCGGGGCGGTCGGCGGGGGTCTGCGCCTGAGTGGACAGGGCCAGGGCCAGGGCGGTGGCGATCGAAAACTTGTACAGCAAAGTCATGATGAACTCCAAAGGGTCGAGGAATATTTGAGGGCGACGCGAATTCGCTTCGGCATCGACCGGCGGTCGTGCGAAGCAGGGAGCGCGAGCCAGCGCGGGCGCGGACAAAGTCCATGCCCTCGGCAGCCCGGCGAGCCGGCTATAGCGTCAGGCGCAGGTACTGGATCGCCGGCGCAAGCTGGCGCGGTGGTGCGGCAGCCAGCCACCACGCAGCTTCTTCATCGGCGCACGGCGCGACGCGCAGCCGCCACGCGCGCGTGGCCACGGGGCACGGCGCCATGTCCGACAGGTCCGGGGCCTCGGCGTTCTTGGTCTTGGCGACCGTGCTGCGCTCGCTGTCGCAAAAGCTCTTGCAGGCCGCCGGGCAGGCGCCGGGCTCCTGGCCGATGTCGTGCGCCGCAATCGCACCGGGCGCTGCAAGCGCCGGCGAGGCCGCGACATGCGCGGCCAGGGACGTGGCGGCACGGCTCGCCGACAAGATACAGGCATTGGCCGTGCTGACAGCCAGGCTGAACAGCCAGATGAAGCTCATCAGCCTGGCGAAACGTTTCAGGTGGCTTGTGCGCGGCATGGGTCTCATCGGAATCGGTGGAGTATGTACCGCGAGCCTTGCATGAAGAAGAGAATAGGAGCGCTTGGATCGCACCGGTTGATCGGCATCAAAGCCGGCTTTTGGGCTCGAGCCCTTTTCAACCCACCCAGCGCCGTGCGTTGTGGAACATGCGCATCCACGGGCTGGACGCGCCGATGTCGCCACCCGTCCAACTCATCTGCAGATTGCGAAATACGCGCTCGGGGTGCGGCATCAGCACGGTGAAGCGGCCGTCGGCGGTGGTCACCGCGGTCAGGCCGTCGGGGCTGCCGTTGGGGTTGGCCGGGTAGGTCTCGGTCGGCCGGCCGGCATTGTCGACGAAACGCATCGCACGCTGTACGGCTCGGGCGTCGCCGCGCTGCGAAAAATCGGCGAAACCTTCGCCATGCGCCACCGCGATCGGGATGCGGCTGCCCGCCAGGCCCTTGAAAAACAGCGAGGGCGATTCGAGCACTTCCACGAGCGACAGACGGGCCTCGAACTGCTCGCTCTTGTTGCGGGTGAACTTTGGCCAAGCCGAAGCGCCGGGGATGATCGGCGACAGCGCCGCCATCATCTGGCAGCCGTTGCAGACGCCGAGCGCGAAGCTGTCGTTGCGGTTGAAGAAGGCTGCGAATTGTTCGGCCAGGGTCGGGTTGAACAGGATCGAGCGCGCCCAGCCTTCGCCGGCGCCGAGCGTATCGCCGTAGCTAAAACCGCCGCAGGCGACAACGCCGATGAACTGGTCCAGCCGTGCGCGGCCGGTTTGCAGATCGCTCATGTGCACGTCGAAGGTATCGAAGCCGGCACGGTCCATCGCATAGCTCATTTCGAGCTGCGAGTTGACGCCTTGTTCGCGCAGGATGGCGAGTTTGGGGCGCGTGGTGTGAATGGCCGGCGCGCCCTCCCTTGCAGGGCGCGTGCCGGCTTGCAAGCCGGCACCGCTCAGCGGGCTCGCCGCATGCGGCTCGAAACCCCCGCTTTGCCCCCGGCCCTCTCCCAGAGGGAGAGGGAGAGAAAATGCGAGATGCAGATGCAGACCCGGGTCGTCGGCACGCCCCGCCTGGGTATGTTCCGCATCGGCGCAGGCCGGGTTGTCGCGCTGGCGGGCGATGCGCCAGCTCACTTCGTCCCAGGTCTGGTGCAGATCGGCGAGCGGTGCGGCGAAGACCGCCTTTGCGTCGCGCCAGACCTCGATCACGCCGCGCGCATTCGGTTTGCCGATCGCGTGCGAGTGCTTCGACAGGCCGCGCCCGCGCAGCACCGCCATCACGGCGTCGCGGTCGGCCGTTCGCACCTGGATCACGGCGCCGAGCTCTTCATTGAACAGGGCCGCGAGCGTGCGTTCGTTGCGCCGCTCGCTGATCTGGTGGGCCCAGTTTTTCGAGTCGCCGACATCGGCGCGACTGTCGGCGATGCCGTCGCCTTCGGTGACCAGCAGATCGACATTCAGGCTCACGCCGCGGTGGCCGGCGAAGGCCATTTCGCAGACCGTCGCCCACAGGCCGCCGTCGCTGCGGTCGTGGTAGGCCAGCAGCATGCCGTCGCGGCGCAGTTGGTTGATGGCCATGACCAGCGCCTTCAACATTTGCGCATCGTCGAGGTCGGGTACCCCATCCTTTTCGTTGCAGCCGAACTGGCCTAGCACCTGCGCCAGCATCGAGCCGGCCAGGCGCATCCTGCCGGCGCCGAGGTCGATCAGGATCAGCGCGGTATCGCCGTCCTGCAACTGCGGTGTCAGCGTGCCACGCACATCGTCGAGCGTGACGAAGGCCGTCGCGATCAGTGACACCGGTGCGGTGACCTGCTTGACCGCATCGCCGTCGCTCCAGCGCATGCGCATCGACAGCGAATCCTTGCCCACCGGAACGCCGATGCCCAGCGCCGGGCAGAGTTCCATTCCGACCGCGCGCACCGTGTCGTAGAGCGCGGCATCCTCGCCCGGCTCGCCGCAGGCGGCCATCCAGTTGCAGCTCAGCTTCACGTGCGACAGCTCGATCGGCGCAGCGAGCAAATTCGTGATCGCCTCGGCCACCGCCATGCGGCCCGAGGCCGGCGCGTCGAGGGCTGCCAGCGGCGCGCGCTCGCCCATGCTCATCGCCTCGCCGCGATAGCCGCGGTAGTCGGCCAGGGTCACCGCGCAATCGGCCACCGGCACCTGCCACGGCCCGACCATCGGATCGCGGTGCGAAAGGCCGCCGACCGTGCGATCGCCGATGGTGATCAGGAAGCGCTTGCTGGCCACCGTGGGGTGGCGCAGCACATCGAAGGCCACCTGGTCGAGCTTGACCCCGGTGAGCCGCAGCGCCTCGCCGCGGCGCTCGATGCGCCGCACATCGCGGACCATCTTCGGCGGCTTGCCCAGCAGCACGTCCATCGGCATGTCGATGGCGCGCGTCGATGGGTTCGCCAGTACCAACTGCTTTGCCTGTGTCGCCACACCCACCACCGCGAACGGGCAGCGCTCGCGCGCGCACATCTGCTCGAACAGCGGCAGCAGGTCGGGATTCAGCGCGATGACATAGCGCTCCTGGCTTTCGTTGCACCAGATTTCCTTCGGCGCCAGGCCGCTTTCTTCGAGCGGCACCTGGCTCAAATCGAAGACCGCGCCGCGGCCCGCGCCATCGACGAGTTCGGGAAACGCGTTGCTGATGCCGCCCGCGCCGACATCGTGGATCGCCAGGATCGGATTGTTGGTGCCCAGCGCCCAGCAATGGTCGATGACCTCCTGCGCGCGGCGCTGGATTTCCGGGTTGCCGCGCTGCACCGAATCGAAATCCAGCGCGGTGGCATTGCTGCCCGCGGCCATCGAACTCGCCGCACCGCCGCCCATGCCGATGCGCATCCCCGGGCCGCCGAGCTGGATCAGCAATGTGCCGGCCGGGAAGACGATCTTCGTCGTCTGGCCTTCGACGATCGTGCCCAGGCCGCCGGCAATCATGATCGGCTTGTGATAGCCGCGCTGCACGCCGGCCACGCTCTGCTCGAAGACGCGGAAATAGCCGCCCAGGTTCGGGCGCCCGAATTCGTTGTTGAAGGCCGCCCCGCCCAGGGGCCCCTCGGTCATGATCTGCAGCGCCGAGGCGATATGCGCGGGCTTGCCGACCTGCGGTTGATCAGGTGTGCGCTCCCAGGGCTCGTCGGTCCCCGGCAAGTGCAGGTTGCTGACCGAAAATCCCGTCAGGCCGGCCTTGGGCTTGGCGCCACGCCCGGTTGCGCCCTCGTCGCGGATCTCGCCACCGGCGCCAGTGGATGCGCCGGGAAAGGGCGAGATCGCCGTCGGGTGGTTGTGCGTCTCGACCTTCATCAGCACATGCGCGACTTCCTCGCGCGCGGCATAGATCGGCGCATTGGTGAAGCCCTGCGGCAGCCAGCGTTCGATGGCGCCGCCCTGCATCACCGCCGCGTTGTCGTTGTAGGCGATCAGCGTCTGCTGCGGCGACAACTTCTCGGTGTTGCGGATCATGCCGAACATCGATAGCGGCTGCGGCTTGCCGTCGATGACGAACTCGGCGTTGAAAATCTTGTGCCGGCAATGCTCGCTGTTGGCCTGCGCGAACATCATCAGCTCAACATCGGTCGGGTTGCGGCCGATTTTCTTGAAGGCCGCGGCGAGGTAATCGATCTCGTCGGCCGACAAGGCCAGGCCCCACTCGCGATTGGCCGCCTCGAGCGCAGCAGCGCCGCGCCCAAGAATATCCACCTGCGCCATCGCTGCGCCTTCGCGCTCGTCGAACAGATGCCGCGCCGCCTCGCGCTCGAAAGCCACGCTTTCGGTCATGCGGTCGTGCAGGGCCTCGGCGGCGGCCTGCAACTCGTCGGTCGACAGCGGCTGGTTGCCGATCAAGCCGGCCTTGACTCGCAGGTGGAATTCGGTGACCCGCTCGATGCGGTGCAGCGCCAGACCGCAGTTGTGCGCGATATCGGTGGCCTTGCTGGCCCACGGCGACACCGTGCCCAGGCGCGGCATCACGACCACCAACGCGCCCTCGCTCAAAACCGGCGCGCCATCGCCATACGCCAACAAGGCCGCCAGCTTGTCGCGCGCGCCGCCGTCCAGCGCCGCATCGCTCCAGGCCCAATGCACGAAGCGCGCGCTGAGGCCGTCGATCCGCGGGCAGGTCACGCGCAGGTGTGCCAGCAAGGCCTGGGCGCGAAACGTGGACAAGGCGTTGCCGCCCTCGAAGTGCAGCAGATGCTTGGGCGAAGCGGACATCGGGGCGTGGGGAAGGGTTGAAACCGGCAGAGGCGGCGATTTTACGGGGCCGATGGGATAATTCGCGCCCATGACGATGACCATCAAGACAGCCGCCGATATCCAGGGCATGCGCGTGGCCGGCCGCCTGGCTTCGGAAGTGCTGGACCTGCTGACGCCGCTGATCAAGCCGGGCGTGACCACGATCGAGATCGACCGCATCGCCCACGAACATATGGTCAAGGTCCAGGGCACCGTGCCGGCCACGCTGAACTACGCGCCGCCCGGCTACCCGCCCTATCCGGCCTCGCTGTGCGCATCGGTCAACCACGAGGTCTGCCACGGCATCCCGAATGCGAAGCCGCTGAAGAACGGCGATATCGTGAATATCGATATCACCGTGATCACGCCCGAGGGCTGGCACGGCGACAACAGCCGCATGTATATCGTCGGTGAAGGCAGCATCGCGGCCAGGCGCCTGTGCAGCCTGACCTACGACGCGATGTGGAAGGGCATCGTTCGCGTCAAGCCGGGCGCGCGCCTGGGCGATATCGGCCACGCGATCCAGGTCTTCGCCGAGCAGCAGGGCTTCTCCGTGGTGCGCGAATTCTGCGGCCACGGCATCGGCAAGCGCTTCCACGAAGAGCCGCAGGTGCTGCATTACGGGCGCCCCGGCACGCTCGAAGAGCTGGTGCCGGGGATGGTCTTCACGATCGAGCCGATGATCAATGCCGGCAAGCGCGATATCCGCGAAGACCGCAAGGGCGGCAGCTATGACGGCTGGACCATCGTCACGCGCGATCGCTCGCTCTCGGCGCAGTGGGAGCACACCGTGCTGGTGACCGATAGCGGCTACGAGGTGCTGACGCTCTCGGCCGGCAGCCCGGCCTTGCCGGCGTTCGTGACGACTGCTGCGCGCACACCCGCCACCGCGACGGCCTGAGCCGATGTCCGCCCTTGGCCAGCCAGCAAGTGGGGTGGCCAGCCTGCGGCTGCGCCTGGCCGTTGACAAGTCGGGGCTGATCGAATGTTTCGCCGCGGCGCGGCCCAGCACCACGGCGGCCACGACGCTGACCCGCGGCCTGGCCAGATTGGTCGATGCCACGCTCGGCGAGTTGTGGGTTGCAACGATGATGCCGGCCGGCGCGGCCCTGGTGGCCTGCGGCGGCTATGGCCGCGGCGAGCTGTTTCCCTATTCCGATGTCGATGTGCTGGTGCTGCTGCCCGACGGTCTGCCGGCCGAAGAGGCGCGCCCGGCCGTCGAGCGTTTCATCACCGCCTGCTGGGACATCGGCCTGGAAATCGGCTCCTCCGTGCGCAGCATCGACGAATGTGCGAGCGAATCCGCGCGCGACGTGACGGTGCAGACCGCGCTGCTCGAGAGCCGCCTGGTGCACGGCCCGAAGAAATTGTTCAACGCCCTGCACGAGCGCCTGCTCGCCGAGCGCGACCCGCACGCCTTCCTGCGCGCCAAGACGCTCGAGATGGGCCAGCGCCACACCAAATACGAAGACACGCCGTACTCGCTCGAACCGAATTGCAAGGAAAGCCCGGGCGGCCTGCGCGATCTGCAATTGCTGATCTGGGTCGCGCGCAGCGCCGGCCTGGGCCGCACCTGGAACGAGCTGGCGGCCAACGGCCTGGTCACGCCCTTCGAGGCCCGACAATTGCAGCACAACGAAGGCGTGCTGAAGCTGATCCGCGCGCGCCTGCACATGATTGCCGGGCGGCGCGAAGACCGCCTGGTATTCGACTTGCAGACCGCCGTGGCCGAGAGCCTGGGCCTGCCGGTCCACAAGGGCCAACGCGTGTCGGAGCTGCTGATGCGGCGCTACTACCGGGCCGCCAAGGCGGTGGTCCAACTCAACCAGATCGTGCTGTTGAACATCGAGGCCCGCATCGGGGGCCGTGAAGCCGAGGCCATGCGGCCGATCAACGAGCGCTTCTTCGACCGTGCCGGCATGCTCGAAGTGGCCAGCGACGATCTGTACCAGCGCCAGCCGCACGCGATTCTGGAAACCTTTCTGCTCTACCAGCAAACCGCCGGCATCGAGGGCCTGTCGGCGCGCACGCTGCGCGCGCTGTACAACGCGCGCCTGGTGATGACCGCGGCCTTTCGCAGCGACCCGGTGAACCGCGCGCGCTTCGTCGAAATCCTGCGGCAGCCCGAGGGCCAGACCCACGCCTTCAGGCTGATGAACCAGACCTCGGTGCTGGGGCGCTACCTGTGGGTCTTCCGCCGCATCGTCGGTCAGATGCAGCACGACCTGTTCCACGTCTATACCGTCGATCAGCACATCCTGATGGTGCTGCGCAATGTGCGCCGTTTCCTGATTCCCGAGCACGCCCATGAGTACGCCTTCTGCTCGCAACTGGCGGCCCAGTTCGAGCGACCGTATGTGCTGTACGTCGCGGCCCTGTTCCACGACGTGGCCAAGGGCCGCGGCGGCAACCATTCGCAGCTCGGCGGGGCCGAGGTGCGGCGCTTCTGCCGCGACCATGCGCTGCCGCGCGAGGATGCGGCGCTGATCGAATTCCTGGTTCGCCACCACCTGACGATGAGCCACATCGCGCAGAAGGAAGACCTCGCCGACGCCGATGTCATCGCAGCTTTTGCCAAGCAGGTGCGCGACGAGCGCACGCTCACCGCGCTGTACCTGCTGACCGTGGCCGATATCCGCGGCACCAGCCCCAAGGTCTGGAATGCCTGGAAGGGCAAGCTGCTCGAAGATTTGTTTCGCCTCACGCTGCGCTCGCTCGGCGGCACCCGCCCCAACCTCGACGCCGAACTCGAAGCACGCAAGGCCGAAGCGCGATCCCTGCTGGCGCTGGCCTCGCAACTGCCGGGCACCGAAGCGCCGCTGTGGAAAACGCTCGAAGTCAGCTATTTCGCGCGCCACGACGCCACCGATCTGGCCTGGCATGCGCGCGTGCTCTGGCGCCATGTGAAGACCGCTGCGCCTGTCGTCAGCGCGCGCGCCTCGTCGGTCGGCGAAGGCTTGCAGGTGCTGGTCTATGCACCCGATATCCCCGACCTGTTCGCGCGCATCTGCGGCTATTTCGACAATGCCGGCTTCTCGGTGCTCGACGCCAAGGTCCACACCACGCGCGCACATTTCGCGCCCGATACCTTCCAGCTGGTGCACCCGAATGTCGAGGCCGGCGACCCGGCCGGCTACCGCGACCTGATCTCGCTGGTCGAGACGCAATTGGCGCAAGCCCTGGCCGCCACCGGCGCGCTGCCCGAGCCGCGCCGCGGGCGCGTCTCGCGGCGCGTGAAAAGTTTCCCGGTCACGCCGCGCGTGTCGCTGCGCCCCGACGAGCGCGCGCAGCGCTGGCTGCTCAGTGTCAGCGCGAGCGACCGCGCCGGCCTGCTCTATGGCATTGCGCGCGTGCTGGCGCGGCACCATATCAACCTGCAACTGGCGAAGATCAGCACCCTGGGCGAGCGCGTCGAAGATACCTTCCTGATCGACGGGCCCGAGCTGCAACACAACCGCGCGCAGATCGCCATCGAGAGCGAGCTGCTCGATACGCTGGCGGCGCAAGCGGCATGAGCCTTGTCACGTTGAGCGCCGCCGAGGCGATGCAGCGCCTGGCCGCCTTCCACACGATCATCGACGCCCGCTCGCCCGCCGAATTCGCCGAAGACCATTTGCCCGGCGCCGTCAACTGGCCGGTGCTCGACGACGACGAGCGCCGCGAAGTCGGCACCGAGCACAAACAGGTCTCGCCCTTCGATGCCAAGAAGGTCGGCGCCGCGATGGTGGCCGCTCGCATCGGCGAACTGCTGCAGGCCCATGTGCAGGACAAGCCGCGCGACTGGTTGCCGCTGGTCTATTGCTGGCGCGGCGGCAAGCGCAGCGGCACGCTGGCCTGGTTTCTCGATCAGATCGGCTTTCGCACGACGCTCCTGCAAGGCGGCTACAAGGCGTTCAGGGAGCAGGTGCGCGAGCAGCTGACAACGCTGCCGTCGAAGTTCGATTACCGCGTGATCGCCGGGCGCACCGGCAGCGGCAAGACGCGCCTGTTGCAAGCCCTGGCCGCGGCCGGCGCGCAGGTGCTTGACCTCGAAGGCCTGGCCAGACACCGCGGTTCGGTGCTCGGCGGCCTGCCCGACCAGCCGCAACCGACGCAGAAAGCCTTCGAGACCCAGCTCTGGCACGGCCTCGCGGCCTTCGACGCGGCACGGCCGGTCTATGTCGAAAGCGAAAGCCGCAGGATCGGCCAATTGCAGCTCCCCACCGCCCTGCTCGATCGAATGCGCAGCACTGGCCGGGTGGTCATGCTGACCATGCCGGACACCGCACGCGTGCAATTGCTGCTCGAGGAGTACGGCTTCTTCGCCGGGCAAGTCGAACGCTTTTGCGGCCACTTGCAAACCTTGGTCGAGCTGCGCGGGCTCGATGCCGTCGAGCACTGGCAATCCCTGGCCCGCGAGGGCCGATGGGCCGAGGTCTTTGCGGAGCTGATGCACCGGCACTACGACCCGATGTATCTGAAATCGATGCAGCGCAACTATGCCGGCGTGGCGAATGCGCAGACGATTGTGCTGCGCGACGGCGGCGAGCAGGCGCTGCGCGAAGCGGTACAGGCGCTGTACCCGGCCCCTGCGCACGCGCCCTTTCCAGCGGCCGGCTGACGGCCCCGCCTGGCCAGACCCCACCCGTTCCGGGTCTCGCGCCGCCGTGGGCGGGTCCACACAATTGCCCGCTCGGAGGGGCGAGGACAATGTTCGGCAGCGCGTGGATGCGATATGGGCTGCTGCTCGCCGCGGTCGGCCTGTTCGCGGCGGCGGCCACCCCGGCCGCGGAGCGCGAGGCGCGCGCCCACGGCGAGCGCCTGGTCGCGCAATACCGCCTGCCGCCGGATTCGATCGCCCGTTACGCCGCCCTGGCGGCGGGCCAGGCGCTCGACACCGTGCGCAACGAGCAATCGATGTTTGCCGACCGCTCGCCGTGGATCGGCCCCGAGCAGCGCGCGGGCGTCGGCCACAACCCCTACACCCTGGTATTGACCGTCAGCGGCGTGGCCAAAGCCGCCGGCGATGTGCACGCGCAGTGGCAAGCCGGCTGGCGGCTGCGCGAGTCGGTGACTGCCAGCCGCGAGCTGGTGCTGGCGCTGCCGCGCATCGCCCGCGCCGGCCTGGCAGCGGGCCAGCCGGTGACCCTCAGCGCCATCAGCACGCGGGTGAGTTTTCGCGGCGAGCGCAACGTGGCGCCGATGCTCGGCCTGATGCAGATGGGCAACCTCGACCTCGACGCTGTGCAGGTTCAAGTCTGGTCGGGCGCCGCGCCGCCGGCCTGGGCCGAATGGCCGCGCCTGCGCAAGGAATGGCTGGCGCTGGGCCTGGCGTGCCTGTTGGCGGCGTGGGGCTTCAAAGCCTGGACCACCGCGCCGCGGGCCGCCGCACAGCCGCTGCGCAGCACCCTGCCGCCGCCCGAGCCCGCGTGGCGCCCGTGGCCAGAGGCTGCCAGGCCCGTGGCGCGCGCGGCCAGACGCGATGCGATGGCTCCGGCGCCAATGCCGCCGCCGGTGCCGCGCCCTGCCGCGCAGAGCCACGAAGACCGGGTCATCGCGGCCCTGCATCAGGTGCTGACGGTCGGCCTGACTGTTCACACCGTGCTCGACGAGGCACGCATGCAACGCCGCCGCCGCGCGCCTCAACGGTAGTCGGTTTGCCAGCAGTTGCGCTGTGGGTACGCAGCGTTGTGCACCCAGTACTCCCTGCCACCGGCGAGCCTGAAGACGCCACCGAGGCTGGAAGACTCCAGCACGCGGAAACCCGCACCCAAGGATTGCGCGCAGGCCTGATCGGCTTGCGTGCGGGTTGCGAACTCGCTGCCCCGGAAATCGCTGCCGGTTGCCGCGATGTCGAGCCAGCGGCTGTTGCCTTCCTCCACGTCTCGACCGCAAGCCACGGGCCGCGGCGTGACGCAGCTTTGCGGCTTGACGCACTGGAATCCGCAGTGGTTCAGATCCGCCGCGTTCGGCGGCGCCACCACGACGCTGCCGGCGGCCACGCCTGAAGGCAACTCGACGCCCGAGGCGCTGACGATCGCCGGCATCGCGGATAGGGTCCTGGCGTTCGCCTGCAGCTGCGCGGGGATGTCGGCGACGGACCGCAGCACGTCGGCGTGGCAGAACCTGCCGATGTGGGCCGTCGATGTCGTGCTAGCGCAGTCGTAGAAGGCAGCGTCGGCCGTGCGAACGACCGGCACATAGTTGAGCACCACCCAATCGCCGTCCACCCTGGCATCCAACGCCACCCGCAGGATCGAGTCCTTGTCGATCGACCACGCCTTGACCCCGATCCCTGTTGGCACTGGCGGCAGGGCGGTATCGCCCGGCCCAGCCGGCCTGCGGGTTTCCAGGAAGTACTGCAGAAGCGGCCGAATCAGCACGCCCGACCCACCCGCCGACCACTCCTCGAAGCGCTCCAGATTGACGCGCGATTTCTGCGCCTGAAGCTGCGACCAGCCCAGCAGCATCAATATCGGCAGGCTCAGCGCCAACAGCAAACCCCAACCGCGTTTACGCGTCATACAGCCCAGCCTCGATCATCGCGGATGGAAGTTCGACCGCATCGGTTCGAGTATCACGCCTTCGACGGCCCCAGCGCCCGGCCATCGACTGCCCGACAGGCCGCAAACAGACGCTCCGCTTGCCGAGTTGCCCAACGGCGTGTGCGTGCTCGCCTTGCCCTTGCCGCAGCTGCAAACCACCGCGGTCAGCGCCTTCGTGCACACCGCCGCCACGCTGAAGACGCTGGCGAAAGCGGTGAAGGTGCCGCTGGACGCGATATCAGGCGCCGCAGCTCGAGCACCCGCGCTGCATCTGCACCGGCGGGCACTTGATCGTGCCGTAGGAACAGAAAACGCAGCAGTCGCCTGCCTTCGGGCGCAGCACGGCCTTGCAGTGCCCGCATTCGTAGAAGAACTGGCAAGCGTCGGTCGGCATGACTTCGCGCTTGGCGTGGCCGCATTGCGGGCAGGTCAGCACCGACTCGAGAGCGGGAGTGCCTGCCGTCATTTGCGGGCCGCCGACGGGTAGCCCGCCTCGGTCGTGGCCTTGACCAAGGCCGCGGCGGTGGTCTTGTCGGCATCGAAGGTCACGGTCGCCGTTTTCTTCGCGAAATCGATCTGCGCCTGGCTGACCCCGGGCACTTTCTCCAGCGACTTCCTGACCGTGACCGGGCACAGCTCGCAGGTCATATTCTGCACATCGAGGACGGCCGTGCGCGGCGTCGCGGCGGCTGCGGCCAGCGGCATCAGTGCGGCAAGCCCGGCGGCGATGAAGTGGCGCATGAGGGATCCTTTCAGAGGAAGAACGGCGCCAACCAAGGCACCGACAACAACGCGAGCAGCGCCAGCGCAACGATCCAGAAGATCAGACGCTGGCGCCCAAGGACGATCGGCTCTGCGCACACCGCGCCCGGCTCGCACACCTGCGGCTGCAAATACAGGCGCCGGAACGCCAGGCCGAGGAACAGCAGCGTCGCCGCGATAAGCCACGGTCGCATCGGCTCCAGTGCCGTGAGATGGGCGATCCAGGCCCCGCCGATGCCCAGCGTGAGCAGCAGCAGCGGCCCGACGCAGCACACCGAGGCGCCGATGGCGGCCAGCGCGCCGGCGACCAGCGAGCCCCTGAACTTGAACGATGGCATTCGTGCGATTGAACAGCTGAACCAATCCGATGGCGTGCAGTCTAGAGACCGTACCATGGTACGGAGTCAAGGGGTGCAGACGATGGCCGCGCTGACCATAGGGCGACTGGCCGATGAAGCCGGCGTCAACGTCGAGACGATCCGCTATTACCAGCGCCGCGGCCTGATGCCCCAGCCGGACAAGCCGGTCAACGGCCAGCGCCGCTATGCCGCCGATGCGCTCAGGCGCGTGCACTTCATCAAGCGGGCGCAGGTGCTGGGCTTCACCCTGGAAGAAGTCGGCAGCCTGCTCGAACTCGACGCGGCCCACGCCTGTGGCGAGACACGCGAACTGGCCGCGCACAAGCTGGCGGTCATCGACAGCAAGCTTGGCGACCTGAAGGCGATGCGCAAGGCGCTGGTCGCGCTGCTGCGCCAGTGCGACAGCGGTACGGCCAAGGGCAACTGCCCGATCATCCACGCCTTGGCAGCCGATTGACGCCCCTGCCCTGCGGCCTGCGGGCGCTTCACGCGCGCCAGCGTTCGCCCTCGCGGCGCGCCCGGCCCAGGGCTTCCAGCGTCTGCAGGATTTGCGGCAGGCGTTTCTTCCACGCGCCGCGGCCGCTGAAGCGTTCGGCCAACGCGGCTTCGGCGTGGGCACCGGGAGTCGCGGCCAGCATGTCGGCCACAGTGCGCATCTGCTCGGGCAATGTCGCGGGCCAGGGCTGGCGTCAGACCGGTGTCGTCCGAGGGGAACGGGAAGGTCTCGAAGCAGCGAGTCTTGTTGTAGTGAGGGTCATTGCCGATGCCGAGCCGTCCGCCCGCGGCCAGTGCCCATTCGACATGAACCCGACTGGATAACACGCCGTGATGCATCGCATCAGCGCTCGCGATCGCGATCGCGATCGCGATCACCATATTGTCTGGGAGGATGCTGGCATCGAGAAACTGAATCGTGCGGTGCCTACTCGTTTCAACCGTGGCGATGTAGCGCGACAAGCCGAACAGCGCCGGTCGCAGTTCCCTGCGGGGCTCGCCGAATAACCACCCGTTGGATAGACCGACGGGAACCGCTGCCGAGCCTCGTCGACCGACAAGCCAAAGAGGTCGATCACAAAGCCCGAGGCGCCGGCAAACAGCCTTCTCAGGTGGCGGCGAACAGCGTCGCAGCACCCCAGATGATCAGCAACAGTCCGGCGCCGCGGCCGACCCAGTGGCCGGCGGGGCTGAGTTTTTCGACCAGCACGAACAGGGCGATGCCGGCGATCCAGGCCAGGTTCATCACGCCGCCGACGAACAGCAGCAGCATCAGCAGCCAGCAACAGCCGACACAGACGCTGCCATGGCGCAAGCCCATCGCGAAGGCGCCGCGCGGGCCCGGGCGCCAGTGGGCCATGACGAAGTCGAGCGGCGAGCGGCAATGGCGCAGGCAGGCCTGCTTCAGCGGCGTCCACTGGTACAGCCCGGCGGCGATCAGCACCGCGGCGGCGAGCACGCGGCTGCTGGTTTGCATCATCGGCGACAGCAGCGCGGCTTGTTCGAGGCCGTACTGCAGCGTCGTCGCCGCCCCACTGAAGGCGGCCCAGACCGCGAGGTAGCCTGCCGCAACGGCGCCCGAGGCCATGGCCGGCGCAGCGCGTTCGCCCTGGCGCCGCGCCAGCGTGGCATGCAGCAGGATCATCGGCGCGGCGCTGGGCAGCATCATCGCGGCCATCATCACGGCCCACATCACGAGCACGACCAGCGCATGGCCCGGCGTCCACGGCCCGCTGCTCATCGGCATCAGCATGTCGCCCATCGCTTGCATCATGCCGGCGCCGCTGAGCAGGTAGGCCCAGGACAAGGCCATCACGAACAGCAGGCAGCCGACGACGACAACGCGATCGCGCCGCAACGCCACTTCGATCAGCGTGCCGGCCGTCATGTCGGCGCCGTATGCCGTGCGCGGTCCGCGCTAGGAGTCTGGGCGGCAGACGCTACGAAGCCCGGCCGATGATGGCAACTCAGC